>JAFXPV010000078.1 GCA_017527625.1 Bacteroidales bacterium | reverse complement strand
GACGGGCAATAATCCGCGGTCCGTCCACCGGAAGACCCGTCTGGGTGGACAGACGGGACGAAATCTGCGGTCCGTCCACCGGAAGGCCCGTCTGGGTGGACAGACGGGCAAAAATCCGCAGTCCGTCCACCGGAGGGCGGGTCTGCGTGGACAGACGGGCGCAAAAAAAGGCGGCCCGGGGGTCGCCTTTCTTCTTGGGGGTCTTCCCTGCCCTACGCCTCGCGTGCGGCGTTGAGCAGTTCGATCATCTTGATGACGCACATCGGGATGCGGGTACCGGGGCCGAAGATGGCGGCGGCGCCAGCCTTGTACAGAGCGTCATAGTCCTGGGCGGGGATCACACCGCCGACAGTGACGATGATATCCTCGCGGCCGTACTTCTTGAGCTCCTCGATAACCTGAGGAACGAGAGTAAGGTGGCCGGCAGCAAGAGAGCTGATGCCGAGGATGTGGACGTCGTTCTCGACAGCCTGTTTCACAGCCTCTTCGGGAGTCTGGAACAGAGGGCCCATATCGACGTCGAAACCGCAGTCTGCGAAACCGGTGGCAACGACTTTGGCTCCACGGTCGTGACCGTCCTGACCGAGTTTGGCAACCATAATACGAGGCTGACGGCCTTCCTTCTTGGCGAAGTCGGCAACCATAGCCTTGGCCTTCTCGAACTCGTCGTTATTCTTGATCTCTGATGAGTAAACACCTGTGTTCATACGGATGATAGCTTTATAGCGTCCAACAATCTTTTCGCAAGCGTCGCTGATCTCGCCGAGGGTAGCGCGGACCTTGGCGGCCTCGACTGCAAGCTCCAGAAGGTTGCCGTTCTTCTCGGCGACAGCCTTGGTGATAGCAGCAAGGGCAGCCTGGACAGCAGCCTCGTCGCGGTGTGCGCGAAGGTCTTTCAGACGTGCGATCTGGCTCTCACGAACCTTGGTGTTGTCCACTGCAAGGATCTCGATGGGATCCTCGTGCTCGAGGCGGTACTCGTTGATACCGATGATCTTCTCGATGCCGGCGTCGATGCGGGCCTGCTTGCGGGCAGCGGCCTCCTCGATGCGGAGTTTCGGAATATCTGTCTCGATGGCCTTGGCCATACCGCCGAGCTCCTCAACTTCCTGGATATGCTTCCAGGCAGCGTCGACAAGCGCTTTGGTGAGGCTCTCTACGTAGTAGCTGCCGGCCCAGGGATCGACGTTCTTGCATACTGAAGTCTCTTCCTGGATGTAGATCTGGGTGTTACGGGCGATACGCGCGCTGAAGTCGGTAGGCAGGGCGATAGCCTCGTCGAGGGCGTTGGTGTGCAAACTCTGGGTGTGTCCCAGGGCAGCTCCCATAGCCTCGATGCAGGTACGTGCCACGTTGTTGAAAGGATCCTGCTCGGTGAGCGACCAGCCAGAAGTCTGGCAGTGGGTACGCAGGGCGAGGCTCTTCGGATTCTTGGGATTGAACTGGTTGACCAGCTTGGCCCAGAGCATACGTGCTGCACGCATCTTGGCAATCTCCATAAAGTGGTTCATACCGATAGCCCAGAAGAAGCTCAGACGCGGAGCGAAAGCGTCGACGTCGATGCCAGCCTTGATACCGGTGCGGAGGTACTCCAGACCGTCGGCCAGGGTGTAAGCCATCTCGATGTCGTTGGTCGCACCGGCTTCCTGCATATGGTAGCCGGAGATTGAGATCGAGTTGAACTTAGGCATATTCTTGGACGTATAGGCGAAGATGTCGCCGATGATACGCATAGAGAACTCAGGCGGATAGATGTAGGTGTTGCGGACCATAAACTCCTTGAGGATGTCGTTCTGGATGGTACCAGCCATCTCCTCGAGTTTCACGCCCTGCTCCAGACCAGCCACGATGTAGAAGGCCATAATGGGAAGCACGGCGCCGTTCATTGTCATTGACACTGACATCTTGCCGAGAGGGATCTGGTCGAAGAGGACCTTCATATCCTCCACCGAGCAGATGCTCACACCGGCCTTGCCGACGTCACCGACTACGCGGGGGTGGTCGGCGTCATAGCCACGGTGGGTTGCAAGGTCGAACGCTACGGAAAGACCTTTCTGGCCGGAAGCCAGGTTACGGCGGTAGAATGCGTTGGACTCCTCAGCGGTAGAGAAGCCGGCGTACTGACGGATGGTCCAGGGACGCATCACGTACATAGTTGAGTAAGGTCCGCGGAGATAAGGGGCGATACCTGCAGCATAGTTCAGGTGCTCCATTCCTTCGAGGTCCTTAGCAGTATAGAGAGACTTGACGTCTATATTTTCAGGGGTGTGCCAGAGCTCCTGTGCAGCATCTTTAGAGCAGGCAGGGGCAGCACCGAATTCCTTGAGATCTTTTATATCTGTAAAAGTAGGTTTCATCTGCTGATTCTTTAAAGTTCTTTAATACCCATTTCTGCCTGATACTCTTTGAGAGTTTCGAGGACATTGCATCTGACGTGTATGTATTTATCGATACCCTTGGCTTCGAGTTCCGGGCGGCACTCGGGATCGCCGGCAACGACTACGATGGCCTTGTCGCCGATGAGTTCCTTGATCTTCGGAACTGCCTCTGCATATTCATCGTCGGCAGAGCAAGCTACAACGATGTCAGCCTTGGCTGCCAGAGCGGCCTCGACACCTTCTTCAACTGAAGAGAAGCGGTTGTTGTCGACTACCTTGAAGCCTGCCACTGCAAAGAAGTTGCAGCTGAACTGGGCGCGGGCACGGCACATTGCGAGGTTGCCGAAGGTGAGCATAAAGGCCTGAGGCTGTTTGCCGCTGCGGTCGGTGGCAAGACGCAGAGCCTCGAAAGCCTGGGCGCCGCGGTAGGGACGCAGAGGTTCTGCAACCTTCTTGTCGTCGTCCTTGCCACAGCAGCAACCGCAACTTGCGTCGCGGGTCACGATCTCTTTGGTGATCTCGTCTGAAGCCTTCTCGAGGAAGTTAGGATACTGGTTGGTACCGAGGATGGTGTCGCGGCGTTTTGCGATGGCCTGGTCCCTCTTGTCGGAAACGGCCTTCACTGCAGCCTGAACGTCACCGGCCTTGAATGCCTCGACGTAGCCGCCTTTCTCGTCAACTGACTTGAAGATGTCCCAGGCAGCCTTGGCGATCGAGCTGGTGAGGGTCTCGATGTAATAGCTGCCAGCGCCGGGATCCTCAACCTTGTCGAAGTGAGCTTCTTCCTTGAGGATTGACTGGGTGTTGCGGGCGATACGGTTTGAGAACTCGTTCGGAGCGCGGAACGCGTGGTCGAACGGAAGCACTACGATAGAGTCGACGCCAGCGAGGGCGGCGCTCATAGCCTCGGTCGTGCCGCGGAGCATATTGACGTATGCGTCATAAACAGTCTGGTTCCAGCTGCTGGTCACAGCGTGTACCTTGATCTTCATTGCGTCGAGGTCCTCGACTCCGTAAGCCTTCACTATGTTGGCCCACAGCACGCGGGCTGCGCGGAATTTGGCGATCTCGAAGAAATAGTTGCCGCTGATGGCGAAGATGAATTTGATGCGGCGGGCAACCTCAGCGGCGTCGAGACCTCTGTCGGTGAGGGCAGTCATATACTCGCTGCCGATGGCCATAGCATAGCCGAGTTCCTGGCTGATGCTGCTGCCTGCTGAGTTGAAATCACAAGCCTTGACGGCTACCACGCGGATGCCGGGATAAGCAGCGACAGCCTTTACGCAGTCGGCGAGCTTATCGAAAGCGTCATCGCAGAAGCGGCCTTTGACTGTCAGTGCGTGGAGCGGGCTGAAATCGAAGCTTGCGCGGATTTCATCCTTTGCTACACCCTGAGCCTCGGCATACTTGAGGAAGCTGTCGAGGGTGCCGCGGGTCTTGCCCGGGCAGCAGCCGCAGAAGTTTACTTCGATGGCCTGAAGGCAGATGTCCTTGAGCAGGACAGCCATCTCTTTCTCGTCCAGAGCCCTGTGGGGAAGTTCGAATCCGATTGAGTTGGCACCCTTCATCAGGGCGTCAAGAGCGAGCTTGTTGGCTTCTTCGAGATTCTCGCAAGCACAGAAATCCTGGCGTATGAGCCATTCGTTAGATTTTTTGGTACCCCTTACGAACGGGAACTGGCCCGGCAGGGTATCCCTGAACTTGATGTCGGCGAGGTTTTCGGCGCGGTAATAAGGGCGCACGTTGAAACCCTCGATGGTCTTCCAGACAAGCTTCTTGTCATAGTCGGCCCCTTTCAAGTCTTTGGTAATCACCTCTTCCCACTGTTCGGTGGTGACTGGCGGGAATTCGGTAAAAAGTTTTTCAGACATAATCAGTAAAAAATATTATTTGTTGTTGTTTTGCGAATCCGCTAATATAATCATTATTCGTTATAAATCGTCCAAATAGGCCACCTTTTCTGGATGGAGCCCGCTGATGGGCAAACTTTTGTATATGCGCTGCATCCTGCGCAGATCCTCTTCGGCATCGTCAGTCAGCTCGAAAATCTCGCCGCGGGATATGCGTTTGTGCTTCCAGTCGATGTATCCGAGGTAGACAGGGACGTCCGCTTTCTTGGCGATGTAGTGGAAACCGGTGCGCCAGTGCTTCACCGCCGCGCGAGTACCTTCCGGAGCCATTCCGTAGTGGCAAACTTCGCTGCTGTTGAACAGGTTGACTATCTGGATCATAACGTTCACCTTGCTGGTCAGCGGCACGCCGCCCATCTTCTTGATGAGACCCTTTATGGGGAACACGAAGAACTTCTCCTTGACGAGGATGGTGATACGGTTCCCTATCGCGGTGTAGTAGAGGTATGAGATGGGGAGGTCCCAGATTGTCGTATGGGGAACGCCCAGGATGAGGGCTTTCTTTTCCGGAACCGCCGGAGTCACGGCAGTCCAACCGAGGATTTTTTCAAAAATGAATTTCGCTGTCTTCTGTTTCATTTCTACTGGGCTTCTTCCGTGTTGTCGATGTCGCTGCGGAGGTTGTCCCTGATGAAATCAAGACGGACACTGTCATTCTCTCCCATATAGAATTCGAGCAGGTCGGCGATATTGTCTTCCTTGGTGAGGCGCACCGTCTCGAGCTTGATGTCGTCCCCGATGAAACCCTTGAACTCTTCCGGCGAAATCTCGCCGAGGCCTTTGAAACGGGTCACCTGGGCATTCTTGCCGAGCTTCTTTGTGGCCGCTTCCTTCTCCGAAGAGCTGTAGCAATAAATGTTGTGTGCCTTGTCAGCCACCCTGAACAGAGGAGTCTGGAGGATGTATACGTGGCCGGCACGCACCAGCTCGGGATAGAACTTGAGGAAGAAAGTAAGAAGCAGCAGACGGATGTGCATACCGTCCATATCGGCATCAGTGGCAATCACAACGTAGTTGTAGCGGAGATTGTTGATGTCTTCGTCTATGTTGAGGGCTGCCTGCAGCAGCGCGAGCTCTTCGTTCTCATAAACATCCTTCTTGGAAGCCTTGTAGCTGTTCAGCGGCTTTCCCTTGAGGCTGAAGACCGCCTGGTTGACGGTATTGCGGATTTTCTTGATGGAGCCGGAAGCCGAATCGCCCTCGGTGAGGAATATCATCGAACGGGCGGCCTCCTCCCCCTTGTCAGTGAAGTGGACCTTGCAGTCGCTGAGCTTCTTGTTGTTGAGAGATGCTTTCTTGATGCGCTCCTTGGCCTCCTTGCGGATGCCCTGGATGGCCTTGCGCTCCTTCTCCGAAGCAAGGATCTTCTGGAGCAGGATGTCGGCGGTCGCGGGGTGTTTGTGGAGGTAGTTGTCGAGCTCCTTGCTGATGAAGTCGCCCACGAACTTCTGGATGGTCGGACCGTCCTTCGACATATTCTTGCTGCCGAGCTGCACCTTGGTCTGGGCCTCGAACTCAGGCTCCTGCACACGGATGCTGATGGCGCCGATGATGGACTGGCGGGTGTCCGCCGGAGTGAAATCCTTCTTGTAGAACTCCTTGAGCGTCTTGCCCAGAGCCTCCTTGAATGCCGCCAGGTGCGTACCTCCGAGGATGGTGTTCTGTCCGTTGACGAAAGAGTATATGTTCTCGCCGTACTTAAGGCCGTGGGTGATGACCACTTCGATGTCCTGGCCGCTGAGATGGATGGGTTCGTAGAGAGGCTGCTCGTCGAGACTGTCGTTCAGCAGGTCGAGCAGTCCGTTTTCGGACTTGAAGACTTCCTTGTTGTAGATGAGCTGGAGACCTACGTTCAGGTATGCGTAGTTCTTGAACATCGTCACGAGGATGTCGTTCTGGAAAGCATATCCCGGGAAAATCTCTTCATCGGGAATGAAGCTCACCATCGTGCCGTTCTTCTCGTTCGTGTCGGACTCTTCCCTGCCGAGCAGCTTGCCGCGCTCGAACTGTGCACGCACCGTGCGTCCGTTACGGAAAGCCTGCACGGTGAAACTGCTGGAGAGCGCGTTGACGGCTTTAAGGCCGACACCGTTCAGGCCGACCGACTTCTTGAAAACCGCATTGTCGAACTTGGCACCCGTGTTGAGCTTGCTCACGGCGTCCACCACTGACTCCAGCGGAATGCCGCGGCCAT
>JAFXPV010000077.1 GCA_017527625.1 Bacteroidales bacterium | reverse complement strand
GTATCTACAGCGCAGACTGAAATGTTCGCCGCAGGGATTCCGGCTTCTTCCAGAAGCCACCGGTTGGCCTTGAAAAGGTCGATGTGATGGCCTCCCGACATCGGACTTCCGTCGCCCTGTCCCCGGAACGACCAGACCTCAGCGAGGGGAAAACCGGCCTCACGGAACTTGGCGACCACTTCCTCCCCTACCTGAAAACTGTCCGGACCTATGGCCGGGCCAATGACGGCTCTCATTCCTGAAGGCTCGCAGCCATACCGGCCAGTCAGGACTTCGATGGCCAGTTGGGAAATATGCTTCACAGTGCCTTTCCACCCTGCGTGTACGGCAGCGACAGCCCGGTGCACAGGATCGTAGAGCAGCACTGGCACGCAGTCGGCAGTGCGGACTCCGATGGCCAGCCCGGGCACATTCGTCACGAACGCATCGAAACCCTCCAGCTCTTCCCTGGTCATCCACCTTTCCACCACGGCGACCCGTATGTCGTGCACCTGATGTCCCTGTACGACAGGATACGGCAGCACGGAATCCCGCCTTGCAGTGAAAGCCTCGACGCCGGCTCCCAAGTCGTATTTCAACAATCCGTCAGGCATATAACAAAGATAAGAAATATCCGTATCTTTACATTTGCTAGAACCATCATCATGCAATACAGAAAAGACAGAAACGGAGTGCAGCTCTCAGCCCTCGGATTCGGCTGCATGCGCTTCAGCCGCTCGGCGGGATCCATCGACCTAGCAAAGGCGGAGAAGCAGATCCTCGCCGCATACGGAGCCGGAGTGAACTACTACGACACAGCCTACATCTACCCCGGAAGCGAAGTGGCGCTGGGAGAAATCCTGGAGCGTAACGCCTTGCGCGACAAAGTCCACATAGCCACAAAGCTGCCGCAGTATATGATCCACCGCACTCCCGCGATAGAGAATTACTTCAAGGAGCAACTCAAGCGTCTGCGCACCGACTATATCGACTACTACCTGATGCATATGATCACTGACTACGCCCAATGGGAAAAACTGAAGAAGCTCGGCATCGTCAAGTGGATCGCCGCGAAGAAAGAGTCAGGAGCCATCCGCAACATCGGGTTCTCATACCACGGCAACACCGACCAGTTCCTGAAGATACTGGACGACTATGACTGGGATTTCTGCCAAATCCAGTACAACTTTATGGATGAGAACAACCAGGCAGGCGTCACCGGCCTCAAGGCAGCTGCGGCAAAGGGCATCCCCGTCATCATAATGGAACCGCTCAGAGGCGGAAAACTCGTAAAGTCGCTGCCGTCCGGCGCAAGGAAGGCCATCGAGGCCAGTCCCAGGGGGTGGAGCCCCGCCGAGTGGGGGCTGCGCTGGCTCTGGAACCAGCCCGAAGTGACCGTGGTCCTGTCCGGTATGAACTCGGACGAGATGGTTGCGGAGAATGTCCGGACTGCCTCGGAAGCCGCAGTGGGAAGTTTCACCGCAGAAGACCAGGCACTTATCGAGGCCATCCGCAAGGAGATACGCAAGACCGAGAAAGTGCGCTGCACGGGCTGCCGCTACTGCATGCCCTGCCCCCAGGGTGTAGACATACCTGGAGCGTTCCTGTGCTACAACACAATGTATTCCGAGTCAAAGCATTCAGGCCGCTGGCAATATGCCCAGACCATTTCGATGCGGGAGAAGCCGGCCTTCCCGAGCCAGTGCATCGAGTGCGGCAAGTGCGAGAGACTCTGCCCGCAGGGCATCGACATCCGCAAGAAACTGAAGGAAGCCGACCGCGCGCTGCGGCCACTTCCCTACCGGGTAGGAGTAGCGGTTGCCCGGAAGTATATGTTCAGGAAGAAAGCTAAAAACTAATCATCCTTTCTGTCTCCGCCCAGATGCGGGCGTCGAGGTCCGGATCTGCATATCGGTCCGGAATCTCACGGTCCGACTTCC
This sequence comes from Bacteroidales bacterium, assembly GCA_017527625.1. The sequence continues at coordinate 1,759 of JAFXPV010000077.1, read as the reverse complement.
CGATGAAGCAGCGGTTGCACTTGTCGGATGCAAGGGCACGCAGGGCAGGCTGTACTCCAGCCTCGGGTTTCCTGCAGAATGGTTTGAACAGGGCGTCTGCCAGAGGGTCGTACCAATGCCCAAGGTCTATCATATCCGAGGCCACGATGCCAGGTTCAGCAAGATTGACCCTCAGCGCCGGATACCTGCGGGACAGTTCCATCGAAAACGATATCAGCGCCCTTTTGGCACTGGCATAAGTCTTCAGCTGACGGAAATCATTCTTCTCAGGGTGCAGTGTCTGTTCGGTCAGCGGCACATAGCGGCAGGTCAGTGAAATCATATTGACGATCCGCGCATCTTCCGGCATCTTCGGAAGCAACAGCCTGGTCAGCAGCCAGGGCCCGAAATAGTTGACGGCAAAGGTGTTCTCCAAGCCGTCTCCGGTAATGGAATAACCTTTGGAGATGACGCCGGCATTGTTGAAGAGAGCCGAGGCCTCCCCCGCTCCGATGCCGTCGGCGAATTCCCTTACCGATGCCAGGGAGGCAAGGTCAAGTTCCCTTATGTCCAGTTCAGCCGAGGGAATGCGGGAAAGGATGTCTGCCTTGACCGCTTCGGCTTTCGCGAGGTTGCGGCAGGCCATAATGACGGGTATTCCCTGAAGGGAGAGAGCCTCTACGGCTGCCGCTCCCATACTGCCCGTGGCACCTGTAATTATGGTTTTGGGGTTCATTTCCACCTTTTCTCTGCAGCCTCAACCTCTTTGCGGAGTTTCTCCGGCAGGTTGGCCACACAGGTATTGCATTTCATTTCGAGGGTGTACATACGGCCTATGCAGTAGTTTGAATGGCCGCAGGGACTGCAGTCAATCTCGCCACGCTGCAGTTTCCTGACGAAGTCAGTGTCGCGCACCAGCGCACGGGCCACCTGCAGGCCCTGGAAACCTGCTTCGAGCACCTCCTCCATCTTTGCGCGGGACACGAGGCCACCAACATATATCAACGGCAGCTTCACCGCTGCACGAAACTTCTTCGCATCATCGAGGAAATAACCTTCTTTGTAGGGCACGGTCGGAATCATTATGCGGCCGAAACAGCGGACAAGAGCCTTCAGCCACCAGAATTTGCGCAGGTCCATATAATGGGCCAGCGTCTTGAGAGGCATCGCTCCGCGCATCACCTCCATCGGCGCCTTGCTCACGAAACCGGCCGAAAGCACGATGGCGTGGACACCCAGACGCTCCAGCTCGCGCGCCACTTCCAGGCACTCAGCCTCCTGCATTCCGCGGCGGAAACCGTCGTGCATATTCATCTTCACTATCACTCCCATATCGTCTCCGGCGGCCTCCATCACCCGGGTGATGACACGACGCATAAGGCGCATACGGTTTTCCAGCGAACCGCCGTACTCGTCGTGACGATGGTTTGTATAGGGCGACAGGAACTGGCTTATCAGATAGCCGTGGCCGGCGTGGATTTCCACACAGTCGAACCCTGCCTCACGGGCCAGGTTCACGGCCTTGCCGAAATCCTCCACCAGAGAATCGATCTCAGCCACCTTCAGACCCCGCACAAATGTCGGCGAATAGAGGTTGAAACCGCTTGAAGCACCCACGGGAGTGCAGCCGCAGGTGGCACGATGAGTCATATTGCCGCAATGGCCGAGCTGGATGGAGCACTTCGCTCCGGCAGCGTGCACGTCGTCGGTAATCTTTTTCAGCCCGGGAACTATCTCCTCCCGCATCCAGAGCTGGCCGTCGAACGACAGTCCGCTGCGG
>JAFXPV010000076.1 GCA_017527625.1 Bacteroidales bacterium | reverse complement strand
CTGCTGACCGCCGGAGAGCTGCTGCGGGAAGTGGTTGGCACGGTGGCTGATGGCCATACGCTTCATAATCTCCGTAACTTTGGCCTTGCGCTCGCTGGCGCTGATGTTCAGATAGCGCAGCGGCAGCTCGATGTTTTCATAGACATTGAGCTCATCGATCAGGTTGAAGCTCTGGAACACGAAGCCGATGTTCCCCTTGCGGAACTTGGTGCGTTCTTTCTCCTTGAGGCCGCCGACCTCGGTGCCGAGGAGTTCATAGCTGCCGCTGGTGGGATTGTCCAGCAGGCCGAGGATGTTGAGCAGCGTGGACTTGCCGCAGCCCGAAGGGCCCATAATGGCGACAAACTCGCCGTCCTTGATTTCGAATGAAACGCCGTTGAGAGCTGTGGTTTCGATTTCTTCCGTGCGGAAGATCTTACTGAGGTTTGATACTTTAATCATTGTTATATGTTTTATTGTTTTTCTATTCTTTCTTCAACGCCTCGGCCGGATTGGTCCGGGCGGTTTTGATACTCTGGTAGAGGACGGAAATGATGGCGATCAGGGCGACCACCAGGCCGGCCAGGGCGAAAATCCACCAGTGAAGGACGATGCGGTGGCCGTAACCCGAGAGCCAGCGGTTCATAATGAACCAGGCAATCGGAACACCGATGACAAAGGCAACTCCCACCATCTTCATAAAGGACAGCACCAGTTCCTTCAGCACACCGGAATAATCGGCTCCAAAGACTTTTTTGACAGATACGCTGCGGATTTCCTGCTGCATATAGTAGGAGCTCATCGCGAAGAGGCCGAGGGCGCTCACCAGGATGGAAAGCAGCGTGAAGATGAGCACGATGTTCAGAACTCGGCTTTCGTCTTTGAAGCCTTCTTCTATCATCTCCTCAATATAAGTCCCCGCGAACATTCTGCCAGGGAACACTTCATCCACAATGGCCTCAACTTTCTTGCGGGCGACATTCTTGTCTCCATTGGTCTTGACCACCAGCACCCAGGGGAAATTGTCGTCCGGGCTTTCTTTCCAGTTGTAGATCATTGCCGCGCTTTGGGCCGATTCGAGCGGACGCACCTTGAAATCGTAGTAAACGCCGCCGATGGGGAAACTGCCGTCCGCTGAAGTCACATATTCCGTCTCCGACTCATCGATGCCTATCAGCTTGAAGGCGTATTCATTGAGCCACCAGGCTCGCTGGTGATTGTCCTGCTTTTCCTTCAGCCCAAGGATCTGGAAATACTGGTCGTCTCCCTGGATCTGCTGGAATGACACCCAGTTGTCGGTGCCGACTTCCATAGTGATATTATTCGTTCCCTCCAACGGAATGCCGTTGCCCTGCCCCACTTCCTCCACGCAGGTTTCCGCTCTCAGCCGGTCCAGCAGCGGGCGGAGCTGGCCGCTCTGTCCGAAGTCATTTTCGATGACAAGTATGTCTTTAGTGTTGTATCCCAGGTCGGCCGTTATCATATGACGGATCTGGAGACCCATCGTCAGGGCGCTCACCAGCATCACAACTGCAACCACATTCTGCAGGACGATGATGACCTTGCTGTAGACGGTTTTCGTCTTGAGCCGCAGCGTCCCCCTGACGATCTCGATAGGCTGTGCACGCTGGATGAGCAAGGCAGGAACGATGCCGGCCAAAATGCCGAGCACAACGATGAAGGCCAGCACCAGCAACACATTAACCGGGGTCACCGCCTTGAAAATTGACACCTGATATTCCAGAAGACGGGATGCCTGCGGAGAAAGCGCCTCTGCCAGCAGGATGGCCAGCAGCATCGAGATGCCGCAGATGATGGTGCTCTCGGCAATGACTTTCAGGAAAATACCCCGTTTATCGGCTCCAACGAGCCTGCGGGTGGCCATCTCTTTGGCACGGAAGCCAGTCAGGGCTGTGGTCATATTGATATAGTTGAGTACTGCGAAGGCCAGCAGCAGCAGGCACATCGCCAGCAGTAGGTTCACGAAATCCCGGTTGCCGATTTGAACGGTTCCATTCCAGTCGAGATTGCCTTCATCGAGGAAATACAAATCTCTCAACGGTATGAGGCGGACCTGGTCACAGTTGCTCTTATAAATCCAGAAATTCTCTTCCAGCCAATTCAGCAGCTCCCCTTTCTTGGCCCCAAGGTCGGCGCCCGGGTATGTCATCACAAAACAGGTCCCGGCTCCCGCATTGCTCATATACTCATCGTGCGCAGAATTGTTTTTCGGCATCATCTCGCCGCGGACCAGCACATCCGGCGTCTTGAGAACGGAGTTGCCGAAATCCTTCAGGACGCCGCAGATGGTCAGATTGGCCTCTCCACCCTCGGAAAACAGCTGCCTCCCGATCGGGTCCTTGTCGCCGAAATGGGCGTTTGCGAATTCTTCGCTGATCATACAACGGTCCCAGGAAAGGTGCCAGTCGGCCTTGTTTCCGGCGGCCAGTTCATAGCTGAAGATGTCGAAGAACGTGCTGTCGGCCGACATCATCTGTCCATATACCAGTTCTCCGCCGGCCCCGTCGATATGGAAAGGCGCGGCCGAAGCCATATTGGCGACGCAGCATCCCTTCTCGATCTCAGGGAAATTGTTCTTCAGATGCTTGTCCAGCCAATAACCCATCGTAAGACTGTGCTCGTTGGCAACGACAAATATCCGGTCGGCATTCTCCTGGAAGGAGTCCGTGGACAGCTGCCGCTGGACATATGCCGCCAGCAGGAGCACGAAGGCCATCGAGACCGTGAGGCCCAAGATGTTGATGGCCCCGTACAGCTTGTTCTTCTTGAGAAAATTCCAAAAACTTTTCATCGCTTAGAATACCAGCACATCTGAATCACCGTATGTATCATATCCGGAGGTAATCACCTTCTCGCCGGGTTCCAGACCTTCCAGGACTTCGTAGTACTGCGGGTTCTGGCGGCCGATGCGTATCTCTCTCTTGACGGCTTTGGTGCCTTCCTTGTTAACCACGTATATCCATTTTCCGCCGGTCTTCTGGTAGAAAGTGCCGCGGGGGATGATGACAGCCTCTTCGGGCTGGCCGAGCTGGAGGTTAAGGTAGTAGGTCTGGCCGGCGCGGATGTTGTCGGGCTGCTGCTCCTCGAACTTGAAGTCAGCCTGGAACTTGCCGTCGCGCACCTCCGGATAGACCTTGCGGATGCTGGTGGCATAGGTCTCGCCCTGACGCTCGAAAGTAGCTTCGAGGCCTGCGACGACGCGGTCGATGTAATGCTCGTCGATCTGCGCTTCAACCTTATATGTTCCGACTGAATTGACCTGGCCTATCTTGGTGCCGCTGGCTATGCTCTGGCCGAGTACGACGTCCAGCAGGCCGAGTTCGCCGTCGATGGGGGCCTTCACGATAAGGTTGCTCTTGCGGCGGCGGATCATCTGCATATTGAGCAGCATATTGTCGAGGCTCTCTTCCATACGGTCGATCTGCGTGCCGCGGTAGAGGCTGTCCTGCTTCGAGCGTTCGCGGATAAGGGCATATTTCTGGCGGGCAAGCTCATAATCTTCCTCAGCCTTCAGATACTCTTCCTTTGCGATGAGCTTGTCTTCATAGAGGGCCTTCTGCTGCTCATAGGCGCGCTTGAGCCGCTCCACCTGGATGCCGAACTCCAACTCGTTCTGGCGCACATCCAGTTTCTGCTGCTCCATCTGGATCTGGGTGTTGCGCAGGATGTTCTCCTTCTCGGCCAACTCAGCTTCAGAATTCAGAATCGAGAGGTCCAGATTGTCGTTTGCCAGCACAAGGATTGCATCGCCGGCCTTTACGGGCGAGCCCTCTTCGATGAGGATCTTCTCCACGATGCCGCCCTCCTGCGGACTCAGCTGGACGGTGGTCATCGGCTGCACACGGCCGCTGATGCGGATATAGTCGTTGAACTCGCCCTTCACGGCGCTGGAGATGGTGACGGTCTCTTTGTCCACCCTCAACGTCTTGGCATTGGGCCTTGCTATCAGATAGATGATGAATGCGGCCAGCAGCGCTCCAAGCCACCACGGCAGGGCCTTCTTGGTGAATGCCACCCGCCAGCCAGTTTTCTTCTCGATGATCTTATCCATTGTGCTTTACACTTTATATTCTTGCCCGACTGAAGAGCACCACCCGTGCCACATTTCCCAACCATCTGGTTTTCAGGGGTTTTCTCCACACCAAATCCTCCAAAAAGTGTAAAGTTTACAGTCAGCCTTTACACTTTCTGCTTTACACTCACCACTCTTGCCGCCCACCCCTTGCATCGCGAACACAAGTGCTCCCGCCGTCCGGATTTTCGGGACGGCGGGAGCACTCAGAGTGGATAGTGAGGGAATCGCTACTCAGCGGCAGGATCCTTGAGCTCTACGACGATGACGCCATTGGGAGCGTCGTATTCCTTCAGGCTCGCTTCGTTCTTCAACACGGTAATGCTTTTGATCTGCTGCGGGTCTAAATCCTTGAGGGCAGAGGAGTTTTCGTACCTTTTTCCGTCGATTATGATAACCGGGTCCTTATCTGAAGTAAGGGTGGAGTAGCTGCGGATAGTGACTTTGGCCTGGGGCAAGTCATTTTCTACGGCTCCTTCAGAAATTTTGGCAGATTCACCTATACGGATGATTTTTGGGGTTTCGACGGATTCGCCGACAGGAGAGATAGACATCATCAGGGTCGACGGTCCGGTGGTGATGGAATGCACGGTGACAGCTTTCTTGCCGCTGCCCTGGGTGGATATCTGATAATCCTTGATGGTCTTCCCCTGGAGCTGGGAGCCGTCGAAGTTCTTGACGGTGACGTTGTCGATGACATAGATTGTCTGCTGGGCCGAAAGAGTGAAGCAGGCGAAGCAGAGTGCAATAGCGATGATGTACTTTTTCATATTATTACTGTTTTTACTTGTTGAACGCAACTAGATGAAATGAATTGCCGCCGTCCATCGGGGTGAGAAGGAACGAAGCGGTGGTCCCATCCTCGAAACGGGCGGTCATAATGAATCCGTCACCTACAGGCTTGAATTCGTAGCTGTCCGCAGCTGCAGGGTCCAGCTTGGAAATGAGCTGCAGTTGTTGGATCATCTCCAATGAATCTGGCTGGGAGGGAATGCCAGTCTCGGGCTTTTTTGTCAGCAATAGCACAACAGCCAGCAAGGCGGCTATGCCGGAGAAGACAAAGGCACTGCGACGGACAGTCCGTATGTGCGCCTCACGGACAATGCTGTCAAACTCGCCGGTGGCATCGGGAAGCGGAGAAAGTGGCTCAATGGCAAGAGATTCTGAGAGCGCGGCAACAGTCTTGTCGGCTTTCGCAAGCTCGCGCTCCTGAGCCACGGAGGTCTCTGCCTCCAGGTATTTCTGAATCAAGTCTTTGCTATCCATCATACTTCATTTAATGCTTTTACAATCTGCTTCCTGGCTGCCGATATGGAGCTTTTCACACTGCCTTTGGACCTTCCGGTAACAGCGGCAATCTCGTCCAGGCTCATACCAGCCGTTCGCAACTGCAGCAGCTGCCGGGTGCCTTCCGGAATCTGCCGCAATGCCGCGGCCACGATACGCCGGCTGTCTTCAGCATCGATGGCAGCAGAAGCGGTGTCTTGCGAAGAAATGGTTTCGGGGATCGAAGTGACTGCCCTGCCGGCAGCCTTGCGCAGATGAGACACGCAGAGGTTTTTGGTGACTGTGACGGCCCAAGCCTCTACATTGCGTATATCAGCCCCATCCTGCTTTGCAGTCCACAGACGGACCAGCGCCTCCTGGGCGATATCCTCCGCTGCAACTCCAAGGCCGGAAGCCCGGATAAACTTCCGGGCCAGGCCAAGGACTTTGGGCCGCACTGCGGCAAGTTCGATATCTAATGTTTTATCCATTCTTCACCCTTATAGACGCAAAAGTGGCAAAAAGTTAAGGGCGAAGGGAAGAAATTGTGCAATTACTGGTTGATATATTCAACTCCGTTGTAGTAGCGGACCACAGCCTGCTTGATGAGGTATTTGAAGAGGCTGTTCAT
>JAFXPV010000075.1 GCA_017527625.1 Bacteroidales bacterium | reverse complement strand
GAAACCGGAGGGAGTGCCGTTATACCCGTCGGATATTATCATTTTGTCCTTGACGAGGATAGCTCCCACCTGCCTGCGGGCGCAGTAGGAATTCTTCGCCCACACTGTCGCCATCTGGAGATAGCTCTTGTCGAATTTTGTCTCTTTGTCAGTCATAATGCCGTAAAATTACGAAAAATCCTGCAGCTCGCACAAATGACTGTAAAGTCCGCCGGCTTTGATCAGCTGGTCGTGCGTGCCACGCTCGGCTATGTGGCCCTTCTGAAGTACTATTATTTCATCTGCGTGGCGGATGGTGGAGAGGCGGTGGGCGATGACAAGGCAGGTGCGGTTGGACATCAGCTTGGTCAGGGCGTCCTGCACCAGACGCTCGCTCTCTGTGTCGAGAGATGATGTTGCTTCGTCAAGGATGAGGAACGGGGGGTTCTTCAGCACGGCGCGGGCGATTGCCAGCCGCTGTCTCTGTCCTCCGGACAGTTTGGAGCCGCGGTCACCGATATTGGTCTGGTAGCCCTTTTCCATCCGGGAGATGAATTCGTCCGCATTGGCGATAGCTGCCGCGGCCTCCACCTGCTGAGCGCTGACTCCTTCCATTCCGAAGGTTATGTTGCCGTAGATACTGTCGTTGAAAAGGATGGGCTCCTGGGTGACGATGCCCATTATGGAACGCAGCGAAGCTATGCTGAGACTGCGTATGTCGCGGCCGTCGACAAGGATACTGCCCTGGCCGCAATCCCAGAAGCGGGGGATGAGGTCGGCAAGTGTGGATTTGCCTGCCCCTGACGGGCCGACGATGGCCACCGTCCTGCCCTTGGGGATGGTGAGGTTGATGTCTGCGAGTACCGGCTCACTGCCATAGCTGAAGCTGACGCCGCGGAATTCGATGCTGTCGTTGAAGCCGTCCAGCTCAATCGGTTTCTCACTCTCTTTTATGTCGTTGGATGCATCGAGGATTTCGAATATCCTGCCGGCGGAAACAAGACCTTTTTGAATGGCGGCGTAGGATGCTGCCATAGCTTTAGCCGGTTCCAGCACCCGCCAGTAGAAGCCGATGTATACCACGAAGGCGGCCCAGCTCATACCGAGCTCTCCTCGGTAGTTCAGCCATCCGCCGTAGAGCAGCACTACTGCGGCCACGGTGACACCCAGAAACTCGGATACCGGCGACGCAAGCTCCTGCCGGTTGGATACGGCCAGGCTGATGCGGCGGTGGGCTTCATTGTCCTTCCGGAATTGTCCTTCAACATATTTCTGGGCGTTGAAGGCCTTGATGATGCGTGACCCGGAAATAGCCTCTTCGAAGTGGCTCAATATCTTGCCCATAAGAGTCTGGGTCTCGACGGCATCCCTGCGGAGCCTGCCGGTTATCCTGCTGATGACTATGGCAGACACGGGCAGTGCGACAAGGGATACGATGGTCAGCTTGGGCGACATAAAGAACAGGGCGGCCAGAAATCCGATTACCAGGAGAGGCTCTCTGAAAAATATATGGAAGCTTCCGGCGATGGAATTCTGCACTTCGGCCACGTCGTTGGATATGCTCGAGAGGATGTCTCCCTTGCGGCGGTTGTTGAAATAGCCGACGTCCAGGCTGGCTACCTTGCGGAACAGATCGCTGCGCAGGTTATACATCAGAGAGGTCTTCATACTCACGAGGATTCTCTGTGACAGGTATCGGCACACGTTGGAAAAAAACGTAGCTGCCACCAACGCGAGACACACGTACAGCAGGCCCTTGAGAAAGCCGCTCCCGCTTATGATTCCGTACAGAGTGTGGTTGATCGCCTGCTCGACATATTCCAGATTGAAGTTGCCGGCAGGCAAGCTTGCGGCAGATGCCGCCTTGGAGGGTTCGAACAGCATCGACAGCACCGGGCCTATGAGGGCATAGTTCGCGACGCCGAAGATGACGGACAGGACCGATAATAAAAGATACGGCGGCCAGTATTTACCCAGAGGCTTTGCATAAGACAATATCCTCTTGTAGGTATCCATACCGGCCGCTGAATCTATGTGCCTTGCAGCAGATTATTCTTCGCTGGCGTGCTTAACCTCGATGAGGTCGACTTCGAATACGAGGGTTTCGTTGGGGCCGTTGGGGCCGTTCTCGCCGTATGCCAGTTCGCTGGGAACGTAGAGCATAATCTTGCCGCCTTCGTCAATAAGCTGCATACCTTCGGTCCAGCCGGGGATTACATTGCTGAGCGGGAAGGTGATAGGCTCGCCCATATCGAGAGATGACTCGATTTTCTCTCCGTCAACGGAAGTAAGAGTGTAATTGACAGTGACGGTATCCCTTGCTGAAGTTGCGAAAACGCCGTTACCTGAGTTGAGGATCTTGTACCTGAGACCGCTCTCGGTAGTAACGACACCTTCTTCATTGGAAATCTTTGCGAGGAAAGCTTCGCCTTTTTCTTTGTTTTCCTTACCGACAGCTTCCCTTCTCTTGCCCATAAATGAATTCATACGGTCATTTACGAAGTAATTGTCGAACTGGTCGTTGTCCTTCAGATAATCCTTGTATCCCTTGATGATCTCGTTCAGGTTGAGGTCACCGAGTTTGTTCATAGTGGTCATCTGAGCCATATAAACTCCGAATGCGTAGCTGGCGCTGTCAACGTCGGCTTTGGTTATTGAACTGGGCTGGGGATCAACTTTGGGTGCAGAAACACCGCAAGCAGTGAGCACGATGGCTGCAAAAACTGCTGCTGAGATAGATTTGATGTATTTCATTTTTGTAAAATTTGATTTACAGTTTTTTACCGCGCGAAAGTACGAATTTTTATCCAATTCTTTTGTCATTAACGAGGAGTTTTAGTAAATTTAGGTTTAATTCGACACAATCAAATGGAAATAACGTCAGCTGATCTGCACGCCAAGTTGAAGAGCTTTTTCGGCTTCGACGCTTTCAAGGGCCTCCAGGAAGAGATTATCCAGCATCTCATCGGTGGTGGCGACGCATTTGTGCTGATGCCTACCGGAGGTGGCAAATCCCTTTGCTATCAGCTGCCTGCGTTGTGTATGGAAGGCACAGCGATAGTCATATCTCCGCTCATCGCCCTGATGAAAAACCAGGTCGATGCCATCCGTGGTTTCGTGCAGAACAAGGAAGGCATAGCCCACTTCCTCAACTCATCCCTGTCGAAGTCCCAGATACAGGTAGTCAAGGATAATCTCACCGAAGGCTTGACCAAACTGCTGTATGTCGCTTCCGAGTCCCTGACAAAAGAAGAGAACATAGCCTTTCTCAAGACCCTCAAGATATCTTTCTATGCCATCGACGAAGCGCACTGTATCTCCGAGTGGGGACACGACTTCAGGCCCGAGTACCGCCGCATCCACGAAATAATAGAAAGGATAGGCCGCGCCCCGGTCATCGCGCTCACCGCTACTGCCACGCCCAAGGTGCAGTCCGACATCCAGAAGAACCTGGGTATGATGAACGCGAAGGTGTTCAAGTCATCCTTCAACCGTCCGAATCTTTATTATGAAGTGAGGGACAAGTCGAATCCCAAGCGCGATATCGTCAAGTTCATCAAGGAGAATCCCGGCAAGAGCGGCATCATCTACTGCCTGAGCCGCAAAAAGGTCGAAGAGCTAGCACAGCTGCTCAATATGAACGGCATCAAGGCCTTGCCCTACCACGCCGGTCTGGACGCGGCGACCCGTTCCCACAATCAGGACGCTTTCCTGATGGAGGAGATAGACGTCATCGTGGCTACCATCGCTTTCGGTATGGGCATCGACAAGCCGGATGTGCGTTTTGTCATCCATTATGACATCCCCAAGAGTCTCGAAGGCTACTATCAGGAGACCGGCCGAGCCGGCCGTGACGGGGCCGAGGGCAAGTGCATAGCTTTCTACAGCTATAAAGACATACAGAAACTTGAAAAATTTATGCAGGGCAAGCCGATTTCCGAGCAGGAAATAGGCAAGCAATTGCTGCTGGACGTGGTGTCTTATGCCGAGACCAATCAGTGCCGCCGCAAGATCCTGCTGAATTATTTCGGTGAAGACTATACTGAGTGCAACTGCGGGGCCTGCGACAACTGCCTGGTTCCGAAGGCCCAGTTCGACGGCAAGCAGCAGATGTGCCTGGTTATGGACCTGATACTGTCGCTGAAGGAAAACTTCAAGGCAGAGTATCTCGCCGACATCCTTTCGGGAGTGTCGAACTCTGTCATCAAGTCATACAATCATCACAAGCATCCCCTTTTCGGAGCCGGAAAGGAGAAAGGTCCGAGATTCTGGGCTGCCGTCATCCGCCAGGGGCTGGTTCTCCACCTGCTGGACAAGGACATCGAGCGTTATGGTCTTATCTTCGTGACCCCCGAAGGAATGAAGTTCCACGAGACTCCTTATACCATAATGCTGACAGAGGACCGTACGTTCGTCGAAGGCGAAGATGATGATGACGGCGATTCTCTCATCAGTCCCAAGCACGTACCGTCCGGGGAGGGCGGCGACCCGGTGCTGCTCGCTATGCTGAAAGACGTGCGCAAATCAGTTTCCCGCAAGGCCAATCTTCCTTCCTGGATCGTTTTCTCCGACCAGTCTCTCGAAGATATGTCCATTATGTACCCCATCACCCTCGAGGAACTTAAAAAGTGTCAGGGCGTGGGCGAGGGCAAGGCCCGCAAGTTCGGCAAGGAGTTCGTTTCGCTGATAGCCAAGTATGTCGAGGAGAACGACATCCTCAGGCCTGACGATTTCGTAGTGCGTACTGCTGCCAACAAGTCTGCCGTCAAGGTCTTCATCATCCAGAGCATAGACCGCAAGATTCCGTTCGAAGACATAGCGCGCGCCAAGGATATGGAGATGAGCGAGCTTATCGACGAGCTTGAAAGCATTGTCAACTCAGGCACGCGCATCAACATCGACTATTACATCCGTCTGAATCTGGATGAAGACAAGATGGATGAAATATACGAGTATTTCAAGGAAGAAGCCCAGAGCGATTCGGTGTCTGACGCTCTGAAAGAGCTGGGTCCGGACTTCGAAGAGGAGGAAGTGCGCCTTGTGCGCATCAAGTTCATCTCTGAACTCGGCAACTGATTCTGACAACCCTTTTGGTCTTTTCGCTAACCCGGTAGCGGTCGTCGATGCGAAGGCCGGCGATGCAGACAATCTGCTCGTTGCCGTCGCAGTCGGTGGTAGTGACGACTGTCTGGCGCTGCTTCTGTTCCACATCAAACTTGAGATCAGTGAAAAAATCACTGAGTTTGCGGAAACCTTTCATCCCGAACGGCCTGAACCGGTCGGCGGACTGCCATCTGCGGCAGGCAAGGGGCAGGTTGACTTTGTCGGCGTCTACATAAAGGACGCTGCCGTCGGCTGAGCGCGGATCGAAGCCGTCCCAAATGTCCAGGACGGAGATGTCTATGCAGGCGGGATCCGGTTCGGCGATAGGATAGACCTTGAGGAACTCGCGGTCGCGGATGGCTTTATGAGTAGCGCTGTAGAAGGTTTTGCCGCTCTGACCTTCGAGAGCGGCGTCAATCCTGGCCAGGATGTCATCATTGAATCCGAACGGCTGGAGCAGACGGAACAGCCAGTAACGAGGCTGGCTTTCCTCTGAGAGCTTTTCGATGTCAATGCAGAAAGCGTCCCCTTCGAATGAAGTCAAAGCGTTCTTCTTTTCTTCCAACAGGTCATCCAGCAGGGCTTCAATCTCTGCGAAATGAGCCATCTCGCGGCTTGACGTCTCGAGGAAAGAGGGGTTGATCAGCCTGAACTGGGGGAATATTTCGTTTCGTATGCGGTTGCGGGTGTAGCTGCTGTCGCTGTTGGTGGCATCGGTCCGGTGTGTGATTCTATTCTCCCTGGCAAATTCCTCTATCTGCTGCCTTGTGAAGGTGAGAAGGGGGCGGAGGATGCTGCCGCTGGCTTCTTTCATACCTGCGATGCCCCGGATGCCGGTGCCCCGCAGGAGATTGAGATACATAGTTTCGACAGCGTCGTTGAGGTTGTGGGCGACGGCCAGCCAGTCAAAGCCCTGCTCTGCAAGCAGCTCGCTGAACCAGGCATAGCGCAGCTCCCGTGCGGCCATCTCGATGGAAATGCCTTTGTCCGCCGCATAAGAGCGCGTGTCAAAACTTTTGGTAAAGAAGCGGATGCTGTTTTTTTCGGCCCACTCCCTGACAAAGACCTCATCGCCGTCGCTGTCGGCGCCGCGAAGGCGGAAATTGACGTGGGCTATGGCAAATTCAGGGTGCAGGCGGCTGTGCAGGAACAGTTCCGCCATACACATAGAGTCGACACCTCCGCTGACTCCCAGCAGAAAGCTTCCGCCGTCCTCTCCCGTCAGACGCAGGAGGGTCTTGTCGAAAGCTCCCTGTAAAGAACGGGACATCAGAAAGTGTAGGTGAAGCTCAGACCCGAAATTTCCTTGAACTGAACGCCCGGGATCTTCACGACTTTGCCGTCTTCGCCGATAACCGGATTGCCGGCTGCGTCAAGCTTGTCGATGTGCTTGATGGTATCGTCGTAGATGAGATAAGTCCTGAGAGTGACACCGAGGAACTTGGTCAGTTGGGCAGTGATGTTGACATCCCAGTTCACCTTGATGTTCAGAGGCTTGTTGAGGTAGTCCGAGAACAGGGTGAGGGTGGTGTTCGCCTTGAAATCTTCGATTTTCACTGATGCGTCGAATTTGACCTGCGCACCGAGCTCGTATCTTACGTACTGGTCCGGGGCGTTGCCGTACAGCGACCTCAGGTCAGCGTCCTGTACAATCACCAGATTGCTGGTCAGAGGAGCGAAGTTTATGGAAATGTTAGGCGTAGGGGTGTAGCTGATACCGAAACCGAGAGAGGTGTATGCAGGAGAGAAGAAGTTGGAGACAATGGGGCTGCCCTTCTTGTCCTTGTAACCTGTGGTGAACTGTGTGCGGAAGTTGTAGATCACAGAAAAATACAGTTTCTCGGCAGCTTTGTAACCGTATTTGCTGTCGATGATGATGCGGTCGTCGCTCTTCTTGAAGCCTTCGCCCATATTCTGGATAAAGCCGTAGCCGAACTGGGCGCGGTTCTCCCAGATGCTCTTGTTCTTTGCGTAATTAGCCTTGAAGTCAAGGTATGAATTCAATGAAACCGATCCGAAACCACCGGCTGCCCAGTCTATCAGGGATACCTGTGAGAAACCAAGCTGGGTCAGCAGGGAAGTGTTCCAGTATTTGGGCTTCTCCACCGCAGCGGAATCGGAGGCCGGCTGCTCCTGCGCATACATAGCTGCAGCGCAAAGCAGGAGCAAGACAGTTGCGAGAATCTTTTTCATAGACGTAGTTGTTTGTTAGTATGCTTTGGCGAAGACGACGCGGCGTGCGCTCGGTTTGCCTGAATAGACGCACTTGCCGGGCTCTTCGCATACAAAACTGTCTGAAGGGATGCAGCGGATGGTGGCTTTTGTCTCCTCCTGGATCTTCAGCTCGGTCTCGGTAGTGCCGTCCCAGTGGCAGAGGAGGAAATAACCCTGCTCGATCTTCTCCTTGAATTCGTCCCAGGTGTCAACCTTGATGGTGTGCTCCTGGCGGAAATCCAAAGCCTTCTTGTAGATGTTGTCCTGGATGTCATCCATAAGCTTGAGGACATAATCAGCGATGCCTTCCT
>JAFXPV010000074.1 GCA_017527625.1 Bacteroidales bacterium | reverse complement strand
TTTCCCGAAATATGTCAAGCGCCGTTCCGATGATGGGATGGTAGATGCCTCTGAGCATCCAGCCTATAGGGTGATCAATGTGCGGCCAAACTCCTATACCAACAAGTTTGATTTCTGGAACTGCATCAATACCTGGCTTGATGGCTGGGGCAATGCCTATGCCATCATCGAGTGGGGGCAGGACGGCCCGGTCGCGCTGCATCAGGTGCATCCCACCTGCGTCGTCGGGATCACCCTGGTGAACGGGCGCAAGTGGTACAAGGTCTCCAATCCAGATCCCCGCTTCGAGTGGATGAACGGGACTTATCCCGACTACAAGATGCTGCACTTTATGCTCGTCACTCTTGACGGCATCAAGGGCGTGAATCCCGTCATCTATAACGCGCTTGCTTTGGGCAAGTCCCTTGCAACCGAAAGGTTCGCCTCGGAGTTCTATGAGAAGGGCGGCAACATTAAGGCCGTGCTGGAGACCGAGGGCCACATGGACGACGATACATACAAAGCTTTCATGAGGCATTTCCGGGATAGCGCCCGGAACTTCGACACTCCTCTCCTCGAGTACGGTATCAAGTACAAGCAGCTCTCGGTGAATCCGGTCGCGGCTGCGCTCATACAGTCGGAAACCCTTTCCATCCAGGACGTCTGCCGAATTATCAACATCCCTCCCCATATGGTTGCCGAGCTCTCGCACGCGACGTTCAGCAACATCGAGCATCAGACAATTCAGTTTGTCCAATACTCGCTCCGGCCTACAGTCAAGCGTCTGGAAGATGAGCTGGAAAGGAAGCTCTTTTTCGAAGATGAACAGGATGTCTACAGCGTCAAGTTTGGTCTTGACGGTTTGCTGCGCGGCGACACTCAGGCTCGTAGTTCATACTACCACAATGCAATTCTTGATGGCTACATGAGCCGTAATGAAGTGCGTGAATTGGAAGGCCTTCAGCGCAAGGAAGGCCTTGACGATATGCTTTACCCGCTGAATACCGGTGTGGTCGGGCAGGAATCAGATGACAATACAAATCAATAGCGTATGGATAAGATATTACTTCGGGCATTCGTGCCTGAGATCCGCAAGAAAGACACAGACTCCCGTACTGTTACGTTTGTTGCCAGCGACGGCTCCCGTGACAGCGCGCACACTGTTCTCAATCAGGAGAACTGGGACCTGCGCCGTTTCAATGCCAATCCGATTATCGGGTACAACCACGAGATATACGGAGCCTGGGATACCAAGGACGTGGATTTCGTCATTGGCAAGGGCCGTGCCTATGTCGAGGACAAGAAACTCCTCGTGGACATCACCTTCGAGCCGAAAGAGATCAACGAACTCGCAGAAAAGGTCTATCAAAAGATTCTCTTCGGGTCGCTCAATGCCGTCTCAGTGGGATTCCTTCCCATCGGAAAAGGCGCCTGGGGCAAGGATGACGAAGCACCCGGTGAGGCCCGTGAGACCTATTACTACGCCGGGCAGGAGTTGCTCGAGATCAGCGTAGTAAATATTCCATCCAACAGCAACGCAACTCGCAAAGGGGAAGATGCTGCCGCCGAAGAGCTTGCCGCTCTTCGCAAGCAGGCTGAAGAGGAAAAAGCTGACCCCGATCCTCAGAAAAATGAGGCTGACGAGAATGGCGTTGACTTGAAAGCCCTGGAGCAAAGGGCACAGATAGAACTGGCAGCGTCGGCTGCTTTTGTGTAACCCATAAACTTTTCCACACTATGCGTAACATCGCAGAAATCCGTAGGGATCTCAGCGCCCAGATAGCGACTATCAAGGGCATGGATCCGAAGGCCGACAAGGCTGCCTATGATGCCGCCGTCGAGAAGGCCGTGGAGCTCACTAAAGAGCTCGAGAATGCAAACAAGGTCGAACTGGCAGAGCAGCGTCTTGCTGACAAGCAGCTTTCGGACCTTGAGAAGGACGCCAAGCGCTCTTTCTCCATCGTCAAATTCCTCCGCGAGGCTGCTGAGGGCAAGCTCTCTGGCCTTGAGAAGGAGGTCGCCGAAATGGGCGCCAAGGAGTACGAGCGTCTTGGACTTTCCAAGAAGGGCTTCGTCCTCCCTGCCGCCGCTCTCCGAGCTTCCGCCGGACAGAACTACACCACCGCTGCTGATGGCGGCAACGCCAAGTCCGAGATGGCCCCTCGTTACATCGACGGCCTGAAGGACAGGATGGCCGTCGCGAAGCTCGGCGCCACCGTCCTCGGTGACCTCATCGGCACCGTCCCCGTCGTCTCCGCCGGCGCGATGACCGCCGCTTGGTATGCTGAGGGCGTCACTGCCACCGTCTCCAAGGCCGCCTTCGCGAAGGTGACCCTCACCCCTCACCGCAACGCCATCGTCGGTGCGTTCTCCAAGGATCTCCTCCGCCAGACCTCTATCGACATCGAGCAGATCGTCTGGGACAAGATCCAGGAAGCCCATGCAAGTTTGCTCGAGGCCGCCTGCATCAATGGCTCCGGTAGCAGCAACCAGCCTCAGGGTATCCTGACCGCGCTCGCCGCCGTCACCAACACCCCGAACATCATCGCCATCGGCACCAACGGCGGCCCCATCACCTGGGCAAAGGTCGTGGCCCTCGAGACCAAGATCAACGCCGGCAACGCCAACCGTGGCAAGCTGGCCTACCTGACCAACGCCAAGGTCGTCGGTGACCTCAAGACCATCGAGCGCGCAAG
>JAFXPV010000073.1 GCA_017527625.1 Bacteroidales bacterium | reverse complement strand
TCTTCTTCCAGAATTCCTTAAACTTGCCTTTGAAGAACAGTTTCACGGCCTCGCCGTCGAATGATTTCAGTGAATCGACGAGCTCCTTGTAGATGCCTGTCAGAAAGGCGATCGTGCCGCCTGAAACACCGGGAATTACGTTGGCCGCTCCCATCAGCAGACCGTCCAGGGCCAGGACAAGATAAGACTTGATGCTTCTCATACGGCAAAGATATTTGTTTTATTGCGTTTTTTTGCAATCTTTGCGGCGCAGAATACAAACACCATACTTTATTATACCCTACCCATCATAACGCTGCCTAATGAAAGACTCAAATTTCATCATCAGTCTGGACCATATCTCTAAGTGGTTCGGAGACAAACAAGTTCTGAATGATGTCAATTTGCATGTTAAGAAAGGTGAATTCATCACCATTCTCGGTCCGTCCGGTTGTGGAAAGACCACACTTCTAAGAATTCTAGCAGGTTTCGTAACCCCGGACGAAGGTACGGTAGAGATAGGCGGAGAGCAGATGAACTCGATCCCGCCCTACAAACGCCCGGTCAACACGGTTTTCCAGCGCTATGCGCTGTTCCCCCACCTGAATGTCTACGACAATGTCGCTTTCGGCCTCAAGCTCAACAAAGTTCCCGAGGCTGAGATCGAGCAGCGTGTGCGCAAGGCCCTCAAGATGGTCAATATGACCGACTATGAGTGGCGCGACGTCGAGTCGCTCTCAGGTGGCCAGCAGCAGCGTGTGGCCATCGCCCGCGCCCTTATCAACTCTCCGGAGGTGCTGCTGCTCGACGAGCCGCTGAGCGCCCTTGACCACAAGATGCGCAAGGATATGCAGATAGAGCTCAAGGAAATCCACGAGAAACTCGGCGTTACATTCCTCTATGTGACCCACGACCAGGAAGAAGCTCTGACCCTCAGCGACACCATAGTCGTGATGAATGACGGCGTGATACAGCAGGCCGGAAGCCCCATCGACATTTACAACGAACCTGTCAACGCTTTTGTGGCTGACTTCATCGGCGAGAGCAACATCCTCAACGGCACGATGATCTGCGACCGCAAGGTCAACTTCCTCGGCCACGACTTCGACTGCGTGGACGAAGGCTTCGGCGAGAACAACCCCGTAGACGTGGTTATCCGTCCGGAGGACATCTACCTGATGGAAGCTCCCAACAAGGCCGGACAGTTCGAGGGAACTGTGCAGTCCTGCGTTTTCCAGGGCATCCACTACGAGATAACGGTCATCACCGACGAAGGCTACGAAATCGTGATCCAGGACTACAATCCTTTCGAAGCAGGCCTGAAGGTAGCGATGATCATCAAGCCCCAGGACATCCAGGTGATGAAGAAAGAGCGCGTATGCAACACCTTTGAAGGCAAGCTCGTCGACGCAACTCACGTGGAGATGCTCGGCATCACCTTCGAGTGCCTGCCCCAGGAACTCTGGCAGGGCGAGAAGACCGACGTGCTCGTCGACGTCGATTTCGACAAGGTCGACCTGCTCGACGACATCGACAACGCCGAGCTGGTGGGAGACGTGCGCTTCATCCTCTACAAGGGCAACCACTATTTCCTCACGGTAATGACTGAGGACCGCGACAATGTCTATGTGGCCACCAACGACGTGTGGGACGAGAGGGACCTTGTCGGCATCAAGATACTTCCCGAAGACATCCGCGTCCGCAAAGCTGAGAAATAGAGATGGGAAAGATCAAACAGTTTTTCGGCCGTCGCAGCAGCTGGAGCATCCCTTACCTGATATTTATGCTGTTCTTCATAGTGCTTCCTCTGGTGCTGGTAGTGCTCTATGCCTTCCGTGACCCTTCAGGCAACTTTACGTTCGAGAACGTGCGTACATTCATCAACGAGAAGGAGTCTGTCAACACACTGCTCTATTCCATCGGAATCGCCCTCATCACTACGATCATCTGCATCCTGCTGGGCTATCCGGCAGCTTACATACTCAGCAACTCGAAGTTCCGCAGCGCTTCGGTGATGGTGGCGCTGTTCCTCATACCGATGTTCATCAACGTGCTTATGCGCACCCTGGCCACCGTGGCCCTCTTCGGCTTTATGAAGGTGCCGCTGGGGCAGGCAACGCTGATCTTCGGTATGGTCTACAACTATCTTCCGTTTATGATCCTGCCCATCTACACAGTGCTCCAGAAGATTGACAAGAGCTACAGCGAGGCTGCGCAGGACCTCGGCGCCGACAATGTCAAGGTCTTCACCAAGGTGACGCTTCCGCTGTCGATGCCCGGCGTGGTCAGCGGCATTATGATGGTGTTTATGCCCACGATATCCACCTTCGCCATTGCGGAGCTGCTGACGATGAACAACATCAAGCTTTTCGGTACCATCATACAGGAGAACATCAACAACGGTATGTGGAACTACGGTGCGCTGCTGTCGCTGATTATGCTCATCCTGATCGTGGTGACCAACCTGTTCAATGACGATAAAGAAGAGGCTTCGGCCGCGGGAGGACTGATATGATGAAGAACTTCCTTGCCAAAGCTTACGTCTGGATACTGCTCGTGCTGCTGTACGCGCCGATGATCGTCATCGCCGTCTTCTCGTTCACCGAGGCCAAGGTGCTCGGCAACTGGACCGGCTTCTCTACCGGCCTTTACCGCTCGCTTTTCACCAGCGGCCAGCACGAGGCCCTGATGGCTGCAGTGCTCAACACCCTCATCATCGGTCTTGTAGCTTCGATAGTTTCGACTGCCCTCGGCACAGTTTCGGCCATCGGCATCTACAACCTGCGCAACAAGCGCTTCAAGTCGGCGATGAACACTATGAACAACATTCATATCCTGAACGCCGACATCATCACCGGCGTGTCGCTGTTCCTGCTGTTCGTCAGTCTCGGCGTCACCCAGGGCTATGTGACCCTGACCATCTGCCACATCACCTTCTGCACCCCGTATGTCGTGCTCAGCGTGATGCCGCGCCTCAAGCAGATGAACCCCAACACCTTCGAGGCAGCCCTCGACCTTGGCGCCACGCCGTCGCAGGCCCTTCGCAAGGTGATCTTGCCGCAGATTAAGAGCGGTATGGTGAGCGGCTTCTTCCTGTCGTTCATCCTTTCTATCGACGATTTCGAAGTCAGTGTCTTCAACGTCGGCACCAACGGCCTTCAGACACTGTCGACATATATCTATGCAGATTCACGAAAAGGTGGCCTTACCCCTGAGCTGCGCCCGATGATTACCATCGTGTTCATCGCTGTGCTCGCTGTCCTGATAGTTATGAATCTGCGTGCTAAACCATCTAATCAATCTAATTCCCAGAAATGAAAAAACTCTTGAGCATTGCACTCTGCTTCGTGTGTGCAGTGGCGCTTTGCGCTTGTTCCGGCGGACAGTCTGCCGACAGGGCGCATCAGCTGAAAATTTACAACTGGTCTGATTACATCGACGAAGACCTCCTCGACGAGTTCGTGGATTGGTATTACGAACAGACCGGGGAGAAAGTGGAGATTATCTATCAGGTTTTCGACATCAATGAAGTGATGCTCGCAAAGATAGAAAGGGGACAGGCCGACTACGACCTTGTATGTCCGTCGGACTACATCATAGAAAGGATGATCAACCACGGTCTGGCTCTTCCGCTCGACCGCAATTACGGCTCGACTCCTGACTATACCAAGAATGTGGCTCCCTTCGCCGTCGAGGAGTTCAACGCTATGAACACCCCCGGCAAGAACGCCAACGACTATTCGGTGCCTTATATGTGGGGAACCGTCGGCTTTATGTACAACGAGAAGTACGTGGACCGCTCGGAGGTTTCGACCTGGGGCGCCATCCTGAACCCGAAATTCGAGCAGAAGCTCTTTATGAAGGACGCTTTCCGCGACGTCTACAGCCCGCTGCTGATCTATCTCAACAGCGAGGGTATCGCCAACGGCACCGTCGACGCCAAGAAACTGATGTATGATGTCAGCGACGAGTCCATCGCCAAGGTCGAGGCTCTGCTTATGGAGGCCAAGAAGAATGTTTCCGGCTGGGAGGCTGACTTCGGCAAGGAGATGATGACGCAGGAGAAGGCCTGGGTCAACTGGACCTGGTCGGGCGACGCGATGTGGGCCATCAACGAGGCCGGCGACGTGGGAGTGAAGCTCAACTATGTGGTTCCCGAGGAGGGCAGCAACTGCTTCTTCGACGGCTGGGTCATTCCCAAGTATGCTGTCAACACCAAGGCTGCCAACTATTTCATCAACTATATGTGTATGAGCGAGAATGCCATACGCAATATGGATGTCATCGGCTATGTGAGCGTCATCGGTACTCCCGAGGTGCTTGCCAGCCAGCAGGAGCTTGCGCAGGATTCGCGTTATGCCGAGGTTGTGGACGCTTCGTATTTCTTCGGTCCCGAGGCTGACTCCGTGCTCCTCAATCCGATTTTCTATCCTGACAAGTCCGTTATGGACAAGTGCGTCATTATGCACGACACCGACCAGGACACCGAGAAACTGCTCAAGATGTGGTCGAGGGTCAAGGGTGACAACCTGAACGGCACCATCCTCGTGCTCATCGCAGTCGTAGTGGCCGCCCTCGTGGTATGGTCAGTCATTAAAGCCAAAAAGAATAAATCACGCCGCAAAAGCAGCAAAAAAAGAAAATAAGATGAAGAAGGTATTTGTTATCGCCGTCGCCCTCCTGGGTTTCGCAGGCGGCCTTTCTGCCCAGACTCTCGGCTTCACCGCCAATGAGGAACTGATGACCAAGTATGTGTGGAGGGGTATGATGCCCGGTAATTTCCCGACTATGTTCTCTCCCGGCGGAGCTACCGACGTCGGCCTGAACTTCACCAGCGCGGATGAGAATTTCTATGCCGAGACTTATTTCTGGACTTACCAGTCGATGAATGTGCCTATGCACTATTCTGAATACCAGTTCACTATCTATACCGAGTTCCACGGCGTGCATCTCGAGTGGAACAATTACTTCGGGGATATGGGCGAGGTCGGAATCGGTTATACTCTCCCGGGTGCCGTGCCGGCTTCCTTCACTTTCTACACAAGCCTCTACGGTGACGACTATGACGAGACTGACACCAGGCGCAACTTCTCCAATTATATGGAGCTGGCCGTGCCCTACAATGTCGGCAACTGGGATTTCCAACTGACCGTCGGCGCCGTGCCGCGCAAGTCCGTATACTACGAGAGCGACGGCTTCGGCTTCAGCAACCTTTTGCTCCAGGCCGGCTACACTTTCGAGATCAACGACATACTGTCAGTACCCGTCAAGGCAGTGGGCGGCTACTCGCCTCTGTACAAGACTCCGCTGTACTACGCGACCGTGGGTCTGAGCCTGGCTCTGTAGTCAGTTCGAGCATTCTCACCAAAAGCCTGGCGATATGCCGGGCTTTTTTATTATCTTTGATTAATACATTTTGACCTATGGACGCTAAGACTAAAGAATATTTCAAGAGCGGCAAGTTCTTCAAGGAATTCCTCATTATGACATTGGGAATGATGGTTGCCGCGGTTGCAGTGCATTATTTCCTCCAGCCCAGCAAGCTGATCGTCGGTTCGATCTCCGGTCTTTCCATCGTGATCTTCAGGATTACAGGCATTCCGGTTTCTGCCCTGACTTTCATCATCAACGTCATCCTGCTGGTGCTGGCGTTTATATTGATAGGCAAGGAGTTCGGCGCAAAGACGGTTTATACCGCGCTGGTGCTGTCGCCGTGGCTGTGGCTCTTCGAGGCCATCGACAAGCGCTTCAACATCGACCCGAGCAAGCTCTTCGACTGGGCCGGCGGCGATATCGACTACTGGTTCTACCTGTTCTGCTTCGTGCTCATCCTCAGCCTGTCGCAGGCCATCCTGTTCCGTATCAACGCTTCGACGGGCGGCCTTGACATCATCGCCAAGATCGTGAACAAATATGCCCACATCGACATCGGCACGTCGGTGACTGTGGCCGGAGCGATCATCTGCTGCTCGGCTTTCGCCGTCCCCGGCAATTCGCTGTACCTGGTGTTTATGGGCTTCATCGGCACCTGGATCAACGGTATGATGGTGGACCACTTCACTGCCGGCCTGAACGCCCGCAAGCGCGTGTGCATCATCTCCCCGCGCTACAAGGAGCTGCAGGACTACATCGTGCACGATCTGGTGCGCGGCGTGACGCTCTATGAGGTGACCGGCGGCTATTCCAACGAGAAGAAGGTGGAGCTTGAGGCTATCCTCACCAACGAGGAGTTCGCCAAGCTGATGGAGAAGATCCGCGTCGAGGACATCCCCGTCTTTATGACCTCAGGCCGCGTCACCGAAATCTACGGCACCTGGCACCAGCACAAGCGCAACGCCTACAAGCACGACCGCCACGAAATAAAACAGATGTAGCGAGGGCAGAACTATGATTGACGATATTCTGAAATTCAATGAGCGCTTCGTGGCCGAGAAGGCATACGAGCCGTTTATAACCGATAAGTTTCCGGCAAAGAAGCTGGCGGTGCTCACTTGTATGGACACGCGTCTGACGGAGCTGCTGCCGCAGGCTCTGGGGCTTCGCAACGGCGACGCAAAAATCATCAAGAATGCTGGCGGACTGGTGCTGTCGCCGACGGACTCTGCGATCCGGTCGCTGCTGGTGGCCATCTACGAACTCGGAGTGGAGGAGGTGATGGTGGTGCACCATTCGACCTGCGGCGCCTGCCATATGAGCTACGGCGAATTCAAACCCCATATGCTGGAGCGCGGAGTGTCTGAGGCTACGCTGGCGGAGTGGGAGTCGCAGGGGGTCTCCGAGTGGCTGGAGGGCTTCCACGACACAGAAGCATCTGTGCGGCGGACTGTCGCTGCCATCGTAAACCATCCCCTCGTACCTAAGGACGTCACCGTGCGCGGATTCATCATCGATTCCGTCACCGGCGCCCTGACGGAAGTCGGGGATTGAGCTGTACGGATGTAATTACATTATTTCCGGGTGGGCTGCCATTATTCGCTTAGCATAGTCACGGAAGTCATCCCAACGGTAATACGGGCCTGAGACGGGCTCGAGGGCCGGAAGGGTGGCTTCCTTGCCGTTCCAGAGGATCTTGAAGATGATTTCGTGGTGCCGGCCGGTGGGTTGGTAGAACACGAACTGCAGGTTGGTGGCCTTGCAGATGCGGTAGCTCTGGAACCAGTATTTCACGTCGTCGGCTTTCTGCGGAATGGTGCCGAAGCCGTCGAGGTTCAGCAGGGCGATGAAGGCCTCAAGGACATAGTCGTGGCCGAAACGCAGGTCGGCGGCGGTGTCGTGGTTGACTATGGCGATGTCGGCCTTGTTGACGATGTCTTCCAGCAGCGGGATCATCGAATATCTCTCGGTGATGTCGGTGAGGTATGAGCTGTAGTTGTATGTCTCCCACAGCTGGGCGTACTGCTCGTCGGTGAGCACGTCTGCGAAGAGCTGCGGATCGCTGTAGTTAGGGTAGTTGCCCATAAACATATAGAGGTAGTACAGCAGGTCGGTAGTGCCGCCTGTGTGCTTCACTGCCTTGGGGTCCTTGAAGATATGGCCCATTATGCCGTCCACATCCACCTTGCGGAGGATGAACTGGCCGAGCTTCTCACGGCTGGAGCTGTCGGGGTCGTTGCCTTCGAACTTGCGGACATAGCCCTTAGGGGCCTCCGGCGGGGCGACGATGCCCATTCCGAGGTGGTTCGACTTCACGTGGATGTCGAGCTTCGGGTTCTGTTTCTGCAGGCTGGTGGTGAAAGCGGCCATACTGACTATGCAGCGGCCGGAGACTGACGACAGGGCGTCGACTCTCTTGCTGCCGGTGAACGCCTTGGGGAAGTTGCGGAACATTTCCTCTGCGATGCGGGTGTGCTGCTGCACTCCGAGGTCCACGAGGTCGCCGGTGTTAGCTATGGCTTCGTCGCAGAATTCGAGGTAACGCGCGAGGAAAGACTCGCCGAAAGCAGTCAGGTTGCCGGCCGCCTTCGCCTCTGAGAGAGCCTTGCCGATTTCGGTATAGGCCCTGGAGGTCCAGGCATAGCGGCTGCCGTGACGGCCGTAGTGGCTGATGTAGAAGGGCTTGTAGCCTTTCGGGGCGGGAGTCAGGGCGTAGTTTTCAAAGCGGTAGGCACCCTCCATACCGGCGGCCTTGAGGCGGTCGGCCTTCACCTCGTCGAGGACATTGTAGTTCTGTGCGGAAGCGGCCGTGCATATCAGCAGGGCGGCTGCGATGCTTGCAAATATCTTTTTCATAGGGCTTATTGTTCGTTGGGAATGACTTTCCATCTCACTCTCCACACTCCGTCGTTGAAGTCGTGGCTGATAATCCTGAAGGTTCCGATTTCGGACGTGTTGTCCACGTGTGCTCCGATGCAGGCGCAGTCGTCGTAGTCGCCGATGCTGACGATACGCAGGGTCTGCGACGCGTCTTCGGGCAGCTTGCTGAGGTCTACCAGTGCCGCAGCCTCTTCGCGGGGGATGAAGCGCACGGTGACCGGCAGCTTGCGGGCGATCACTTCGTTGACCTTTGCTTCGATCGCTGCCACCTGCTCAGGGGTGGGGCAGGCGTCGAGCAGATAGTCGCATTTGGATTTCTTCTTCTCCACGTGGGCGTTGCGGCTGCGCGGACAGCCGAACATATCGACCATAGTGCGGTTGAGGATGTGCTCGCAGCTGTGGCTGGGACGGTGCTCATCCTTGTTGTGGGCGTTGAGTACGGGCTCTTCCATCTTGACGGGTTTGTTTGCTGCAGACAAAGATATCAAATTCAAAAAGATAAAATATCTTTGTAATATAAACTCACCACAATGAAGAAAACACTGATAGTTCTTGTTGCAGGCCTTCTGGCAGCCGCCTGCAGCGTAGACGTCCCCCAGGGCACCGTCCTTTTCGACAATTATTCCTATGAAGGCTGCGACGATTTCTATGCGCAGAACCCTCTGCCCGGCGACGACTACGTCTACAACCCTATGCTTGCCGGCTGGTATTCCGACCCGAGTATGTGCTCCAACGGCCAGGGAGACTATTTCATCGTAACTTCGTCATTCTCATTTTTTCCCGGCGTGCCCATCTTCCACAGCCGCGACCTCGTGAACTGGGAGCAGATCGGCAACGTGCTTGACCGTCCCGAGCATCTGCCCCGCCTCGACGGGCAGCGTGTCAGCGGCGGCATCTACGCTCCGGACATCAAATACAACCCTCACAACAAGACTTACTATATGATCACCACCGACGTGGGCGCCGGAAACTTCTTCGTGAAGACCCAGGACCCGTGGGGTGACTGGTCGGATCCCATATACCTTCCGGAAGTGAAGGGCATCGACCCGTCGTTCTTCTTCGATGAGGACGGCCGCGCATACATCGTCAACAACGACGACGCTCCCGACGGCAAGGCTGACTACAGCGGCCACAGGACCATCCGCTGCATCGAGTTCGACGTGGCAAACGACCGCACTATCGGCGAGCGCAAGGTCATCGTCAACAAAGGTTCGCGTCCCGAGCAGGAGCCCATCTGGATCGAGGGTCCGCACCTCTACAAGATCGACGGCACCTACTACCTGATGTGCGCCGAGGGCGGCACCAACATCAACGAGAAGCACTCGGAGGTCATCTTCAAGGGCAAGACTCCCTTCGGCCCGTTCGTGTCATACGAAGGCAACCCCATCCTCACCCAGGTGGGTCTTGATCCCGCAAGGCCGAATCCCATCATCTGCGCCGGCCACGCCGATATGGTGCAGGATGCCAACGGCCAGTGGTGGGCTGTGTTCCTCGCAGACCGTCCGTACCGCAACGATGCCGAGAATCTTGGCCGCGAGACCCATATGCTGCCTGTGACCTGGACTGCCGACAAATGGCCGGTAATCCTCCCGCAGGGTGAGGCAGTTCCGCTCATCGTAAGGCACGAAGGCGTGAAACGCGGCGACAAGGTCACCTTCGGCAACTTCTCGTTCACCGACGATTTCTCGGCCCCTGAGCTTGATCCCGCGTGGCTGCTTCTCCGCGGCCCGGCGAAGGACCATTACTCGCTCACCGACAAGCCCGGCTTCCTGGAGCTGACACTCTCTGAGAGCAAGGCCACCCAGCCGCACACTCCTTCGATCGTGCTGCGCAGGATGCACCACCACAAGTTCAATGCATCAACCCGTCTGTACTTCAAGCCGGCCGGCGAGACAGAGGCTGCAGGTATGCTCCTCTTCAAGGACGAGAGCCACCAGTACTTCCTGAAAGTGTCTGACGGCAAGATTTCAGTCGTGAAAGTCGAGACCCGTATGGTCCGCGTGCCCGGCCAGAGGCCTACCATCGAGGACGCCAGCAGCGAGCTCGCTACAGCTGCCCTCGGCAACTTCAAGTTCATCGACCTCAAGGTCAGCTCCGACGGCGACACCTTCGCGTTCTGGTATGCTCCTAACGGCAAGAACTGGACAAAACTCGCAGACGGCGTCGATGCCCAGTTCCTCACCACTCTTAACGCCGGCGGCTTCACCGGCACCCTCATCGGACTCTACGCCGAGAAGTAGGAATCCGTTGCACGCGCGCTGGCGGTTAGATCTTGGCAAGCGCCTGGGCGAGATCTTCGATGATGTCGTCGATGTGCTCCGTGCCTATGCTAAGGCGTACGGTGGCGGGAGTGATGTGCTGCTGCGCAAGTTCTTCCTCAGACAGCTGCGAGTGCGTCGTCGTGTAGGGGTGGATCACGAGGCTCTTGACGTCGGCCACATTGGCCAGCAGAGAGAAGATCTGCAGGGCGTCGATGAACTTCCACGCCTCCTCCTGGCCGCCTTTGATCTCGAAGGTGAAGATGCTGCCGCCGCCGTTCGGGAAGTACTTCTCGTAGAGTGCGTGGTCAGGATGTCCGGCAAGGGCGGGGTGATTGACCCTGGCAACCTTCGGATGGCTATTGAGGAAGTCTACCACCTTCAGGGCGTTCTCCACGTGGCGTTCCACGCGCAGCGACAGAGTCTCGAGCCCCTGCAGCAGCAGGAATGCATTGAACGGAGAGATGGCTGCGCCGGTATCCCTCAGGATGACGGCACGGATGCGGGTGACATAGGCCGCAGCGCCGACAGCCTGTGCGAAGACGATGCCGTGGTATGAAGGGTCAGGCTTGGTCAGGGTAGGGTAGCGGTCTGCGTGCGCCAGCCAGTCGAACTTGCCGCCGTCGACGATCACGCCGCCGAGCGAACTGCCGTGTCCGCCGATGAATTTGGTGGCGGAATGAACGACGACATCCGCCCCGTGTTCGATGGGACGGATGAGGTAGGGGGTGCCGAAGGTGTTGTCGACGATGAAGACGATGCCGTGTCGGTGGGCCACTTCTGCCACGCCGTCCACATCCAGCACGTCACCGTTGGGATTTCCGAAGGTCTCTGCATATATCACTTTCGTCTCGGGCCTGATGGCTGACTCGAGAGCGGCCAGGTCGTTGATGTTGATGATGGTGCTGCTGATGCCCTGGGTGGCGAGAGTGTGGGTGATGAGGTTATAGGTGCCGCCGTAGAGGTTGTCGGCAGCGACGATGTGGTCGCCAGCCTGAGCAATGTTCTGCAGGGCATAGGTTATCGCTGCAGCGCCCGAGGCGACGGCGAGGCCGGCTACGCCGCCTTCGAGGGCGGCCACGCGGTCTTCAAAGACACCTTGGGTGGAATTGGTCAGGCGGCCGTAGATGTTGCCGGCGTCGCGCAGGCCGAAGCGGTCTGCTGCGTGCTGTGAATTATGGAAAACATAGGAAGTGGTCTGATAGATGGGCACTGCGCGTGCGTCGGTTGCGGGGTCTGCCTGTTCTTGTCCAACGTGGAGTTGCAGTGTTTCGAAGCGGTAATTCTTGCTCATTGTCGTATGTTTTTAATTGTTTTTCGATTTCTTTCGGTGCAAAGGTCGGCCCGCCACGAACATTTACCAAGGAAATGATAAACTTTGGAAGAAATTACTATATTTGCATAAAAATATAGAATTTAATTCCAAAACATACTCGAAATGGCCGCTGAAAAAGAATACAATCTCGACGCGAAGGACATCGACATCCTGCGCGCACTGCAGAACAACGCCCGTCTTACCAACAAAGAACTGGCTGCGCAGGTGCATCTGTCTACCACTCCGACGTACGAGCGGGTCAAGCGGCTGGAACGTCTCGGTTACATCCAGCAGTACGCCACCATCCTTGATGCAGCGAAGCTGAACCGGGGCTTCACGGTGTTCTGCAGCGTAAAGCTGCGGCATCTCAGTATGGAGCTCGCCAATGCTTTCACGGCTATGATCAAGGACGTGCCGGAAGTCACGGAATGCTACAATATCTCCGGCAGTTTCGACTACCTGCTGCGCATCCAGAGTCCAGATATGAAATACTACCAGCAGTTCCTGCTGAACGTAATCGGCCGCCACGACAATGTCGCTTCCATCGAAAGCACTTTCGTAATGGAAGAAATCAAACACGAGTACAGCGTAAGCGTGTAACATTACACGATAGCGTATGCTGAGGAAAGGAGGCCTTAGGGAAGCTCAGTCGCGTCGCTCCGTCGGACCCACCCAGTGCCTGCATCGTCATCGCTGCGCGATAAATCGCAATCAACGGGCACCCTCCCCTTCCCTGGCCGGGTGGCCATGTTCCCTACGCCCTCCTTTCCTCAGCATACGCCCTGCCTGAAATGAAAAAGCCGGCTGACAGGAGCCGGCTTTTCGCGTTATAATGTATTTATGGATTAATATCCGAAGATCTCGTCGAGGGTAACGTTCTGAACAGGGCCGAGAGTCTTGAGATAGTTCATATCCAGATCAGCGGGATCGCCGAGGATGCCGTAGAAATAAGTGCGGTCCTTGACATACTTCTGCTGGATGCCCACCAGATCGTCCATAGTCAGGCCCTGGAGCTTCTCATAAACGAGCTTGTCGACAGGCTCGTCTATGCCCAGCTCCTGCGCAGTAAGATAACTGTTGAGCACGGCGGCACCGTTGGTCCTGGTAGTGCGCAGCACACCGTCGAGAGAAGTCTTCGCGATTTCAAACGCGCGGTCGCTCTGCGGCATATTGTTGATGATCTCGTCAAAAGCCTCGACCGCAGCTTTCAGCTTGTCGTTCTGCGAACCGATCCTTGCCATAAAGTAATAGTCGTCGCTCTTGTAGGTCGGCGATGCCAGACGGGCGCCGGCAGAGTAGGCGAGAGCCCTTGCCTCACGCATCTCCTGGAACACGATGGTGTTCATACCGCTGCCGAAATACTCGTTGTAAAGCGCGATGGCAGGCTCGTCGGCGAGGACGAACTTCTCGCCGCGGTTAGTATACTGGATGTAATTGAACTGACGGGCGTCGTAAGGAGCCACAAAAACCTTCGGTGAAGGAGTCGTGAGCTTGGTTGAGTGAACCCTGGTGAGCGGCTCGAGATCTGCGGCCACGTCGTGGCTCTCTGCGATGAGGTTCTTGACCTCAGACGAAGTCTGGGGACCGTAGTAGAGCACCTTGTGCTGCTTGCTGAGCAGATTGGTCACCTTGGCCAGCAGCTCCTCGGAAGTGAGGTCGACGATCTGCTGGTTGGTCAGAGTGCGTGCCTTCACATTGTCGGGACCGTAGATGACATACCTGTTGAGGGCGCTTGAGCAGGCGCTCTGGTTGGACTTGTTCATCTCGCGTGACTTGAGAAGGTCCATCTTGAGGGCAGCGAGGATCTCCTCGTCAGGCTCCGCATTTGCGATGAGGTCTTCGGCAATCTCAAGAGCCTGGCCGATGTTCTCGCCGAGGCCGCTTACAGAAATGCTGGTCTGCTCGTCGGCGCTGCTGAAATTGAAGCTGCAGGCAAGCTTGTACATCTCCATTGCGATCTCCTCAGCGCTGCGGGTCTGCGTGCCGAGGTAGCTTACGTAGTTGAGAGCTATGCTCAGGGCAGGATCCGTGAGAAGGCCTTCGTCAAAGAGGAAGACCATCTGAGCGATGTCGTTGTTCTCGTTGTTCTTATAGACGATGTCGAGGTCTGAGCGGCCCTTGAAAGTCGACATATCCTTTGAGAAATCCACGAACACGGGCTCGATGGGAGCGACGGTGGTGTTCATTACCTCAGCCAGGTAAGCACTCTGCTTGTCGCGGTTGGTAGCGATGGGAGTGATGGCGGGAGCCTCGATCTTGTGGATGTCCGGATCGACGCCGATGTGCTTGTAGGCAGTGACGTGGTTGTCGGCGCCGAGATACTTGTTGGCCCAGTCTACGACATCCTTCTTGGTCACTTTTGCTAATCTGTCGAGGAGCAGGGCGCGGTCTTTCCAGTCACGACCGGTGATGAAAGAATTCACATACTCCATAGCCCTGCTGCGGTTGTTCTCAAAACTGCGCATCTGGCCGAGTTTGTAATTGGCGACGGAAGCCTCCACGAGGTCCTCGTCGAAGTCGCCGCTGCGGAGCTTGGCAACTTCAGCGAGCAGCAGGTCGCGGACTTCCTTGAGGCTCTGACCTTCCTTCGGATAACCCTCTAGCAGGAACTCGCCGTAGTCAACCATACCGTAGGCGAATGCACCGGCGTCAAGCACTTTCTGCTGCTGGTTGATGTCGAGGTCGATGAGGCCGGCCATACCGTTGTAAAGAATTGAAGACACAACTTCTGCCACGTCGCCTTCAGCATCCTTGGTGCCAGGGAAACGCCAGCCGATCATCACGAACTCAGATTCGGTGCCGTAAACATCCTTCTCCACAGGGGCGGCGATGGGAGCCTCCTCTGCATATTTCAGCGCGGGTACGCCGGCTGAACGCTGCCAGTCGCCGAAGTACTTCTCGACAGTCTTCACGAACTCGTCAGGATTGAAGTCGCCGGAAACGCAGATGGCGATGTTGTCAGGAACGTAGTAAGTGGCTTTCTGCTTCTTGATGGTCGAGATTGACGGATTCTTCAGGTGGTCCTGGGTACCGATGACGGTCTGCGTGCCGTAAGGGTGGTTCTTGAAAAGCTCCTTGGCGATGGATGTCATAGCCTTCTCCATATCGTCATTGAGGTACATATTGTACTCCTCGTACACGGCCTCAAGCTCGGTGTGGAAACCGCGGATGACCATATTCTTGAAACGGTCGGCCTGGACCTTGGCCCAGTTGTCGATCTGGTTGGACGGAATGTCCTCCACGTAGCAGGTGACGTCCTCCGAAGTGAAGGCGTTGGTGCCCTGCGAGCCGATGATGGCCATCAGCTTGTCATACTCGTTGGGGATGGCGATCTGTGAAGCAAGATAGCTGACAGAATCGATCTGGCGGTAGAGCATCCTCCTCTCGGCAGGGTCGGTCTTGGTCCTGTAGACTTCATAGAGCTCTTCAATCTTGTCGAGCAGCGGCTTCTCGGCTGCAAAGTCCTGTGTACCGAAGTTCTCGGTGCCCTTGAACATAAGGTGCTCGAGGTAGTGGGCGAGGCCGGTGTTGTCGGCGGGGTCGTTCTTGCCGCCTGTGCGCACGGCGATCATAGTCTGGAGCCTGGGCTCGTCCTTGTTGACGGTCATATAGATCTTCAGGCCGTTGTCCATAGTGTAGATCTTGGTCTTGAGGGGGTCGCCCTTGACGGTTTCATACTTGCCTGAGCAGGAGAACAGCATCGCAGCTGCCGCCAGGACAAGGATCAGTTGGGATAATCTTTTCATAATATTATTGTTACAATACGATATTTGTCATTTTAGGGATGGCAAAAATACTAAAAAACCGCCAAATCATTAACTTTACGCCGCAATATAGAGACTATGGACTGCAAAAAGATATATTTCGCAGCCGGCTGCTTCTGGGGCGGGGAGCATTTCCTGCGCAAGCTGCCCGGAGTAAAAGCGACCCGCGTAGGCTTTGCCAACGGCAGCACGCCGGCCCCCTCATACCGTGAAGTCTATACCGACACTACCGGCTATGCCGAGACTGTCGAGGTGACGTACGACCCTTCGAAAATGCCTCTGCGCAGGCTGGTGGAGGCCTTCTTTGTGATCATCGACCCACTGAGCGTCAACCGGCAGGGAAAGGACGAGGGCACACGCTACCGCACCGGTATCTACTGGGAAGACGCTGCCGACGTGGCCGCTATCGAGGAGGCGTACAGCCGTGAAGAAGAGTGGCAGGGGAGTCCCCTGGCCGTGGAAGTAGAGCCGCTGCGCAATTTCTATCCGGCCGAGGAGGAGCATCAGGACTATCTGATCAAGCACGCCGACGGCTACTGCCACGTAGACCTCAAGGCGCTGCGCTACGCCGACCTGCTGAAGGAGCTTGCCAGCCTGGTGGAAGGTGTACAGGACGAAGTGGCTGTCATGGCCAACACCGCCGCTCTGCTGCACGAGACTATGCGCTTCTTCTGGACCGGTTTCTACAGGGTTGTAGGGGAGAAGCTGGCGCTAGGGCCGTTCCAGGGGCCGGTGGCATGCTACAGCATCGGCTATGGAAAGGGTGTCTGCGGCACGGCGTGGAAGCGGGCTGAGAGTGTGGTGGTCGAAGATGTTGAGGCCTTCCCGGGGCACATCGCCTGCAGCAGCGCTTCACGCTCCGAGATCGTTGTGCCGCTGTTCGACCGTGAAAGCAAGGTCGCAGCTGTGCTGGACATCGACAGCGACCGGCTCGCCACTTTCGACGACACCGACCGACGTATGCTCGAGATAGCTATGCAGATAGTTGCTTCAGAGATTTATTAACGGCGGATAATATCTATCCTCCAGGTTATTCCCAGATCGAAATTGTCCCTGCTGACGAAGTTGTCGCGGTAGTACACTGCGTGCAGCCTGACATTGTCGCGGCCCATCGGGAAGTATTCCACGCCGGCGCCGGCGTAGAGGTATTTGGTGCCCGGAGCCAGGACTTCGTCGAAGGCCCGTCCCTGGGCATCGACATTGTCAGCGTCGTTGCGCTCGTAGCCGCCCTTGAAGCAGAGGTTCCAGTTGCCGAGGCTCCAGATGGTCTTCACTATCACCGTGAAGTCGGTTCCGAAGAAACGTTTCTGGCTGAACGAGGCCCTGTTCATAAAATCAACGTCGAAAAGGAAATTATCCCACTGGAAATGGTTGCCGAGCGCTATGTAATTGATGAAGCGCCCGTCCATATCCTGGACCATATTGAAGGTCCAGATGGTGTTCCATACGGGAAGTATCTTGCCCATCCAGGCAAGGTTGTAGGCATATACGCCCTGGTAGCCGTAGGAGAGGGGAGAGGTGCACACCTGCAGGGCGAGGTTCTGGTTTTCGGCCATCTTGAAGTAAGTGCTCGCGCCGAAGGTGAAGCCCTGGTTGATGCTGTTGCAGAACTTGCTGTAGAAGTACACGTCGATGGGCACCGCGTCGTATTCGTAGCCGCCGATGAGCACGGCGTCCTTGCCCATACGGAAACTCCAGCGGTCGGTGGCCTTCCAGTTTATGTAGAGGAAGTCGGTGGCGTTGAAGATGTAGTTCTCGTCGAACACTTTCTTGTTCAGACGCTGGCGCAGACGATAGTTGACGCGGTCGCCGATGTGGCCGAAGATGTTCAGGTTCAGGTGGTCCGCCATAAACTGGGTGTTGACCTTGCCTTCGTCGTGCTGCAGATGGTAGATGCCTCGGGTGTCAATGTAGAGCCTGTCCACTCCGGCGTCGAACTCCTGCGCCAGAGCGGTGACAGACAGCAATAAGAGTATGTTTAGGGTGAGGATGCGTTTCATTGACATAAACTTACAAAACGCAACGGACTGTTGCAGCCCGTTGCGTTTATAAGAGATTGTGGAGTGCTTCGTTATTTCGCGGGAGCGATGGCTTTCCATACAGGAACTGCAAGAGCGCCGCCGACCATAGGAGCAACGATGAACACCCATACATTCTTGAGGGCTTCACCACCTGCGAAGAGAGCCGGTCCGATAGAACGGGCAGGGTTCACAGAAGTTCCGGTGAGGTTGATGCACACCAGATGGATCAGAATCAGTGTGAGACCGATGGCAAGACCTGCAAGGTTACCTGCACCTACCTTTGAGTCGGTAGTTCCGAGAACTACGAGGACGAACAGGAAGGTAGCGAGGCACTCGACGAGCAGCGCGCCACCGACACCGCCTGCATTTGCAACACCGTTGGTGCCGAGGCCGCCGGTCAGGTCAGGAGCGGCAACGACTTTGGTGAGGAGAAGCAGTACGGCACCGGCAATGATTGCGCCGATGATTTGTCCGCACCAGTAGCCGACAGCATCCTTCCAGCTCATACGGCCTGCAAGGGCTACGCCGAAAGTGATGGCAGGATTGATGTGGCAGCCTGAAACACCGCCGATGGTGTAAGCCATAGCGATTACGGACAGACCGAACGCAACAGCAGTGCCGACGACGCCGGCCGGTGTGTTGCAGCCGAGGAACATAGCTGTTCCGCAGCCCAGAAGTGTCAGAACGAAGGTTCCGACGCACTCAGCAAAGTATTTCTTCATATTAAAAGGTTTTAGTTAACCTAAAGGTAAGAATTTTTCGTCAAAAGTGGAACAGTGCCGGCCCAAAATCAGCGGGTAGCCGGGATGATTATCTTGTAGGACTTGCCTGCGGGGACCGTGAGCTTGGTGCCCAGCAGCCATAGGTTGGCGTTGCGCAGGTCGGCGTAGGTGACGCCGTTGTCGGCGGCGAAGTCTGGCAGCGAGGGAATGGAGGTGGTGACAGTGATGACCTTGCGGGGCTCACGGTAGGGGTAGTAATCCTCCTTGGGCACGTTGAAGCCGAACGAGGCGGGGTCGTTGAAGAACATCTTGGCCACAAGGATGCGGAACATATACCTTGAAGTCTCCTCCGGCAGGAACAGGT
Source organism: Bacteroidales bacterium (assembly GCA_017527625.1). Next base: position 50,341 of record JAFXPV010000073.1, on the reverse strand, counting down.
TGAGGGCCGAAGACTGCTTCTGGTCGTTGATGCGGCGGGTGATGCCGGCCTGGCCGGCGTTGTAGCTGGCGGCCACGGTCAGCCAGTCGCCGTATTTGGCGTAGGCCTCCTTGAAATACTTGCAGGCAGCCTCGGTCTCCTTCTCGATGTTGTAGCGCTCGTCAACCTCCGAAGACACCTCCAGCCCGTACTGGGGCGCCGTGCTCTTGAGGAACTGCCAGAGGCCCGCGGCGCCTGAAGTCGACACTGCCTTGGGGTCGAGGTTGCTCTCGATTGCCATCAGGTATTTGAGGTCCTCCGGGATGCCGTTGGCCTTGAGGATGGGTTCCACCATCCGGAAATAGCGCGTCGAGCGCTTCAGCATCAGCGTCGAATTGGTGTGCATATAGGTGAAGGCGATCAGCTCGCGGTCCATACGCTCGAACATAGCGTCGGTGTCGAAACGGTAGGTTTTGCCCGCGAACTCGATGGATTCGGGCACTGCAGGGGCTACGGGGTGCCCGGAGGCCAGAACGTCCAGAAACTCTTCCATCAGCTCCGCCTTGATGACGGCTCTCAGCGAGTCGGGATTGATCCTTTCAGGGACGGGGACGGGGGCTGAGCCGGCCGATGCGGTGGATGAGCAGAAATTGACGGTAGCCAGAAGGGCCAGCAGCAGAAGTGTCTTCATTTCGGGGTTAATCTTTTATCTGGAACGCGTAGGCGGGAATGGCGACATTCTCCTGGAAATCGGTGGCGTAGATAAGCACGTCGCGGTTGCGGATCTTGGACTGCTGTTTCAGGATCACGCCCTTGTAGATCCACACTTTGTGGGTGATGGTCGTGCGCCTCTGGGTGGTCTCGTAGGAGAATATCTTGCAGTTGCGGTCGAGGAACTTCTCCTCGCCGAGCTCCTTGATGTTGTATTTTGCAGTGACTTCAGGAGAAGGATTGTTGAAAGTCAGGTCCGGGACGGGATTCTCCGACGGCTTGCCGTAGTTGCGCTTGTCCTCGGTGACGCTGACGCCGTACATCGTGTTCCCGATCGTGATCACCCAGTTGTCGTATTTTACTACTCCAGGGATGTCGGTGGTATACACTATGCTTTCCTTTGCGCCGTAGTCGTCGAAATACTGGGTTTCAGGCGTATCGACTCCTGCAGTCGATGAGATCAGCTTGATGATGCCGGACTTGATGCCGTAACGGCGGGGGGCGTCCTGGGCCGCAGCAGTCAGCGTTGATGTCAGCACGAGGGCTGCAATGAGAGTGAAAACGATGCGTTTCATACGAAAAAGAGTGTTTTTGAGCAGCTTGCTAAATGGTTGGATAGGTAAAGATACAAAAATCTGCTTATATTTACGGCTTGGAAAACACTTGTCTACAGATATTATGAAGAAACTCTTTTGTGTGATATGTCTGGCGTGCGCATTCAGTCTCGGCGCAGCCGCACAGATCCTCCCGAGTGCAAACCCCGAAGCTGACTCCATCGCCTTCGCCAAAGTCCGTGCGAGGATGGATTCCATCCGCCAGTATCGTCCCACCGTGGGTCTCGTGCTCGCAGGAGGCGGCGCCCGCGGTCTTGCCCACCTGGGCGTCATCAAGCTCATCGAAGAGCTGGGCATTCCCGTCGACATTGTGACCGGCACCAGTATGGGCGGCCTCATCGGAGGCCTCTACGCTATGGGCTACAAGCACGACCAGCTGGATTCCCTCGTTCGCGACATCCAATGGCCGATTATGATGTCCGACAAGGTGGACAACGACTATGTGACATATAAACTCCGCAAATACCGCGACCGTTTCCTCTTCCGAGTGCCTTTCAAATACGACGACGAAGACCTCGCCGAACGTCTTGCCAAGGAGCGCCTGTTTGAAAAGATCTCTGAAGAGGCAGGCAACAATACCTCCGATATGGCGAACGAGGCCCTGAACAAGATGGGACTCGGAATGCCCGACGGCTACCTGTATGGCTTGAACGTGCGAAACCTGCTCAGCTGCATCAGCGTGGGCTACCAGGACAGCATCAGCTTTGCAGATCTGCCCATCCCGTTCGCCTGCGTGGCCACCGATATGTACACGATGACCCCGAAATACTGGACCAGCGGCAACATCACCACCGCCCTGCGTTCAACAATGGCCATCCCGTTCTATTTCCGTGCGGTACGTGAAGACGGCAGCATCCTCCTCGACGGCGGTATGCGCAACAACTTCCCCGTCGACCTTGCCAAGGAAATGGGAGCGGACATCATCATAGGCTCCGATATGGCCATCCACCGCCGCATCGACGAGCTCAACAACCCGATCGACTTCCTTTTCCAGACCATCGTCCTGCTGTCCGCTGAGGCTGTGGAGAAAGCAACCAAGATGGCTGACCTCGACGTGCATCACGAACTTCCTGGATACAATATGCTTTCGTTCGACGACGCCAGTGTCGACGACATCATCGATCAGGGCTATCAGAACGCCCTTGCCAACAAAGAGGTCTTTGAAGCCATAGCGGCGCAGGTGGCCGGCAAGCCTGAAGCTCCGGTAGTTCACCGTCCCCAGGCCCTGGACCTCTCCAAAACCAGCGTCTTCGTCAAGGAAGTCAAGTTCACAGGCATAGCAGAAGAAGACCGCAGCAAGATCCTTCACCCGAGCGATTATCCCGCCGACAGCCTTTACAACAGGGCTATCATAGAGCGTATGCTCAACTACATCTACGGCACGGCGGCGTTCGAGTCCATCACATATCACCTCGAAGGTCAGCAAGAGCCGTTCGTACTTGTCTTCGACTGCCAGAAAGGCCAGGTCAATGACTCGGCCATCAGCCTTCGTGCCGATACAGACGAGGCAGTGTCACTTGCCTTGCACCTCGGCCTCGGCACCCGCAGGCTTGCAGGCCCCCGCCTGACCGCGGATGTCCGGCTGGGCACCAACCCTGGCTTGACTCTGGATGCAGCCTACAAGTCCAAGATAGGGCTGCCCACCGTGGGATTGACAGCACGTGCCCGCATTATGAGGACCTCCTACGGCTACTATTCGACCGTAGATGACAAATTATTCACGACAGCGCTCGACGCCTATGTCGAAGATTCCAGGATGAGGTTCGGAAATATGAAGGCCGGCGTCACCTTCGAGATGGACCCCTACGAGCGTTACCTCAGCTCCGATTTCGAATGGATGGACTGGGACTGGAAGAGCTACTGGCTTTCTGCTTTCGCAATATTGAAATTCGACACTTTTGACGACGGATATTTCCCCAAGAAGGGTTTCCGCTTTGGTCTCGACGGAAGGTTAAACTTCAAAGGCTATGCGATAGACCTCGACCCCGATTATGATATCCACGAGATGTCCCAGGTTATGACTGAAGATGGCAGCGTGCCGTTGTACGCCTCAGTCCTGGCCAGCTTCACCGGAGTGATCCCCATCGGCAAGAGTTTCGCCATCATCCCTTCTGTCAATGTGGGATGGATGTCGGATGATCCCGGCTATATGAATCCCAAGCACATCGTCACTGTCGGCGGTTTTATGCCGGCCCGATACACCGAGCGCCAGGTGCCTTTCTTCGGTATCCCCGGTGGATATGTGGAAGCCAATGAATACAGCGCGATAGGCCAGATAGACTTGCGCTACTGTTTCGCCCGCAAGAACTTCGCGACAGTGCGCGCCGGTGCGTTTATGGATACTCCTTTTGCAGAAGAAATCCTGCATATGGTCCCGACCTGGGCATTCGGAGCAGAATATGCCCGTCAGTCAATGTTCGGCCCGCTGAAACTTGCAGTCCAGTGGTGCCAGGTGAGCGGCGTCACCGGCTATCTGTCGGTAGGCTTTGAATTCTAGACGGCTGGTTTAGTCCAGGACACTGCGCAGGGCGGCTCTGAACTCAGGTTGGGGCTGCCCTGCGTCGCGTTCTATGATGAGCGTCTTGAGCCCGGCGTAGGGGAGCATCATCTCGTCGATTTCGGCTTTGACGGCGTTCTTGCCGAAATAAGCCGGGACAAAATTGTTCCAGAACTTGATGGAAACAGCCTTGGGCATATGGAAGGTCTCGGTTATGAACGATTCCTGGCTAAGGCAGCAGCTCAGGTAGACCATTCCCAGGTCGAAGAGGTGGTTGCCGTAGCAGAAGTCGCCGAGGTCGATGAAATAGCGCTTGTTGCCTGCGAATATGGCGTTGCTGAACTGCAGGTCGCCGTGGATGGCAGTGTCCTCGTCAGGAGTGTCGGCGATGAAGCGGCCCAGCTTGTCCTTTTCGGCAGGGGTGAAGAAGGGATTCTCCTCCAGCAGCCGGTAATAGCGGTCCTTGACGTTCTCGAACTGTGTGGTGTCGACGCGTGTCGAGTGCAGCTGCAGACACATCTGTGCAAATTCCGATGCGTAGCGGGCTACTTCGGCAGGGTTGTCGCCGCAGGCGCGTGAGAAAGACTTCTTGCCGTGGATGCGGTGGAAAAGGATGCCGTAGCGGCCGTCCTCAGTCACAACGTACTCTCCCGGCTCAGGGCTGGGGATGCCGAGGTTGAAGACCTTGCGGGCCATCAGCATCTCGTCGAACGGCTGCTGGATCTTCCCGGGAAAATATAACTTGAGCATCAGGTCGGGGTTGCCCTTGTGGTCGTAGCTCTCGCCGTTGAATCCTCCGCCTGACAGTACGAAATCGTTGAGGGAGATGTGTCTTGCTTCCATAGCTATTTCTTGCCAAATACTTTATTGATGAGATGTTCGAACTCCTTGAATGCGACCGTGTCGTCCAGCTCGCGCAGCGAGTCGGCAAGGCCGCGGTAGTGCCACTCGTGCTCGGCGCGGTCGGTGACGTGGAAAATGTTCCAGATGTCGTCTCCTTTCACCATCCAGTCCCTCCATATCGCCCGCATATTCGACAGCTTGTCGCCCAGGGCCACCATCTTGGCGTCCTTCGAAGCGGCGGCCAGACGGTCGATGGCAGCCTGCTTGCGGTCGTGCCAGCTGTCCTGCTCGCTCACTCCCTCCGTGAACTTGTCGCTCTCTTCCTCCACCAGATGGGCGATGCGGTCGCCGAAGACGGCGCGAAGGTCATCCACCGTAGTGTCAGTGTCCTCCACAACGTCGTGCAGTGCGGCGGCAGCCAGCAGCTCCTGGTCGGGAGTCATCGTGGCCACGATCTCCACTGCCTCCATCGGATGAACGATATAAGGAAATCCCTTGCCGCGGCGTTCAATGCCGGCGTGGGCATTGACGGCATATATGATAGCCTTGTCGAGAAGGCTGGTGTCCAAGTGTTTGTTTGCCATAGCTTACTGGTTCATAAAAGGAAGGTCGGAAGCCTGCTCGATGAGCATATTGGCGATCATATCGTTGCTCTCAGACTCACCGTTGAGAGTGTCCAGCAGGTAGCGCAGACCGGCGCGGCCGCCGCCCTTGATGAGGATATATACGATGCAGAGGTTCTGCGGCGCGATCGACGACGACACGATGTCCAGGTCGGTCAGGCCGATCTGGTAGGTAGCCATCTGGAAGGCAGCGTCCGCATAGTCCTTGATGAGCGCTGCGATGTCGCCGAGAGTCTGGAATCCCATCGCCTTGAAGACGGGGAGGAAGTTCACTAGCGACACTTCTTCGATCTCCGCCTGGTTCACGGCCGCAATCCTGCGGTTCAGCGGACCGAAGGGGTCCAGTTGCAGGTAACTGCGGTAAGAATCGCCGTCAAGCTGCACGTCGTCCAGATTGCCGGAAGCTACAAGCGCCTGCACTCGGCGGCGGTAATCCGGCAGCTCGGTGCGGATGCGGCTGAACTGCTCGTCAGCCAGCTCCAACATACCTGCCAGACGGTTCATATTGCGCAGGTACTCCTTCGGAATCTCCACGCCCGACTTGTAGCCCGTGTCGTGGTTCATATTCGCCCAGGCGTGCTGCAGCAGCGTGCGAATCTGGATTTCGAAGCGGTAGGGCGACCCGGCGACCTTGCATATATAGTGCAGCGACATATAGCCGAAGCTGTCGATCTGGTGCAGCTTGCGCTTGTCCACGCTGTTCTCCCAGTCAATCTCCCACAGACGCTCCACCGCCGACGCCACCTTGTCCACATCATCGATGTAGAAAGTGATGACACGCACACCCACGATGTCCGTGATGTCCTTCAGCGACGCATACTTAGAGCCCTTCAGCTCCAGCTTCCCGGCCAGCGACTTCTCAGTCTTGACGCGGCTCTCAACCGCAGCGACAAGCAGTTCCGCCTGCGACAGCATTTCCTTAATACTAGTAACCGCCTCGGCGGATGTTTTCTGAAACAGCGGCAGATTCTCGCGATACTCATCGAGAATCATCTGAGAATGTAGATCTAAGTGGTAGTGGGAGTTTGTAGACATATTGTTATTCAACATCTTTTACGCAGCGGATGGTGGGCCTATCAGTGTTATTGTCGGCCATCAGAAGGTGACCCTTGCTCATAGCCCAACCCCATTTGTTGCTCATCTTTATCTTTGTGCCTTCTTTGCCCATAGACCAGTGAGTCCTGCAAGGCACCGCATTGCTGTCGTTGGAACCAAGGTAATCTGCATCATTGGTGGTCATTGCAGTAAGCATAGTCCACATAATGGACATTTCCCTTACGTTGGGCAGCCTGTATCCGTCCGGACAGACATCAAGGTTGGCGTCTAGATCAGGGAAACTGTCATCCAAATAGGCGTTAAGCTCGTTGATTTTCTTCAGATTATAGGTCTTGCCGTTAAATTGATAGGCAGTGTAGTTGTTGAGATTGACCGTATTGATGGCTGGCAGGGTCACAAAGCCTTTTGACAGACAGGCCATCTTGCTGTGTTCGTCGTGGCCGATGAGCTCGTGGTCTACCGATTCGCGCAGAGAAGCCTGATTGATGCGGGAGCAATCGAATTCGTAGAATGTGCGATTGTCGTAGGCGCCTGTCCAGGGGGATGTAACTGAGCCATTTTCATTGAGATGCTTTCTGGTTACAAGCATATATGGATTGGGCTCAACCTCCGGATCTTCCGCCAGCGTGATGTCTTTCCTTTGACCGCCGTCGAGATAATAGCCCAGGTTGCGCAGACAACGGGTGCTGAAAACGGTTGTCTGGTCGCTTCCTGAATAGTTATAGTTACTTCCGTTTACGCCTTCTTCTGCCCACACGATACGGGGATATTTGTTGCTGTTGTTCCAGTCTGACTGCTGCTGAGGAGTATAGACATATCGGTTGCTGGCAAGGATGTGCTGGCGCCATTTGTCTTTATTGCCTTGTTCCTGGTCTGACGCACTTCGCTGGTACAGGCGGGCATCGCCTTCTATGCCATACGCTCCGAGGAAAACACCGATGAGCTGTATGTCGGAGGCCATATACCAGCGGATTTCGTCCGCGTCTATGATTTCATTGCCGTTGTTGTCGCGGTTGCGGGATAGGCAACTGTAACGCAGGTAATTGTAGTCAGGCACAAGTTGGGCAGTCTCATTGGTACCGCGAAGGTTAAGATACTTGTCCCACCTTTCTCCAACCACATAATTGGTTCCTGCCGGATTCAGGATGCCCCAAATCTTCATTGAGTTCAGGCGTCCGTTCGTGGCGCTTGTGTTGCCGCAGTCCTCCATATTTTTGTTTTTCCAATATGTTGATGCGCCGGTTTCTCTCTCGTCATCCGAAAATTCCATTCCCCAGGCTGATTGCAGGCCAGCTACTTCGTGAACGGCATAGATGCTCTGGATAGAGCGTTGCTGCAGGGTGAAAGATGAGCCGATCGCCGAGCTCTCCTTGTCTGCGGATATTTTCGATGAAGCCAGGATGTGCATCCTCCTCATCGGGTGGTTCACGACCGTCTTCCACAAAGTGGGATCATACTCGTTCGAAATAGGGTTCTTTGTATAGTAGTATTCATCTATGAAGGCCGTGACAGTTATCTTCGGCCCGTCGGTGCCGCCGTCTGTGTCGAAATCGCTTTCGGGCTGCGAAGGATCTGTCTGGTGGGCATCATATTTCTGCTTCTGGGTTTTCAGGTATGTAACGAGCTCATCGACATACATAGTCCTTCGCTTGTCCCCCGGCGGAATTACATTTCCGTCGATATCCCTGAAGTCGTAATCGTGGGGCTTGTAAACCGCACGCCTGTCGGAATAGTAGTTGCCGTTCGCGTCTTTTTCATTGACGAAGAACTCCACCCATTTGTAGTCTATCTGCTCCATCGTAGCCCTGCCTTCCTGAACATCCGTTCCGCCGACACCATCCGGGTTGAAAGGTGTTTCCACATACCAGCTGATGTTTTCCGGGTCCATATAGTTGGCGTGGAACGAGATGACCTGGGTGCTGTAATGGCAGTCGCTGTCGAAGACCTGTTCGAGCGCAACGACTACCCGGCCGGTAGCTCCCGGTTCCGCTTCAGTGCCGGACTCCACCTCAGCCTTGATGTCATCGGCTCCTCCTATGAAAATGTTGTAGACGTAGTTGTGATTCCTCTCTGTTTTGAAATTCTTTGGATCTGAAGTGAAATCACCGAGATGTATTTCGTATCGGACATTGGCGTCCAACGTAGCATTGGGGTTCGTGGAAGTAGTGGTGCCCATCACTATTTTGCCAGTGATGACTACGTATGCCGACAAGGGATCGGTGTACAAATAATCCCCGTTGATTCCAGATGCGTCTTTCTGCCGTCTTTCACGGTCTGCGTATGTAGTAATACCTGATCTGGGCGTATGCCGGTTCTCCATCATATAGAAAGAGAAACTGTGGATTGAAACCTTGGTCACACCGTCGCTGTAGTAGTCATTGTTGTCTTTGGTCAGCGTTTCGGTTTCGAAACCGAGTTCATCGGTTGAAAACAACTTTGCCGCTGTGTTAGCAGCATCTTCATCCGTCCTTTCCAGCAGATAGGAACAAGTGGGGACATTAACGACCTGCCAGGTATAGGGATCGAAAGCGCGAAGCAGGGAATTTTTACTGCCATTGGGATTTTTAGCTACTCGCACGTTGAAGGTTACCTTGGCGTAAAGGCGCTTCAGCGTCAAGGTTTGCGTGCTGATGTGACCAGGGTCAGAGCTGTTGTCGCTGATGGTGACTCCGTCTATCTGGCCGGTCATCAGGAAGAAACCGGAGTTGGCCGCTATTTCGCTGCGGACCTGGCTGGCAACGATACCCTGCAACTCTCCGAAGGTCTGGATGGTGGAAAGCAAACCAGCAGAAACGTCGAGGTCGTTGGGGTTCATATTGGCCACGGCTACGATGGTGCAGCCGGTCTTGCTGGGTGCTTTGATATGGAGTGTGCCGGAAGTCGGAGCACTGTCCTTGTTGGCCATATTGGTTACAGTCCAATAGTTGGATTCGGTAGTGTCGTTCAGGTTCCTGCCGTCGAAGTACTTGCCGTAAATCTTGTTGCTGCCTGCCGCATTCCCGTCGAATACCATCAAGTAGATGTTGAACACATTGCTCTCACGCACGATTCCGAGTTCGCTTTTTGTGCCTACATCTATTGCCGCTCCTTCGGGAGATCCGAAAGAGATGACGCAGTCGACCAACTCTCCATCCTTGACGCTGCCGGGCTGACGTAGGTCTTCCATCAGGCAGCCGGATGCAAGAAGGGCCACGCTGAGCAAACTGATTAATATAGAAAGGTGTTTCTTCATTACTTGATCATTTGAAGGTATGTGTGGATGTCGTGGCTGTCTTCCAGGTGGAATTGTCCACAACGAAGTCCAGCTCTCCGGACTTGTCGGAGTAGTAGACATTGATTATGACGTTGATTTCCTCGTTACGGGCCATATATGTCAGCGGAACCTCCTTTTTGTTCTCTTTGAGGATGCGCTTCATAGGGCCTCCTGACTGGTATGTGCCGAAGAGGATGAACTGATGGTCGTGTCGGCTGGAACCATCATCTTCCCAAGAGACTTTGCAAAGCTTTGCATTTGCTTCGTTGGCGCCCCACATATTGTCGGACTTCAGATATTTGCCGTAATTGGGATCGCTGGAATCGTCATTGACGAACTGGACCATATAACTGACAGGCAAATCGCCGGGGAAACGGCTATTGTCCTTGACTCCAGCGGCAAGCCTTACCTTCGGGATAGATCTCTGAGCAGGAGCATTGGTGGACAACCCGTCAATCGAGAAATAACTGTCATGCCTTGTTAGAGACAAGAAATAGCGGCTCCTTGCACCTGTATAGTTAAAAGTATTCCCTGTGTACGCTTGATCGATACTGTTGCCGGTCCATCCTGCCAGGCCAGATTTATCGTTTCCGTATCCGGTGTAGCTGAAACCATCGTAAGTATGCACTGCTTCCTCATTGTATATGGCCAGGGCCCTTAATAAAAACTTGTTGTATGAAGAATACCCGCAACTCTCCCAGGCAATGCCGGTGTCTCCGATTCCGTAATAGAGGCGTCCGGAGCGGGTGGCCGTTCGTGGATTGATCAGAAGGACACTGGCGTGGTCTCCTTTTTCCATCGCATTCAAAGTCGCGTAGTCGATGAGTCCGAACGGATGGTCGCCAAGACTGAGTTGTAGTGTGCTCATCGATGCGGAAGATCGGTCCAGCGAGAGCGTAGTGTAAATCTTATAATTGCCCGGATATGCATTTTCATACATCAGCCTTTGGTAGATGACTTCTTCGGCATTCGCGGCAACTGAGTTGTCATCTCCGGCAGACGTGTCAAATGTAGGCATATCCCTATATGTTACGCTGGCAGGAACCGAGGGCACGCCCGATGCATCGAGATGGTCCAGAAGATAGGCTTTGTCCGGATTGAAAGAACTGAAGCGCAAATCATCGACCGTAACGGGGAAGTCGGTGTGATTGCGGACCGTGACTTTGAATCGGACCACTGGACGCAGCAGGTCAAGGGTATCTGTAACTCTTGCAAGTCCGACCAGGATTTCCTTGTGTCCCGTAAGCAGCATCGAAGTGGAGGGGTCAGATGGCACGTCTGTGCCGGTCAGAGCCGCGAGTTCACGGTTCACAAAACTTGAGAAAGGTGTTCCGGCAGTAAGGGTTTGTTCCTGATTTGCAATTGTCTCACTTCCGGTTTTCTGCCAAGCAGTGGCGTCAATGTTCGCGTAAGCATAGACTTGGTAGTTCCCGGGCAGGAGGCCATCGAATTGGATGATGTCTTGCGTGACGGCTGAAGCCTCGGCTACATATTGTTTGTCGACTACATTGCCGCTGTTGTTGACGAGAACGGCCAGGACGTTGTTGAATTCCAGTCCCTCTTCAAGGTCGGTGGCCTTGGTCTGCAGGCTTATGGCGTTGCCGGAGTTAAGCCTCAGCTCGATGCTGCCGCTGCCTGAGCCTTCACTGCCCGGTATTATCACTTCCTGACAGGACCAAACTGTAAAAGCGCAGAACAAAAGCAATATGAACGAAGCCTTTCTCATCGTCATCATTCGAAGTTAAAATCGTCAGTAGTTACCTGAACCTCATCCCAGGGGACTGCCCTTACGGTAAGGTCGAGGCCGCTCTGGTTGAGCGTTATGAAGTAGTTGTAAACCTGGTTCGGAGCCCAGGCGGTGCCGGATTCGCTCGTCTGGTCGGTTGCTCCGTAGATATTGAGGACAGTTTCAACCGGTGTGCCGTTGTTGTATGAGACGGAAAAACGCACGGAAGCATTAGTTGAAAGAGTCTGGGGAACCATATAATACCATCCCATAGGAGTGTATCCGTCAGGGTTGTCGACATTGGTGGGGTGGGTGATTGTCTTCCGCTCGGAAGGAGTGTCGGCTGTCCACGAGAACAGATTGCTGTAGCTGCTTTGGACAGTCCAGTCGCTGGATGTGATGGTAGGTGAACCGGCGACTTGGGTCAACATCGAGAAACTGCCTGAAGGGATGAAATTTTCCAATCGGAATGATGTCAACTGATACTGGTCCGCATCCGAAGAGGAAGATTTTCCGAAGAGGAAGCGAACTGCAGCGGTGGTATGTTTGAAAGTCAGATTGACCGGGTCTTTGCTTACGGCAGCATCCCGGTATGCTCTGGCAACCATCATATCTGTGTTGTTTCCAGCCTGATAACTCACATTGAGTTTATAAGTGTTGTCAATGACGATATCCTGGTTGAACGGATAAACAGCTGAAAAGTAATAGTCTCCGTTATCTTTCCAGTATTCGACAGGAGTATAACTCCAAGCACTGCTGAGAGGATCGGTCGGTGTGGACTGATTGGGTACTTCATCGCAAGTCAGAATACGATTGGTGAAAACGGGCTCGGGTACATCGGCATAGACTCTGGTTGCAAATATGCTGGCTTTATTGCCGACGGTTAAAAGAACGTGCGGATCGTCCGGCTTGATGGCTTTTGTCTCAGTCGAAACTTCCGTAGAAAAACTTATCGGCAGGTCCATATCGACACGCGGTTCCTTCTCGCAGCCGAAAAGCAGCGCGCAGACGAACAAGAGCGATATGGTGTGCCAAAGTTTCATCCTAACTTGAAAGGTGATAGTTATGGTCTGCGCCCCAGGTATCCCAGGTGACGGTGAATTGTATGGGGTTGCCGGGGGTTATCTTGAGTGTCACGACATAGTGGGAATTCTTGGTCCAGGTGCCCCCGCCGATACTGTAAAAAACATCTCTCAGATACGCTTGACGCACTGTGGAGTATGAATGTGTGGTTCCACCCTCGGTGTAAGAAACGCTGTACTCGACTTGAAGCCTTGATGCATCATTGCTGAGGTCCTGGGGCAGGAGGATGGCGCTTCCAATGTGGGTGGCGGTTTCGTGAGAGAGTTCGGGACTCGGAGTCGGAGCCGCTCTCCAGACTTCATCCTGCCTTGAGCCTGTGAGTTCCCAGTTTCCGTTTTGGTTTCTGAGTATGGCCGTGCCATACAGCCCTTTGAAACTTACAGCGTCCAGCGTCACAGTGTATTTGCCTTCGGAGTCTACTTTCTCGGCTTTGACATCAATCCTTGAAAGAACGTGGCTGAAGGTCAGCTGCACGACGCCATTTTGGGAGCTGTATGTTTGATCAGTGACTATGTCCGATACCATGAGGTCGGTATGCCCGTCAGAGGAGAACCGGATGTCCGGGATATTCTTGGATGCGCTGGTGTAAGCATTTGTGGAGCCGCGGGCAAGCAGGTCAGGAGTAGCACTGTAAGGACAGTATGCCCAGAAGGACAGAGTGTTGTACTCGTTGCTCGGCCAGTAGCTGAGGGGGGTGTAGGTGTATGAATCGGGCAGTCTGAATTCGACTGCCTGGTTGAACATAAAGTTCGGAGTGCGGTTGTTGTTCCAAGAGCCCGCACTGCCTGGAGTGCCCGCCTGATAGAAGGCGAAGACCCCGAAAGTGGTGTTGTCGGGCAGGGTTGAGGTGGCTTTCGTAGCAGTGGTGGCAAGGCTCGAACTGAAACGCACCTGGCGGCCGCTCTGCAGCTCCGTCCAGCCCTCGTCGCCGGGGCCGGCGAGCTTGGTGCACGCAACGCTCAGCAGCACTGAAAGTGCGGCCATCAAAAGAGATATGTTGCGCCTTGCTGACATATTAGTACCCATACGGCCGGTCAGGACCGTATGGGCTATAAAAGGGTAAATTATTGTACGTTGAAGTAACCTTCGCTTGCGGGAGTAGTCCAAGCCACAACTTCTGCAGTGAACAGGATGGGTTTGGGACCGATAGTGATAGTGTAGTTAACTTGCTGGTTCTTTGCCCAATTGATGGCAGCTGCAGCAGCGGAGTCATCTGAAGTCCTTAAGTTATTCTTGAATGAAAGATTTGCGGTGTTAGTGGTTGTTGAGATCAAACCTTCACTACCATTTGCTGTTGCATGAGTTTCCGTGTCATATACTTTTACATTCCAAGTGATTACTAACTTCTGCTCGTCAGCAGCTACACAGGTATTTCCACTATCTTCATCGGTATCTCCAGCAGCAACCATTTTCTGGGGAACCATCAGGAAAATATCATCTTGATGAACTGTAGAAGCAGTAGTGGTAAGAACAATAGGAGCCGATGTAGAAGGGTTAGTCTGATTAAGAGTGACATCATAATCGAAAGGAGTATCTGCTTTGGTCCTTGCGCTCCAAGTAGTGGTAGTAGTTCCTTGGGCATTGACTGCAGGTGTATCATTTTGAGCATAGATAGCAGAAAGCGTACCGTTGGTTTTAATGTTTACCAGTTTTGCTTCAGCCAATTCAATAACTGTTGTGTTGCTAAGTCCGGTAGCTTTTTTGAACTGGAATTGGACTTTGGTCAATTGATGTTTGAAATTGAACTTAACAGTTCCGGGATAAGTAGGACTAACAATGGTGTTATTGTATGTCTGGTCGTTTACAACATCTGCGACCAAGAAGTCTACCATTGCGGCAGAAGTAGTCTGAGCAGCGAAAACGTAAGTGCCCACACCACTAGTGAAGGTAGGAGCTGTTATGCCTGCTCCACCATAAGGGTAATAAGCCACGAAAGAAAGATTATCGGGCTCGTCTCCAGCGGGCCAGTAACGCACGGGCTCGTATGTGTTTCCATCTCCGTCAGTGGTGTCATTTTTCCAAGTTACTACTGCCGGATTCATGAATGCAGGGGTTCCGGGAGTAGTGCCAAGAAAGTTGTTATAAGGAGTAGCCCAAGCATAAACTGCAAAAGTCTTATCTTCAACTAGAGAAGTGCCACTAACGAAAGTGTCATTTACTTTGGTAAGGCTCCTGGGAGCATAGTTTGAGAACCCGATAGCGTGCTGGGTGGTAGCTGTCGGTGCGAGGTCGATGTTCTTGGCGCAACCTGCGACAAGTACAAGTGCAGCGATTGCTGCGAAAAGCATAGTCTTTTTCATAAGCTTAGTTGTTATTAATAATTGTTTATTGTTTTTGTTCATTTTATATGTTGTCGCCATAGGGCGTTATATTCCTATATCTACATTTTGCTCTTCGTCCCAGTCTGTCACTCCAGCTGTGAATCCGCCTCCGTGTTCAGGCTCAACATCTTTCGGGTGGATCGCTGGTTCAAAAATGCTGCCAAAAATTATACGGTACAGGTGACGGTATCCCTGGGGGACCGGTTCTTCGAGGTGGATCTTGTCGCCGACGTAGAAACGGTACTCTTCAACTGTCTTATTGTCAACCAGTAGCGTTGATACATTGAGGGTAGAGTCGCGGTTGGGACTGGGCAGCTCTCCGCGGGGGAAACCGAAGGTTGTCACCCTGCCGTCCAGGTGGCCGACGCGGCGGGCCTCGTCATCCACTGTCAGCGTCCATTCGGTGATGAACTGGGTGCCTTCCTCGTCGCCGGTCTTGCCCTGTGTCAGGTTGAAGCTGCGGGCCATTCCGCTGGTGCTTGCGCGCACAGACTTCAGCACGTCTACATTGTCGGAGTAGATGGTCACCCAGTACTGCGACACAACGCTCTGCGGGTCGACAGGCACCGTGACGGTGTAGTAGACCACATTTTCTCCGGCCTTGGTGGCGATGCGGTTATGCTCGTAGAGCAGGCTCTCCGGCACCTCGAATTCAGCCGAAACGCCGACTGCCATCATCTCAGGGTTGTTGATGAGCACTTCCTCATTGGCCCTGGTGTACCAGTTGCTCTTGGTCTCGGTCACGCTGACCCTCGCTTTCTCGTAGTCGGTCATATCAAAGAATTCCATCCTCCAGTATTCCTCGGGGCTCTGGGTTATCATATACAGCTTGTAGTTGCCGGGGGCAAGCTGCACGACGCAGGAATCTACCTGGGAGGTGGTGTGCTGCATATAGAACTCTCCGTTGCGGAAGAAGTAGAGGGTGACGCCGTCGGGCTTCACGCCGTCGGGGTAGACATCGACCTTCCAGAGCACCTTGACGATGACCTCCACCGACTGCTTCAGGTGCAGCGGCGGCTCGATGCAACTGCTCACCGCCAGGATTGTGGCGGCAATCAGTGCCGGTATGAGAGTTCTGCGGGTCATTCGTTCTTCAGTGTCTGTGTCGTTTGCGGGCTGGCTTTATCTTCTTTTATTGTTTCTGTCAAATAAGTTCACTCCCAGTGAGAGGTATATTCTGGTGGGGCCGAACCACGTGAGGGCCATACGGCGTCGCACGAAGTCCCTGGGGTCCCCGTTGTAATCGTAATAATACCAGCCGGTGTCGTCGTTGCCCCACACGTACGGGTCGTAGCGGGAGTAGAAGAAGCCGGCGGTGGCGCCGAGGTCGAGGTACATACGGCGGTCGAGCTGCCATTTGTAGCCGATGCCGATGCCGACGCCGAGACCTTCGCCTTCCCAGCCGTGGGCATCCCAGCCGAGGCCGTACTGCACTGCGTTGACGTTGCCGGTGAGGTAGAGGCCGTAGAAGCTGGATACTGCGGGGCTGTCGGATTTATGGCGGCGGGCGGTGGTGTATGAGTCGCTGCTGCGGAAATAGCGGCGGGTGCTCAGCGTTATGTTGTGGATCTGATTGTAAAAGTGGGTGGAACGATGCATCCAGTGCGAGAAATCGAGGTCGGCGCCGAAGGTCCAGTGGCCGCGGGCAGGATAGAACTCGATGCCGAAGCTCGGAATTGTAGCAACGTCGTAGAGGAGGTTGGTGGACAGGCCGATGACGGGACGCCGGCCTGCCGGGAGGGGCTCGTCGATGTACGGTGCGCCGGTGACGGTCCAGTAGCGGCGCTGAGGCTGCTGGGGTGCAGCGGTTGAGTTGGCTGATGAGGCAGGGGTGGCTGCGGTGGCAGTTGCGGCGGTCGTGACGGTGTCGGGGGCGGAAACGGCTGCGAAGTCATCATCGTTTGCGGCGGCAGGGCTGCAGAGGGATGCCTTTTGCTCTGTAAGCAGGCTTTCCTCGCGTGCGTAAGCGTGCGCGGATTCATTTCCGCGTGCCAAGGAAAGAGTTGGAACGAGAGCCAGCAGATAAACTGCAACTGATATGAAAGTTCTTATCAACATTCTGATTATCAAACCGTTGTGATGCTGGTTTTAATAAAACAATCAGGCAACTTATCTAATAATTAAGCGAAAGTAGTAAAAAAACTGTAAAAAGCCTCGTTATATGGGCTCAAATTGCGTTTTGTGTATGTATGAGGCTGAGTTATCATTCTTGTTCGTGACATCAGCGGATGCATCTATTATATGATGCATTTTTGTGCCAATTCGCTGCATCAGAGCTGTCAGAAGCCAGTTTGAATCAATAAATGTGCCCATCGGAAGAGAGGTCCTCAAAAGCACTTTTTTTTTACGTAAACGTCCGCCCGTCTCAAATGTAAAAATACGCACTTGTGACAGTTTCCAACTTTTTCGCGGAATGCTCTTCGCTCCGTTCGCTCATAACCCTCCAAATAAGGCCTTTATATGCATTTTTACAGCATCTGCCAAATATGGATTTTTACATTGGACTTACATTTTGTAAGCTGAAAAACTGTATTATTTCAGCACTTCAATCCCTTTGACGGCGACTCCGATGTTGATGGACGCTACGCAGCCGGGGATGTGGTTGCTGCGGACAGAGAGCTGGATGTTCCTGACAAGAAAAGGTCTTTTGGCCTGTGCGACCGAACCAAGTTCCCGCCCCAGGGGTTGCTCGCTCCGCAGGGCAGGGAGGAATGCCAGCGCAATAATAAAGTTAATCCGCGTAGATGTCATCTTCCATTTCAGTGCCTTCCGGGTCCGGCTGGTAGTCCAGAATGTCACCTGGCTTGCAGTCCAGCACCCGACAAAGCTTGTTCAGAGTCGTGAAGCGGATGGCCCGGCCTTTCCCTGTCTTGAGCAGGGAAAGGTTGGTCATTGAAATGCCGATCTTATCAGAAAGTTCCGAGAGTTTCATATGGCGCTCCCAGAGCATCTTATCGAGGTTTACTGTAATCATATCGCGAGCTTGCTGTCTTCTGCTGCCAGGTATGCCATCTTGTAGAGTCCTGCGAACAGGAGGACGATGAGCGGGATCAGGATGGTGTTGGATTCCAGCATCAGCTCTGATTCCCCCTTCACGACAGCAGCATAATTTGAGTTGACAAAGGCGAGAACTGCTGCGACCAGGGCACCCCACCGGATAAGGGAAATATTTGACTTATGGAAGATTTCACCATTTTTAAGTCCTTTGTTGGTACGATACAGAAAAATGCAACATAGGATGTAAAGGAGTGTCAATCCAAGGAAACGAGCCGCGAGAATGAAAATCTGCCACCCCTTGATGTCAGGGTTCCACGTTAAAGGGAAAATATAACTGTCTACCCATAACTGTGCTATCATCTCCCAGTAAAGATAGGCAATAGTAAGACCGCCGATAATGAGCGTGGCGGTGGAGAGCCTCTTGATGCTCTTTTGTGTTGAATTGTTCATATCCTTGTCTGTTTAGTTTTGATGTATCGGTGGGCAAAGATAATGCCAATTTTATGAAAAACATAAAATTATTTTATGAATTGCGTAAAATTGCAATTGTGCTGGAAGGAAGAACCGGGAACGGGTTTCCTCCCGTCCGACAGCAGGAACTCTGGGGGGCTCCTGCTGCCGTCCGAGGAAAACCCTTCGCCACCCAGACACTCGGAAAGAAAAATGCGCTAGCGCATAATATGACTGTACTGCGCATTCCCTCATACCATGCGGCCCCAAACCCCTGATTTTCAGAAAAACAGCCGCATAATATGAGTTTTTAGCGTGATATTATCATTATATGCAGAGGAAATGAGCGAGCGGGGCAGGGAAGAGAAGAAAAAGATATTTCCCGCCGGGACTGCGCGAGCTCTGGGGGGGGCTCGCTTGCCCGTCGAGAATATCTTTTTCCGCATCCTGCGCTTTTCGGAAGCACGTATCTTCCCCTTGGCCGGGAAATCAGCCCTTTTTCCGGCCGAATACCTCGCGCAGAACTGCTCGGCCGGGAAATCGGCCCTTTTTCCGGCCGTATCCGTCGCAAATGGCGTTTTCGCTGGACGGGTGCTGGTTTTGCGTGCTGTTGGCCGCGCCGGGTTCGGTTCAGCGGGATGGGGGATGTCTATTCGAGCGTCGGTGCACGCTGGGAAGGGAGGGCAGAATATCACAAAGGGCGGCGTTTTCTTGCATTAGTGACGGTAAAAACCTACTTTTGCCCTTCAGTTTATCATCTGAATTATGTCTGAAAAGAGACTGCTACTTGGCGATGAGGCGTTGGCCCTGGGAGCGTTGCACGCTGGACTGTCTGGTGTGTATGCTTATCCGGGAACCCCGTCCACCGAAATTACAGAATATATACAGCACAGCCCTCTTGCGAAGGAACGCGGAGTTCACAGCCGCTGGTGCACGAACGAAAAAACTGCGATGGAGACTGCGCTCGGTATGTCTTATGCCGGCAAGCGGGCCCTGGTGTGTATGAAACACGTGGGTCTGAACGTCTGCGCCGATCCCTTCATCAATTCGGCCAGCACGGGCGTCAACGGAGGTCTGGTGGTGCTGAGCGCGGACGACCCTTCGATGCACTCGTCGCAGAACGAGCAGGATTCGCGCTTCTACGGGAAGTTTGCGATGGTGCCCATTCTGGAACCGTCGAATCAGCAGGAGGCTTACGATATGATGTCTGTGGCCTTCGAGCTTTCTGAAGCTCTGCAACTCCCTGTGCTGATGCGCCTTGTGACGCGACTGGCGCATTCGCGGGCTGCAGTGGAGGTGCGTGGCGAGGCCTGCCCCGAGAATCCTTTCAATCCTGACAAGGACCTCAGCCGCTGGGTGCTGATCCCTCTGAACGCGCGCAGGCAGTACGCCAAGCTTGTGTCCCTCCAGGACCGCATAGGCTGCTGCTCTGAAGACTCGCCCTACAACTGGCTGGAAGGCCTGGATGCCACACCCGCCGCCACCCCCGCCCCGATCCACCCCTTGGGCATCATCGCCGCGGGCATCGGATATAACTACGTAAAGGAAACTGCCCCCGCAGGCATCCCCATACTGAAAATCTCGCAGTACCCGCTTCCTGAGGCCAAGGTCAAGGCGCTGGCGGCGAGCTGCGACAAGATACTCGTTGTCGAAGAAGGCCAGCCGTTCGTAGAGGAGAACGTGCGCGGAATACTAGGTGCCGGCTATCCGATTGTCTGCAAGCTGGCCGGCCGCCGTGCAGACCAGGGCGAGCTTGACGCGACCCGTATGCCCCTGACCGGAGAGCTGATCCACGGCTGCCTGCCCCGTATGGGCGAGCTGACCCCCGACAGCGTCGCTTCGGCCCTCGGTGTGAAGTGCGGTCCCGTCTTCAGCCCCGCCCGGAACGTCGCCCCGCGTCCGCCCCAGCTCTGCCAGGGCTGCGGCCACCGCGATGTATTCGCCGCCCTCGGCTTCGTGGCCAACGAGTTTCCTGATTCGAGGATATTCGGCGACATCGGCTGCTACGCCCTCGGCTTCCTGCCTCCGTTCAGGGCTCTGGAAAGCTGCGTCGATATGGGCTCGGCCATAACTCTGGCCAAAGGAGCCGCAGACGCCGGAATGTTCCCTGTGGTGACAGTCATCGGCGACTCCACCTTCACCCACTCGGGTATGACCGGCCTGCTGGACGCCGTGAACGAGAACAGCCCCATCACCGTGATAATCAGCGACAATTTCACGACGGCGATGACTGGCGGACAGGACTCAGCCGGCCTCAACAAGTACGAAGCGATATGCCTGGCCCTCGGTGTGGAGCGCGAGCACCTGCACCTTGTCGTGCCGCTGCCCAGGAATATGGAAGTAATAACCCGCATAATCAGGGAAGAAATGGCCTACAAGGGCGTATCGGTGATCATATCTCAGCGCGAATGTATGCAGACCCTCGGCCGCAGGATGCGTGCTGCCAAGAAAACGGAAAGCAAATGAAACTCGACATAAAACTCTGCGGTGTAGGAGGGCAGGGGATCCTCTCCATCGCGACGATAATAGCAGAAGCGGCGACAGCCGCAGGCCTTCACCTCAAACAGGCCGAAGTGCACGGTATGAGCCAGCGCGGCGGCGACGTCCAGAGCGACCTGCGTCTGTCCACGGAACCCATCTGGAGCGACCTCATAGCCCGCGGCGGTGCCGATATGATTCTGTCGATGGAGCCGATGGAAGCCCTGCGCTATCTGCCGTACCTGGCTGCGGACGGCATCATCGTGACGTCTTCGAAGCCGGTGGTCAACATCCCCAACTACCCCGACCAGGCCGCAGTGCTGGCGGAGATTGACGCGATGCCTCACAGCGTCCGCCTCGACATCGAAGAGATGGCCCGCGACAACGGCCTGCCCAAGAGCGCCAACGTCGTGCTGCTCGGTATGGCCGCCCCCTTCATCAAGCTGCTCGAGCCGCAGCAGCTGCGCGACGCCGTGGCCCGTGTCTTCGCTCCCAAGGGCGAGGCGGTGGTCGCAGCAAACCTCAAGGCCTTCGACCTCGGCCTCAACCACTCAAAGAATCAGTAAGCACCACAATACAATGATCTGGAATCCCACAAAAGAATGTATGAGCCGCGACCAGATGCGCGAGCTGCAGGGCAAACGGCTCCACAAAGTAGTCGAATACGTCTATCACAACGTTCCCTTCTACCGCAACAAGCTCCAGGAGATGGACCTGACCCCGGAAGACATCACGACGATAGATGACATCGTCAAGTTGCCCTTCACCACAAAGAAGGACCTTCGCGACAATTATCCTTTCGGCCTGCAGGCGGCTCCTGCCAGCGAGATAATCCGCATCCACGCTTCCAGCGGCACCACCGGCAATCCTACGATCGTGGGATATACCCGCAAGGACATCGGCGTCTGGAGCGAGTGTATGGCCCGCAGCCTCACCGCGTTTGGAGTTACTCGCAACGACATTTTCTCAGTCGCATACGGTTACGGCCTGTTCACCGGCGGCCTCGGAGCCCACAACGGAGTGGAGAAGGTGGGAGCGTCGGTAGTCCCGGCATCGACCGGCAACACCGAGAAGCACGCCCGCCTGATCCGCGATCTCGGCATTACCGGCATAGCCTGCACGCCGTCTTACGCCCTCTACCTCGCGGAGACGATGGAGAAGATGGGCATAACCAAGGACCAGATCAAGCTGCGCACCGGAGCTTTCGGCGCTGAGCCCTGGACTGAAGGTATGCGTCAGGAGATCCAGAGCAGGCTGGGCCTCAAGGGCTACAACATCTATGGCCTGAGCGAAATAATGGGTCCCAGCGTCAGCTACGAATGCGACGAGCAGCACGGCTCCCACATCAACGAAGACCACTTCTTCCCCGAGATAATCGACCCCGTGACCCTCGAGCCGCTGCCCGCAGGTCAGACAGGAGAACTCGTGTTCACAACCCTCACCAAGGAGGGAATGCCGGTGCTGCGCTATCGCACCCGCGACCTCTGCTCGCTGATGGAAGGGGAGTGCCCCTGCGGCCGCACGAACGTCCGTATGAGCGCCATCCAGGGCCGCAGCGACGATATGCTCATCATCCGCGGAATCAACGTCTTCCCGAGCCAGGTTGAGAGCGTCGTTCTCACAATGGAGGAAATCGCGCCCCGCTATATGCTGGTCGTTGACCGTGTCAACAACCTCGACACGCTGACCGTCCAGGTAGAGCTTCGTCAGGATTATTTCACTGCCACGATGGACACCCCGGCAGCCATCGACGAGCTCAGCAAGAAACTCTCAGCCAAGCTCAAGAGCGTGCTCAGCATCGGAGTCAAGGTGCAGCTCAAGGCTCCCGGCACGATAGAACGCAGCCAGGGCAAGAGCACCCGCGTGGTCGACAAGCGTAAATTGCAATAATTAAAAACAGCATATTATGACTATTCCGCAACTATCCATCTTCATCGAGAATAGCTCCGGCACGCTCATCAAAGTGCTGGAACTCATCAAGCAGTCTCACATCCAGATGATTGCCTGCACTATCGCCGACACGGCGGAATACGGCATTTTCAGGATTATTTGCAGCGAGCCCGACAGGGCTTACACCGAACTGAAGGCAGCAGGAGTGGCAGTGGCGCTGTCGGAAGTCTTCGCCCTCGAGCTTGACAACCAGCCCGGCGGAGCGGCTGACGTGGTGCGCATATTCAGCGACGCGTCCATCGGCATTACCTATATGTATGCTTTCCTCTACAAAGGCAACGGCATCCTCGTCTTCCGCACCGACCAGGAGCAGGAAGCCCGTGAAGTAATATCAGCCAACGGACTGCACTACCTCACGGCGGAGGATCTGGCCTGATCGCCCATTGAGCTTTATGTAAAAGAAATAGCCGTCGTTTTTCGCGACGGCTTTTCTTTGTTATCTGCCATTATGGGCAGGGAAGCTACTGTCCCTTATTTGCCGGCTGACAGGTATTCCTGCAGGGCTGTGACGTAGTTGCTGAAGGCTTGAAGGCCTGCTTCTGTGATGCGGCAGGTGGTGCGGGGCATCTTTCCTTTGAAGCCTTTCTCCACGGTGATGTAGCCCGCCGCACAAAGTTTGTCGATCTGCACGCTCAGATTTCCGGATGTCGCGCCTGTCTGCTTCTTGATGAAGGAGAAGTCCGCGTCTTCGACACCGGCGAGGATGGACATCACGGCCAGCCTCAGCTCCGAGTGAAGGATCGGGTCGAGTTTCGGAAACATAGCTGTTATTTGTATTGAAGTTTGATTACAAGACCGGTGACTGCGAGCAGGAGTCCGCCGAGGGTGAAGAGAAGCAGTTGAGCTTCAGACTTCAGAAGAACTGCAGCGACTGCGCCGCCGATACCCATTATCATACCTGCGATGGCGATGGGCCAACTCCTCAGGATAACTCCCGAGATGCACTCTGCAAGACCGAGCAGCAGGACGATGATGAGGGTGATGTTCATCGGAACTGCGAAGATTGCGATGGCGCTGAGAACTACTGAAAAAAAGCCGAAAGCCGCCCAGCTGAGACCAAGAAGACGGCTGATTTCATTCTTCGGATCAGCATCTTTCTTGTTGTTGACAAGAGCAGCGGTTCCGTAGCCGATCGCAGGCATAGCGAACCATAGAAGGTTCCAGTTAGCGCTGCCGGTGCTGTGCCAGAGGAAGTAGATTACGAGAGACAATACAGTCAGTAATACACCCCAAAGGATAAAGTGCTTTGAGTTGGTGCGGAGAATAACCCTGCGGCTGTTATTCATCGTTTCAGCGATGAGAGCCAGGCTTTCGCTCGCTGTCATTTCTTTGTTCTTTTCCATTGTATTAATAATTTATCAGGTTTTCCGGCCGGGTCCAGCTGCGCAGTCTGTCCTAACCGCATTACAAAGATAAAGTAGTTTATAATATAAACCAAATTATTTTGTGAATTTATTGAAGGAATTTTGCGCGTGATTTTCAATCTCTTCATTTTCAATGTAAAACATTAACGTCTCCCCATCAAAAAAGAGGGGAGGTGTTTGCGTTTCCAGCTGAAACCCTGGGGTTACAAATCACGGGCTTTCCACCAGCGGATAAGAAAGCGGATGCCGGCGGAGAGGAGACCAGGGCCGAGGCCGCAGTAGAACCAGGCAAAGAATGAGGCCGGGATGCCAGGGATATGCTTAAGTATAATTCCCAGCGAAATCATAAAGGCGATAATCAGGTAGCCCTTGACGCTGAACGTCTTGTAGACGGGTTGTTTCTCGCCGGGCAGAGCGTGAATGCGTGCCGAATACTTGCGCACCACCCCGGTGAACATCAAGTAGAACCCTGCGAACACCAGCGCTGACAGCGGAATCATCCAGCAGAGCTTAGACAGGCCGGCATAACTTGCCGAACCACTGACCGCCGCAGTGTCCCGTACTGTCTGTATATAATGGCTCACGCCGGTTATCGCGATCTTGGTCCCGATAGCCGTCCACATCAGTCCGTTGATGGCCAGCAGATGAATCTTCCTAACCATGCACGTCAATTTTCAGATAGCGTGGAACACTTTTCTTATACTCGCGGTATTCTTCTCCGAAATCCGCTTCGAGGCGCTTTTCTTCGGCGCTAACCTGAAGGGTTAGCAGCACCACCTCGACTGCAAAAACAATCAGCGGCCAGAGGCTGCAAAGCCATAACATAAAACCGATGTCATAAATGTATATGCCAAGCAGCATCGGGTTGCGGGAAAAACTGTAAGGCCCGCAAGTCATCAGATGCTTCGTACGCGGCGCTACCTGATGATTGTAGGCGTCGAAGGGGTTGCCCTCGCCGACCTTTTTCATATATACGATTGCCCATACGCTCAGAGCAAGTCCAACGGCAGCAAGAATAGCTGCAACCACAGCAACACCTGTCTCAGGCGCCCAGGGAAAGGGTCTGCCGGATATCAGCCACATAAGGGCAGGAATGCCGGCCACAAAGATCAGGAAGCCCAGGATATATCCAAATGCGTTTTTCATTGCTTCATTAACTTTTCTCTGCTCTGTACGTCATTATTTATACAAATATATTTTTTTTGCCAACCTTTTAGAGTGAGTTTGCGTTTAATGTGTGTAGTATTTTTGAAAAAGCTGCGTCTAATAAGCAAAATCCAAACGCAAGAAAAGATGAAAAGATCGGTTTTAGCAACGATGATGATGCTGGCCGCACTGACGGCCGGCGCTAAGGAAGATTGGAAAGGTAAGGTGGTAGACGCCAAGGGAGAACCGGTGCCCTACGCAAACGTGGCAGTGCTGTCAAGAGCTGACTCAAGTGTAGTCTGCGGCGCAGTGACGCAAGATGACGGCACATTCAATATAGTGACTGATGAAACCGACGGCATAATGATGGTCGTGATGATGGGCTATCAGACGCAGTATATGACGCCTGTGGACGGAATGGTCATCACCCTTCTTGAAGATACTCAGCTGCTGGAAGGCGCAGCGGTTTCTGCCGTGATGCCGAAAACCAAACTGACCGGCGAGGGTATTCAGACCAACGTGCGTGGCTCTGTGCTGGAGCATTTGGGCGATGCCAACGATGTGCTGTCCAAGACCCCCGGCATCGTCAAGGGCCAGAACGGCATCGAAGTGATCGGCAAAGGCACCCCGCTGATCTATATCAACGGCCACAAGGTGACTGACTCAAGCGAGCTGCAACGCCTGCAGAGCAACGAGATCCAGAGCATCGAGGTCATTACAAACCCCGGAGCGCAGTACGATGCCACGGTGCGCAGCGTAGTGCGGATCAAGACCATCCGCCGCCAGGGCGACGGTTTCGGCTTCAATCTCAACCTCTCTGACGCCCAGTCCCTTCGAAGAGCTGATTTCAACGACCAGTCAGCTCACGTGAACTTGAACTACAGGACAGGCGGAGTGGACATCTTTACCAGCGTCGAGTATAACAAGAACAATATCCTCCAGCTCAGCGACGCTGAGAAGAGAACCAGTTCTTCACCGGTATTCCTCGACAAGGCTACCATCGACGCTGAAGCATTGGCTCGCAGCATAGGCGGCAGCAGCGGCATCAACTGGCAGATTGCCGACGATCATTTCATTGGCGGAAAGGTCGAATGGGGCCGTAATCTCAGCCTGAAGGAGCAAACCCTTATAACTGACCTGGTGTCTCGCGACGGCGTCGTGGTTGACAACATAAAAACGCTCACCAAGGACACTTTTGGAGATGTCGCTCCTTACAACATCGGCACCAACTTATATTACAACGGCACGGTGGGCGGCAAGCTGAACATCGACTTCAATGCCGATTATTTCACCAATGTCAGCACGACTGTCAGCAGTTCTGACGAAACCAGCGATATGACGCACGACGCGAAGGTAAGCACCAATTCCGACAGCCGGAACAAGATGTACGCCACCAAGCTTGTCCTGTCATACCCCATACTTGTCGGACAGTTCCAGATTGGCACCGAGGAGACTTTCTCACGCCGCACTGACAAATACACCCTCACCGGCATTCCCGTGCCGGCTTCAGATGCCAGCGTGAAGGAGGACAATATCGCCGGTTTCGCGTCATACGCTTTCTATCTGCCCAAATTCGGCCAGATGTGCACAGGAGTCCGCTATGAGCACGTCAATTATGTCTACGAGGATGCTCTGGGTCATCAGAACGACATCAAGCGCTCTTACGGCAACTGGTTCCCGACAGTGTCTTACTCCAATGCTTTCGGTCCTGTACAGCTTCTGCTGAACTACAGCACCAAGATCCAGCGTCCGGACTTCTCCAATCTCTCAAGCGCCATCCGTTACAACAGCCGCTACCTGTGGCAGAGCGGAAACGCTGCCCTGCAGCCTCAGATTATGCACGACGTGAGCCTGACCGCCTTGTGGAAATTCGTGACAATCGGCGCCACTTACTCTCACGTCGACAAAGCCATCGTTATGTGGGCCAGCCGTTACAACGATGAAGGTGTGCTGCTTGTCAAACCCCGCAACCTGGATGAGCCTTTCCGCTATTTGTCGGCTTTCGTGAACCTGACTCCTACGATCGGCCCGCTCTCTCTGAACTATACTTTCGTCGCTCAGCCCCAGTGGCTTACCATCAACGCTCCTGACTCAAGCCAACCCTCCGGCATAAGGCAGACTTCATTCAATGACAAGCCTATGTTCATTGGTCAGTTGTTCAATACTCTGAGTCTGAAGGGCGGGTGGCAGCTGGAACTTGGCGGCGTCGTCTACAGCCGTGGTTACAATCAGAACATATACCTCACCAATGTCTACTTCGACCTCTCTGCCGCTATCCAGAAGACTCTTCTCAAGGATGGTTCCCTGGTACTGCGTCTCGAGGGCAAAGACCTGGCAGGAATGGGCCACAACGATGTCGCTACCGATTTCGGCGACTACAAAGTTAGGCAGACGAACATAATGAACACTCAGCTTGTCAAGTTCTCTGTCCGCTACATCTTCAACGCCGCCCAGAGCAAGTATCGCGGCACCGGCGCCGGCAGCGATTCCAAGAACAGGATGTAAGGATGGCTTTATGTTTTAAGCTTTGGCTCAGACGATTGCAAATCACGCGCAAAAATGCTATCTTAGCGTGATACAAATCTGAACCACCTTACCTATGAAAAAAATACTTCTGATTATGGCTTGCGCGCTTATGGTTGCGTGCTCACACAAACCCGCAATAGACGTCCAGGCGCACCGCGGAGGCGCCGGGCTGATGCCTGAGAACACGATTTCCGCAATGAAGAACGCCCTCGACCTGGGCGTCAATACTCTCGAGTTCGACCTGCAGCTGTCGAAGGACGGCGATGTCGTCGTCTCCCACGACAGTTATTTCCATCCCCGCTACTCCATCCGTCCCGACGGGACTCCCGTGATGGATGACGAGCCGAAGGAATACCTCTACACGATGTCCTACGACAGCATCGCAAAATACGAGGTAGGACTCAGGACGGTGACCCGCTGGCCGACGCAGAAGAAAATCCACGAGGTGAAGCCCCTTGCAAGCGAGCTTATAGACGTGAGCGAGGCTTATGCGAAGGAGATAGGCCTTAAGCCCGTGAACTACAACATCGAAATCAAGTCGTGGCCGGGCGAAGGAGAGGGAACTCTCTGGCCCGACTATAAGGTCTTCTGCGACACCTGCGTGCCGCTGCTGCTGTCCAAGAACCTGGGCGACCGTCTCATCGTGCAGTGCTTCGATACCCGCGCCCTGAACTATATGCACGCCAAGTGGCCGCAGCTGACCCTTTCATATCTTACTGAAGCCGAAGAAGGGGGAGACATCGAGAACCTGCTCGGGAACCTCGACTTCAAGCCGCAATGGTGGAGTCCCGAGGCCAGCGTCGTGACTCCTGAGAATGTGGCGTGGTGCCACAGCCACGGCATCGGCGTCGTCCCCTGGACCGTCGACAACCCCGAAATGATGCGCCACCTCGTAGACTGCGGTGTGGAAGCCATCATCTCCAACTATCCTGACATACTCATCCAAACAGTAAGATAATGCTTAAATTCCTCAAGCAACCCGAATATAAGCCTGCACAGACCGGCCCCGAGGCCGACGCCAAGTACAAACGTCTGAGGCTGCAGGTGTTCATCGGCGCTTTCATAGGCTACGCCGGATTCTACCTGGTCCGCAAAAACCTCTCTATGGCCATCCCGGCTATGGTGCCGCTGGGCTTCCAGAAGACTGAGCTCGGCTTCGTGCTGGGTCTCAACGCCGCCGCATACGCCCTTTCTAAATTCCTGAACGGAAGCGTGTCCGACCGATCCAACGCCCGCGTGTTCCTGCCTATGGGCTTGATCCTGACCGCCATCTCGATGTGCTTTATGATAGTTCCCATCCAGTTCATAGGCGCTGAGAACAAAGGTCTGGCGATACTGGTGATGGGCGTGCTGAACGCCCTGGTCGGCTGGTTCAACGGTATGGGCTGGCCTCCCTGCGGCCGTGTGATGACCCACTGGTTCTCTCCCGGCGAGCGAGGCACCAAGATGAGCATCTGGAACTGCGCCCACAATGTCGGCGGAGCCCTCGTAGGCCCTATGGCCACATATGGCGCAGCCTGGTTCGGCAGCTGGTTCTACGGCACTCACGAAGAGCTCTACTTCCTCATCGGAACCTTCGCGTTCCCCGCTGCGGTGGCCCTGTTCATCGCCCTGCTGGCCTACGTGCTGCTGCGCGACACGCCCCAGTCCTGCGGCCTGCCGTCAGTAGAGGCCTGGCGCAACGATTATCCCAAGAACTACTCCGAGAAGCACGAGCAGACCCTCACCGCCAAAGAGATATTCTTCAAGCACGTCCTCAACAACAAGTTCCTGTGGTTCATCGCCCTGTCGAACGCCTTCGTCTATATGGTGCGCTACGGCTGCCTCGACTGGGCGCCGACCATCCTGACCGAGAAGGGCATCGACCTCAAGAGCGCAGGCTGGGCATATTTCGCATACGAGTTCGCGGCCATTCCCGGCACGCTGCTCTGCGGCTGGCTGTCCGACCACCTCTTCAAGGGCAAGAGAGCCCTTCCGACCATCCTGTTTATGTCGCTGGTGATGGTGTTCGTGATCCTCTACTGGGCGTTCATCGACAACCTGACGGTGGTCATCATCTGCCTTATCGGCATCGGCTTCTTCATCTACGGGCCGGTGATGCTAATCGGAGTGCAGGCGCTGGACCTCGCCCCGAAGAACGCGGCCGGCACGGCAGCGGGCCTGACAGGCTTCTTCGGTTATTTCCTCGGCACCTTCCTGCTGGCCAACACGGTGATCGGCCTCGTGGCCCAGAAAGCCGGATGGAGCTGGACCTTCGTGCTGCTGATAGCTGCCTGCCTGCTGTCAATTTTCTTTATGGGCCTGACAATGAAGGAGGAAAAACGCTGATCTGATGAAAAAAGCTCTGATACTGGCCGCACTGCTGGCCCTGGCCGCCTGCACGACACACAAGGAGACGATTCCGCCGGCCCCGGATTACAACAGCCCCGAGGCGTGGTACATCGCCGACAGGGGCGGGGACGTGGACCTGTTCTACATCTGTTCTACCTCCACATTCGACTATGAGAGGGACGGAGCCGCCGTCCACTATTCGTGGGGTTCCGATTCGACGGCCTGCCCGGGCCTGACGCAGGAGATGGAAGGGGTGGACCGTATCCTGTCCGGCGACCTTAACTTCTACTCGCCGTATTACCGCCAGATAACGATGGAGACTTATCTTGACAATCAGCTGATAGCTGACCGCTTCCCCCTGACTATGGAGGATGTCTCCGCCGCATTCGACTATTATATCCAGAACTATAACGAAGGCAGGCCCTTTGTTCTGGCCGGCTTCAGCCAGGGCGGACAGGCCCTCGTGGAGCTGCTCAAGGAGCTGCCGGAGAGCCTGCACGAGCGGATGGTCGCTGCATACGTCCTCGGCTGGAAGATCACTGCCGAAGAAGTGGCCGACTATACGTCGATAGTCCCTGCGACCGGAGCGGACGACACAGGCGTCACCATCTGCTACAATTCCGTCGAGGATCCCGAGGATGCCACACCGCTGGTCAGCGAGGGCAACGCGGTGGCCATCAACCCTGTCAACTGGGTGACCGACTCGACTCCTGCGGTGCTTTTCGACACCCTCACAGTGACGCTGGACCAGGAGACCAAGCTGCTGCTTGTGGACGGCTTCAAGGGCACCGGCTACGCCTGGAAGCCTTATTTCAAGGACGGCTGCTACCACACCTTCGAAATCCGCTGGTACGGCGACAAGCTCAAGGAGAACATAAAAAACCGCTGCCAGAAATTCCTGGCAACGGTTTCTCGTTAGTTTTATCTGAAAACCGGCCGGCTATCTCAGCGGCTGGAGTTCCATATAGTCGATATCCGGAATACCGCTGCGGTCGTTGGCGATCCTGATGGTATTCAGGCCGGGCTTGAGGTTCACTGTGACTTCAACGTCCTGCCATTCGGTGTCGGGGGCTATCCTGACCTGACGGGCGTTGTCCGGATTGTCGGACAGGTAGATCATATTGCCGCGAGGTTCGTTGGTCAGGCAGCGCAGGGTGAGCTTGTATTCACCGCCCTTGGGGCTCCAGATGTCGCGCCACTGTATGTCGTTGGTGGGCTTGAAACCGAGTTTGGTGACAGCCACGCCGCCGGAGCAGCCCTCCACCGGAGTGTAGGTTGCAGTCTGGAAAGCCTGGTTGTTGTAGAGTTCCTGGTAGTCGCTGAGCCAGGCGGTCTCGGCTTCGTAACGGACGCGTTCCAGACGCTGCTTTGCGGCAAGGCGGTAGATGCGGGTGCCGTGGGCCGGAACGTCGGCTTCAAGACGGTCTGTGACCGTGCCGATGTCCTTGCGCTCGAACAGGTCGCGTACCTGCGCTCCGCCTGCCAGGTCAAGGTCCTTGAGGTCGATGCCCATATGGCAGGGCTCGTCGGCAGGATTGTAGAAGGCCACTGCGCGGACGCCTGAGAAGCGCTCCTCGATGTCTTTCACAAACACGTAAGTCTCACCGATGTGCTGGACTACGTAAGCCTGCAGGCCCAGAGGGTCCTGGTCGAGGGCGATGAGGTCGCGGTTGGTGAGCAGGTCGAAGGCCTCGGAGCGAAGTGTGGTCATATCGCAGCCGATAAGCAGGGGAGAAGACATTATGCACCAGATTCCGAAGTGGGTCTTATCTTCTTCCGAGCTCATAGAGCGGCCTACCTCCAGCATATCCATATCGTTGTAGTGCCCGCCTCCGGCGTAAGCCGACAGGTAGAGGCTCTGGCCGATGATGCTTTTCACTGACTGCCAGCGGTCGCCGATGTCGTGGCTCATTCGCCACGAGATGGCTACGTCACGCACCCACACTCCGGGGAAGTCCCAGCGGCAGACGTTCAGACGAACGTCGCTGCGGCCAGTGTTGTCGATGGCACGGCGGATGGCGGTGTAGCGCTCCTGCGGGTCGAGGGCCAGCCGGTCAGAGTTCTGGGGGGCGTTGCCGCCGCAGAAGTCGACCTTTATGAAGTCGAAGCCCAGCTCCTTGAAGAAGAAGTCGGCGTCCTGCTGGTCGTGGCCGTAGAGACCCACTCCGCGGGCGATGGTGTCGCGGTTGTAGTAGCTGCCGCAGGTGTTGGCTCCGGCGTCGCTGTAGATGCCCGCCTTGAGGCCAAGGGAGTGGATGTGGTCAACGACTTTCTTCATTCCGTTGGGGAAGCGGGTAGGATGGATCAGCAGCTGTCCAGTCTGCGGGTCGCGGCCTCCGAAATAGCCGTCGTCGATGTTGATGTGGTTGTAGCCGGCGTCTGCCAGACCAGAAGAAGCCATCGCATCTGCCTGGCTCATAATGAGCGAGTCGGAGATGTTGACGCTGTAGGTGTTCCAGGAGCTCCAGCCCATTGTGGGAAGTTGCATCTCAGTGGAACTGCGCTGCTTGGGCGTGGTGCAGGACACTGCTGCAAGCAGGGTGAGAAGTAAGAGAAGCTTTGTTTTCATCGGATGCTGTCGAGCCCTTCGGACTCCATAAGTTTGACTTTCCGGAGGAATTCTGATACGCGGCGGGTGTATTCCTCTGGGTGCTTTGCGTATGCGTTGGCGTGTACTGCGCCTTCAGCTACCCACATTTCCTTGTAGCCGGCTGTCTTGGCATCGTAGTTCTTCTGCAGGTGAGAGAACGGCACGAAGTCGTCAGCATCGCCGTGGATGAAGAGCATCGGAAGGTATGACTTGGCCAGCTGGTTGACAGAAGAGGCCTCCTTGAAGTCCCAGCCGTAGCGTTTCTTGCAGACTATGTTGGCGCTGTTCAGGATGGGGAACGGCGGCAGGTGGAAAGTGTCATTGAGGTTGGATGCGAACTGGTCCCAAACTGAGCTGTAGCCGCAGTCCTCGACGAAAGCCTTGATGTAGTCGGGCAGGTTGTCGCCGCTCATCATCATAGTGGTGGCAGCGCCCATAGACACGCCGTGGACAACCGTGAAGTCGTTCTTGAAGATGTCGTGTGCCTTGTCAGCCCACATCTCCACGTCGAAGCGGTCGAACCAGCCCATCTGGACTGCGTCGCCCCCCGAGTAGCCGTGGTACTGCAGGTCGGGAACCATCACGTTGTAGTTGAGCACGTCGCGGTACATACGCACCAGGTAGAGGAATACGAAGTGGTTGTCGGTGTAGCCGT
The DNA here is from genome assembly GCA_017527625.1 of Bacteroidales bacterium. The sequence continues at coordinate 17,148 of JAFXPV010000073.1, read as the reverse complement.
GGACTACTACTGCGGTGCCGTTGGCGTTTGCAGGGTCTGCTGCGGGAGCGTATACCGCGTGAACCTTCTTGCCGTTGTAACCGTCGGCGTAGATGTCCTTGAGTACGCCCTGGGCCTTGAGGTTGTCGTACCACGCAGTGCTGCCTGCGAGCAGCGAGTCGGCTTTATGACGGGTGCGCTCGATGTCGTCGACTCCGTGAGGGGTGGGCTTGAGCGCGTAGTTGCACATAAACTTACCGGCGAGGCAGCTGGTCAAGCTGAACGCCACAAACAGCAGCAATGCTGCATTCAGAAGTTGTTTCATAGGCTTAGAAGATGTAGTTCAGACCGATGTTGATGCCGAGGCCTGTGCCGTCGTTGGGATCGAGGCACTTGCCGAACTCGAAGTTGATGTTGAAGTTCTGGTTCATAATCACGTGCAGGCCTGCACCGGCGCTCATATGGAGCTTCTCAGCCTTGCCTGTGTAGAATGTATTGCCGATGAGCTTCATCTGCTCGAGACGGTAGGGCTGCACTACCATACCCATATCGTAGAACGGGTTGAGGGCGAGGGTCCAGTTCTGGTTGATCCAGCGGAACTTGGCGAAGCTCCAGCGGAGTTCGAAGTTGCTCCAGGCATAGCCGTTGCCCTGCAGACGGTTGGTCACCGTACCGCGGAGGGTGCAGGTAGAGCCGAGACCTTCGGTGTTGATCTGCTTCATATTGATGGACTGGATGGTCTGCAGCATATAGAAAGGAGCGTTGCCGGCGATGAGGCCCTGATATGCCAGGTGGGCGCCGAATACCAGACGGTCACTGACGAGAGGGAAGAACTGTTTGAAGTGTACGGCCAGCTTGAGGTAGCTGTTGTCGTGCTTGGAGATGATGTCGGGGCTTCCGAACATATAGACCTCGAGGTTGGTACCGCGGGTAGGGTTGTTCTCGTGGTCGCGGGTGTCATATACGACGCCAGCCTTGAGTTCGAGGTGCTTGCCGCCGTCTTTCTCGGCTGCGGGGATCACCTGGTTGGCTACGTAAAGGTCGTAGAGAGAGAAGTCGTTGGCGTAGTTGAGACCATCGTTCACGGCGTGGCCGGTCTTGATGCTCCAGAAGGTGAGGCCGCCGGCCCATCCCCAGTTGCTTTCTCCGAACTGACCCTGGAAGCAGGTCTGTACGCGGAAGATGTCGCGTCTCATAAGATAGAAGCCCTGGCCGGCCTCCTTGATCTTGTCGAGCTCGGGAAGATAGGCTGAAGAGGCGCCGTTGAAGCCGTAGAAGTTGGTGGTTTTGTTGCCGAACCACGAAACGGCTGCGGAAACGCGCAAGCCGGGGATCAAGTATTTGCTGTCGAAGAAGCTGTGCAGGACAGTGTTACCCTTGGAATACTTGGAAATCTCGACGTTTGCTTTCCACATATATTCGGGATAGGTCGAGCCGTCGCCGTACCAGTAGATGTCTGAGAGGGCGCCGTAGTGCCAGCCGAGGTCGGAAGAGTAGCCGACTGCTGGCAGAGGGCCGAAGTTCAGGCCGGTTTTGATGATTTCAGATTTTTCTGCTTCCTGGGCGGCTGCGGAAAATACGCAGGCGATGAGCAGAAGCGAAGTCAGTAGTTTTTTCATACTTTGGTTATTGTTTAGGATTATTGCCGGTAATACACAGCACAGTACGCTGTTAATCTGTAAAGATACAAAAATATGGGGACAATGCAAGCGGTCAGAGGGTGATGACCGAGTCGCATAGGCCGGTGACGCCGGCGCGGTGGGTGATGAAGATCATAGTCTTCGAAGGACGGTAGGCGAAGAGGCGGCGGTAGAGTTCGCTTTCGGTGTCGGCGTCGAGCGACGAGCTGATCTCGTCCAGCAGGAGCACGGAGCCGGGGCGCAGCAGGCCGCGGGCTATCGCGATGCGCTGTGCCTGACCTTCGCTGAGGCCGCTGCCGCGCTCTCCAAGAGTGGTGTCGAGGCCTTCCGGAAGATCTTTGACGAAGTCGGCGCAAGCCACGTGCAGCACCTCCTCCAGCTGCATGTCGTCAGCCTTGGGATCAGCTACCTGCAGGTTGAAGCGGATGGTGCCGCTCATCAGCGTATTGCCCTGGGGCACATAGACGAAGTCTGGCCGGGTCTCGGCGCCGACGGGCACTGAGCCGTCGCTGCCGTAGAGGCTTATGCTGCCGCTGTCGGGCTTGATGAAACCGAGCATAAGGCGGAAGAGGGTAGTCTTGCCGGCTCCTGTCTCGCCCATAAGCGCGGTCTTGCTGCCCGGCGCGAAATCGTGGCTGAAGCCGGAGAACAGCTGGCGGTCGCCGTCCTCGTAGCGGAAGCTGACGCCGTCGAAGCGCAGGCCGGAGAGGGTGGGGTGGAGCATACTTTCCTCGGGTGCGTTGCCGAGGCTTTCGAGCTCCATCAGACGGTCCATACTGGCTGCAGAGTGGAACAGCTGGGAACCCATATTGAGGATGGACAGCACCGGCTGCTGGATCTGTCCTACCAGCTGAAGGAAAGAGGTCATTATACCGAATGTGATGGCTCCGTTACGCAGTTGCAGGCCTCCCCATACGAAAGCCAGCAGGTAGCCGAGCCCGAAGGTCAGGCCCATTGCCGTCCGCATCGCTATCGTGAAACGGGTGCGGCGCATTACGTCTCCCTTGAGCTGCTGCTGCATTGTGTCGAGCCGGTCGGTGATCCACTCCTCGCTGCCCATCGCGCGGAGCACGGCGTTGTTCTCGCTGCCTTCCTGGACGTGCATCTGGATGCGGCTTTCGTCCTGACGGATGTCCAGCGTCATCTGGCGGAGTTTGCGGCCGGCGAACTTGGTGAGGATGATGACGAAAGGAGTCAGGATCAGCAGGGCCCAGGCCAGCCAGCGGTCGAAGTACCGCAGCAGCAGGAAAGCGCCCGTGAGCTGGATGACTGTGACGAGGATCAGAGGGATGGTGTCGGTCATCGTGTTGCTGACTTCTGTGATGTCCTTGGTGAGACGGTAGCTCACGTCGCCGGAATGGATGTCTTTGCCTGAGTATAGCTGACGGCGGAAAAGGCTGCTGTACATACGCAGGCGCAGCTTGTTGGTCAGGCGGACTCCAGCTGCCGTGGTGAGCAGGTATGCGACCTGCCGGCAGAGCACCCTGCCTACAACCGTCAGCACCAGCCACAGGATCATAACGGTCACGTCCCGGGCGGTGCCGCTGATTATGGTCTCGTCGATGAAGCGGCGGCTGAGCCACACCATCAGCAGGCCGAACGCCACCTGGGCAGTCCCGGCCACGATGCGCGCCAGCATACTCCAGCGGATGCACCGCGAGTTCCTCCATATCCAGCCGGTGTACTTCATACAGGGTAGGAACTATTCGATGACTTTGAGGTCGAGCCACTGCTCAAGAGTGGCCTTGATGTCGGCCAGTGCGCGCTCGGGAGTGACGTCATATTCTTCGCACATCGCCACGGCCAGGGTGTCGGCGGTGAATTCGCCTTGCCTCATAGCTTCTTTCCAGATCCAGGCGGCAGTGTCGTTCAGGCTCAGCATACGGCCGAAATTTATGGCCTCTAGGCCTTCTCCGACGATTACGTTCTGGCCGCAGACTTCGCGCAGCACAAATCCTTTCTTGATTTTCATATCTATGCGTATTTTTTAATTGTCCTTCTCATTATTACAAGCAGGTACCTGCGCAGCGGCAGCAGCCTGCGCCAGAGTCTCGCCCTTCTAAGCCGGGCTTCCGACTCGAGCGGGATTATGCGTCCTTCGGTATCCACTACGTGGGTGGCGCGGGCCAGCACCGTAGAGGGCGTGCAGGTCTCTGTACCCCTCACATTGCCGTCACCCATCAGGGTTATCTTCATCCCGTCCGGCGATATGTCTATGATGCGGTGCAGCACGAAATGATCCGGGGAAATCTCGGCCAGCACCACCAGCCCGGGCTCCAGGCTGCCCGGCTTCTGCAGGATGACACTGTCCCTGCCCCCGACGATGAAGGGAATCATACTCCTCCCTTTGACGGGGAAGGTCACGCTCACTCCGTCATCCACCAGCTTCACCGCTTCCCTTATGATGACGGCGTCTGTCATTCAGTGATGCTTTTTTTACACAATTGGGCAGCAGCCTCGTCGGGAAGGCAGTCCAGATGCCATACCGGCACCTTGCCTGCAAGTTCGTTTTCGGTTTCGTGGAGGCCGTCTGCGATGGATCTGTCCCAGCGCTTTCCTGATATGCTCGGCATAACGGCTGCGTATGCCTCGATGCCCTTCAGCCTCTTTATTTCGTTATACGGCGCCTGACTGAGCAGTACGATGCCGCCGACAGGGCAGCTGACGTTGCGGTAGCAGGGCGTCTTGCCGCTCCAGGGCGTGCCGTAGACCATTGCAGTGCCGTCGGGACGGATGCGCACGGCGGGGTTGTCGTCGTTCATCAGCTCAGTGCCTTCGATGTAGCGTCTCCACAGGCTGGCGTGGGTGCTTTTGCCGGTGCCGCTGCGGCCGAGGAACATATAGCCCTTGCCTTGATAGCTCACTACTGCAGAGTGGAACAGTGCGGTGCTGCGGACCGACGAAGCCATCGCGAACAGAACCATCAGCGCGTTGTCAAGAGCAGCCTTGACCAGATGGCCGCTGAGGTGGAGAGTGCCTTCGCGGTAGTCCTGGGTGCATACCAGCCAGCCGGCGGTGCGCCCGTCCCAGATAAACTCGAAGACAGGCTCGTGCAGGCCGGTGTGGCCGCACACTATCACCTGGCCTTCCTCGTCCTGGCGGGTCTCCTCGATGTATTTCACGCCGGGGGCGTCGTCGACCCTCAGGCGGAAAAGCAGGGAGGGGGAGTCTTCCACGGCAGCCGTTCGGAACGGTTCGTAATTGCGCATAGCGGCCAGGATTTTGTCCTGAGCCACCACCGAGAAAAGATGCTCCGCTACTGTGTAGTAAGATGTCTTCATAGCTGCCGCTTTCGTAGCAAAACACTAAGATACGGATTTTTTACAAAACACGGGACAGTGAGTAGGGAAGGTCTTCAGGGGCGGGAGCAGCCTGCTGTGCGGGGCTGTCGGTCATCTCGAACTCCAGCACGCCGCCGTCCAGGATGTCCTCCTGGGTCAGGAAGCGTTTGCTGTAGGGCTTGCCGTTGAGCTTCACGGCCTTGACGTAGCGGGCCTCGTCGCTGACTCCCGGAGCCTTGACGGTGAAGGTCTTGCCGTTGTCCAGGTTGAGGGACATCTCAGGCAGATAGGGCGCTCCGAGGACGTATTCTCCGCTGCCGGGGCAGACAGGGTAGAAGCCCATAGCCGAGAAGATGTACCAGGCGCTCATCTGCCCGCAGTCGTCGTTGCCGCCCAGGCCGTCCCGTCTGGGGACATACATACGGTTCATTATTTCCCTGATCCAGTACGCTGTCCTCCAGGGCTCTGCAGTCCACTGGAAGAGGTAGGGGATGTGGTGGGACGGCTCGTTGCCGTGAACATAGCCGCCTATGAGGCAGGAAGCCTCTATGTCTTCGTTGTCGGCGTAGTATTCAGGGGCGAGAGGCTCGCGGAAGAGGGTGTCGAGGATGCCGAGGAAGCGCTGCTCACCGCCCATCAGGGAGATGAGGCCCTCGACATCGTGCGGGACGTGGAAGGAGAAATTGTAGGAATTGCCCTCGATGAAGCCTTCGCCGTAGGTCTGGCGCGGGTCTGAAGGGGTCTTCCAGCTGCCGTCGGCGTGACGGGCCCTTGCGTAGGGACTGACGCCGTCGAAGAGATTGCGGTAGTTCAGCGCGCGCTGTCGGTATGTCTCGGCTGTTTCCTTCTGCCCGAGACGCTCTGCCGTGCGGTAGATGGTCCAGTCGTCGTAAGCGTATTCAAGGGTGGTGGAAGCTCCGGTGGATGATGACTCCAGCGGCACGTAGCCCTTCTCGATGTATGCTCCCAGGCCCTCAAGATAAGGCACCGTGGCAGTGGCGGTCATTGCTTCAAGGCAGCTCCTGGGGCTGATCTGCTGTCCTTCCTTGGCGACAGTCGCGCCGAATGCCAGCTGGGTGGCGAGGCTGGGACCGTTCTTGAGGGCTTCAAGATCGTAGGCCACTACGTCGCTGAGCACTGACACCGCGTGGTAACCGCTCATACACCATCCTTCGTTGCCCATCAGGGACCAGATGGGGAGCAGGCCGTGGGCGCTCTGCTGCTGGTGTTCGAGCATCGACGCAGCCATATCGTGGGCGCGGCCGGGATGCATCAGCAGGAGCAGGGGATGCTCGGCACGGTATGTGTCCCAAAGGGAGAAGACGGTGTAGTTGTCACTGTCGCCGCTGTGGTGGATTTCTCCGTCCAGGCCGCGGTAGGCTCCGTCCACGTCGCTGTATATTGAAGGATTGATCATCGTGTGGTAAAGAGAGGTGTAGAGCATACGCAGCTGGTCGTCAGAGCCGGTGGCCGAGAGTTTGCCGAGTTCGCGGTTCCAGTCGGCTGCGGCTGCTTCTGCAATCTCGTCGAAACTTCGTCCGTCAGCCTCCGCTGCCAGATTCTTCAGGGCTCCTTCTGCGGAAGTAGAGCTGAGGGCCACTTCCACTTCCAGAGTGTTGTCGGAGGCTCCGTCCCAGTCGAAGTCGAACCAGCAGACGATGCCGCGACCGGCCATCTCGGGAAAGTTGCGGTTCACCTTGAACTTCCTCCAGAAACCGTTGTAGGCGGAGGGGACGCTTTCTTTGTATCCATATTCCTTTACAGGTCTGGAGAACCGTATTGCGAAATAGGTATAGCGCTCGCGTGCCCAGCCCTGGGTGATGCGGTAGCCCGTGAGCAGGTTGTCGCCGTGCATACGGACGCTGGCCCAGAGGGTCTTGCCCTCATAGTTGTAGATGCCGTGCGACAGGTCGGCCACCAGATGGCGCTCGGAATCCGGGGAGGGGAAGGTGTAGCGGTGACGGGCGGTGCGGGTCGTGGCGGTGACTTCGGCGCGTATACCGTAGTCAGACAGTGTAACGGCGTAGTAACCTGGCGTCGCGGTCTCGCTGTCGTGGCTGAAGCGGCTTCGGTAGCCGTCTTCAGGCAGGGCGGCTGTCCCCGGGTTGAGACGCAGAGTGCCGACAGTCGGCATCAGCAGCACGTCTCCGAGGTCAGAGTGGCCGGTGCCGCTCAGATGGGTGTGGGAGAAGCCGGTGATGGTGTTGTCGCTGTAGCGGTATCCTGCGCAGAGGGAGTAGACCTCGCTCTGGTATTTGCCGGCGACATTGTGAGGTATGGTGTCGGTGTCAGGACTGACCTGAACTCCGCCGAAAGGCACGCAGGCTCCCGGGAAGGTGTGGCCCATTCCGTCGGTACCGATGAAGGGATCGACGTATGATACGGGACTGAAAGAAGTCCCAGGACCATCCGAAGGACGTTCTGATGTCTGTTCGGCGACGCCTGTATTTGTGCTCTGGACGCCGCTCTGGCCGGAGTTGTTCTTGCAGCCTGCCAGCATCATCGTCGCGGCGAAGGCGCATATAAGGGTGTGTTTCAGATTCATCTGTTGGATTCTTTGGCGGCGAAAGTTAGCAATAATCCGCTTTTTTGCGTATCTTGCAAAGTTATTGTACTTGAAAAACCTAAACTATTATGGTAACAGAATATCCTCACTACATTGCGAGTCTTCAGGACTCAGTCCGCAGATTCTGGGACAAAAAGGCCCTCAACGACGTCGGGGGCGAGAGCTACAGCTTCGGCGAGATGGCTGTCCGCATCGAAAAACTCAGCCTGTTTATGACTGCAGCCGGCATCAGGCCCAAGGAAGACAAAGTGGCTATATGCGCCCATAACTGCGCCCGCTGGGGAATGGTGTTCCTCGGCATCAACACCTACGGTGCCGTGGCAGTGCCCATCCTCTTCGATTTCACCCCTGACAGCGTCTGCAACCTCGTAGATCACTCAGACAGTGTTGGCCTTTTCACCACCGGCGCCAAATGGGCGAAGATGGACGTCAAGGCTATGCCCAAACTGCGTTTCGCCGTCAACATCGAGAAGTGGGAACTGCTCTTCGCGGCTGACGACAAGGTCAAAGAGGCGTTCGATGGTATGGAGGCTGCCTATGCCGCCAAATATCCGAAGGGCCTCGGTCCCGACGACCTCAATTATGCCACCGACAATATGGACGAACTCGCAATCATCAACTATACCTCAGGTTCTACCGGCAATCCGAAGGGTGTGATGCTGTCCCGCCGCAATATGAGTGCGATGATAGACTACTGCAACCGCTGGATGCCCATCAAGCCTGACTTCAATATGGTGACTATGCTGCCTATGGCCCATATGTACGGTCTGATGATCGAGTTTATGTACCAGGTATGCAACGGCTGCAGTATGTACTGGCTGGGCAAGACCCCGACCCCGGCTGTCCTGCTCAAAGCCTATGCCGATTATAAACCTCACCTGCTGGTGACCGTGCCGCTGGTGATGGAGAAGATATACAAGAGCAAGATCAAACCCGTCGTGGAGAAGCCTGCAGTGAAAGTGCTGACAGCCATCCCCGGCGTGCGTCAGATTATCTTCAAGAAGATCAAGGACGGTCTTTACAATGCCTTCGGCGGGAATGTCGCTTCGTTCATTATGGGCGGCGCTCCGCTCAATCCCGAGGTTGAGAAGTGGTTCCGTGCCATCAAGTTCCCTTACACAGTAGGCTACGGTATGACAGAGGCCTGCCCGCTGCTGGCTTACCGCCCGTGGCAGGAGTATGTCCAGGGTTCCTGCGGCCGCGCCATCGACATCGTAGAGATCCGCATAGACTCTGAAGATCCCGAGCACGTAGCAGGTGAGATCCAGGCTCGCGGCCAGAGCGTATGCCTCGGCTATTACAAGAATGAAGAGGCCAGCGCCGGCGCTTTCACCGAAGACGGATGGCTGCGCACCGGAGACCTCGGCACGATGGATGCCGACGGCAACGTCTTCATCCGCGGCCGCAGCAAGAGTATGATCCTTTCGGCCAACGGCCAGAACATATATCCCGAAGAGGTTGAGGCTATGGTTAACAACCAGCCTGGTGTGGCTGAGAGCGTGGTGGTAGACCGCGCGGGCAAGCTTGTCGCGCTGGTATATCCCGACCAGAACAATCTGCCCGGCACCGAGGAGGGACTTGCAGACTTTGCCGAAGCTATCCGTAAGGGCGCCAACAAGGTGCTGCCGATGTACAGCCAGCTGGCCAAGGTAGAGCTTCAGGACAAACCTTTCGAGAAGACACCTAAGATGAGTATCAAGAGGTTCCTGTATTCATAGCAGGTCCCGGTTCCACCATTCGTTGCGATGTATAAGACTAAAGGGCTAAGAAACAGCCGTATCGAAGTTGCCGACGCCCTCAGGGGCATAGCTGTTGTCGGCATCATCCTGTACCACTCCGTCGAGCATTTCAACCTGGGCTCGGCGCATCCTTCGCTGTCGCTCCCGTGCGACGGTTTCGTGTTCAACCTGCTGACTGTCCTGCTGTCCGGCAAGATGTACGGCATCTTCGCTCTGCTGTTCGGCCTGAGTTTCTTCATTATGAGGGACAACCAGGAGCAGAAGGGCAGGGACTTCTCGCTGCGCTTTGCGTGGCGTATGGTGCTGCTGTTCTGCTTCGGCGTCATCAATATGACGTTCTACAATGGCGATATCCTCACTTTCTACGCTCTGCTCGGCCTGCTGATGATTCCGGCAGGATACCTGTCCACGCCCGTGCTCTGGGCCGTCACCATCTTCCTGCTGGTGCAGCCCATCGAGATCTACAGCCTGCTGAGCGGATGGAAACCCGATATCTCCGCGATGGGCAAATACTATATGACTATGGGCCGTGCCGCCATTGACGGCAACTTCTTCGAATGTGCCGGTGCCAGCCTCCGCTACGGTTTCCTGACGTCCCTGCTCTGGTTCATCGGCAAGGGCCGTATGACTCAGACCCTCGGGCTGTTCTTCCTCGGCATCCTGTTCGGCCGTCTGAGGCTGTTCTACGATGAAGGCAACCACCGCAAGGTGTGGCGCATAGTGCTGACGGTGTCAGCCGCTGCTGTCATTGCTGGCTCGATTCTGGGACACTGGGCCCGTGGCTCAATAAGTTTCGGCGAGGGGGACGCCCTGCTGCATCCGCTTTACAACCTTGCCATCCTGATGCTGATCGTGTCGGGTGTCGTGCTGCTCTGGTATCGCTTCGACGGCTTCCGCAAGAGCTTGTCACACATTTGTTTCTTCGGCCGTATGTCGCTGACCAACTACTTGTTGTCGTCAGTTCTCGGCTGCTTCATATTCTACGGTTGGGGCCTGGCCCTCAACAATGTCCTCGGAACTACCTGGTCTTTCCTGACGGGCATCGGCATCGTAGTCTTCCAGATATTGTTGCTCCGTCTGTGGGCCCGCAAGCATAAACGCGGTCCACTGGAAACCATCTGGCGCAAGCTTACGTGGATCGGCAGCGACGAGGCCTCCAAATAACCTGTATGAACCTGTTCTAACTATGAAAAAACTGAATATTCCACTGATGGCGACCCTTCTCGGCCTGTCCATCATTGTCTGTCCGATTCTGTATTTCACAGTCGGTCCTATGCTTGACGCTTCGCAGATGGAGGCGCTCAAGGTCCTTCTTATCATCGCCGGCTGCAGCGCTGCCTTCTGTTTCATCGTGGGTGAGGCCACCGGCAACAACAGCCAGATGGACAAGCTCTGGAGCTTGCTGCCCATCGCCTACACCTGGGTCATCGCCGCCAAGGGCGGTATGAGTCCGAGGCTGGTGGTGATGGCCGTCCTCGCGACACTGTGGGGCATCCGCCTGACTTTCAACTTCGCACGCAAAGGTGCTTACAGGCTGAAGTTCTGGGAAGGGGAGGAGGACTACCGCTGGGAGGTGGTGCGCTCTGGCCCGACTTTCAAGAACAAACGCTGGGCCTGGGCTCTGTTCGACCTCGGCTTCATCTCGATATACCAGAATGCTCTGGTGCTTATGACAACTTTCCCGGCCTTGGTGGCAATGCGGTCCGACGCTCCATTCGGATGGGTGGATTGCGTGGCTGCGGTGCTGATGCTCGGCTTCATCATCTGGGAGACAGTCGCCGACGAGCAGCAGTGGGCCTTCCAGACCCGCAAGCACGCTATGCTGGCCGAAGGACGCAAGCTTGCAGACTTGCCGGCCCCTTACAACAAGGGCTTCAATACTAACGGCTTGTGGAGTCGCAGCCGTCATCCCAATTATTTTGCGGAGCAGAGCATCTGGGTGTGCTTCTATATATTCTCCATCGGTGCCGGCATAGGCATCGTAAACTGGAGCGTCATCGGGGCGCTGCTGCTTGTCGTTCTGTTCCAGGGCAGCTCGTCTCTGGCCGAAGAAATCAGCAGCGGCAAGTATCCCGAGTATGAGCGCTACTGCCAGAGCGTGAATCGTTTCATCCCAGGTAAAAAATACTCAGAATAATGGATAATAAGGGCATTACTAAAAAACAGTTCAAGGCGCAGATGGTGATGTATTGTATCTATCTGTTGATGGCTGCTTTATGGACTTATATGGGTATTTCTGACGGCAGCTTGTTTATGGCCATCTTGGGCGGGCTGTATTTCGTCTTTGTCGTCGTTGCTACGATTTTGTTGCTCAGACAGCGAAAGTTCCACACCGTCGAGAATCCGGAAGTCGACAAGCAGATGGTGAAAGGGATGAAGGGCAGCGCCATAATGTTAGGCATCCTCGCCCTCGGCTTCCTGCTCGCCTTCGGCCTCGCCGCTATTTTCAAGCATTAGACTGCAGAGAGGGATTCTCAGGCTTGACCGGTGAGAAAGGCCTGGCGTTCGCTTTCGGGAAATTTTTCAATCGCGTAGCGGAGCATCGTCCGCGGCATCGTCGCATAGCGTGGGCCGGGGCTGTCGGGCTCCGGTTCCAGCAAGTATGCGGTCAGTGCAGGCTTGTCTTTCTTGCCGGCCTCGCGCAGGAGCCATCCTACTGCTTTGTGGATAAGGTCGTGGCTGTGATGCAGCAGGATGTCTGCGATGGCGAAAGTGTCCGTCAGTTGTCCGTGCCGCACGAAGGTCATAGTACTCACCATTCCGATGCGCTGCTCCCAGAGGGTTTTCCCGTTCCGTGCCAGGTCGTAGAGCAGCGTGCGGTCCTTGTCCAGGAGCCACTCTCCCAGCAGCGGGTAGCAGCTCAGGTCTACAAGGTCCCAGTTGTTGATGCGCTCCGTATGGGCGAGGTAGAAGCGCACGCAGTCTTCCTTCGTCATCGCTGTCGTCGCTTTGGCGGGGGTGGAACTGCGCTCGGGTCCACCGGCCGGCCGTGCGTGGCGGAAGATCTCCACCAGAGTCAGCAGTGCCGCGAGCCGCACTTCGTGGTATTCGCTTGCGATGCATTCCTCCAGTTGCGCCTGGCCCACTGTCCGCCAGCAGTTTTTTACCACCTCCCTTGTTACTGGAACCTTGATTCCCAGAAATTTGTCTCCTTCGCCATACTGGCCCGGCCCGGTCTTGAAAAAGCGCGACAATCCTGCGACCTGAGTGGGGTCGGAGCGGGAAATTATCTGGGAAAGCAAAACGTTATCCACTTCTGAATATCAATTGTCGGAGTCTTTTGCGGCAGCTTTTGCTTCTTCGGTCGTCTCTTTCGCTTCAGCAGCCTTTGACTCTTCGTCCTTCTTCTTCCCGAACAAGGAAGCCAGCCAGCCGGCCAGGGCACCCACTCCGTCAGCGACGAAGCGTGGGTTGGCGTAGAACTGCCTGGCGGAGTTGAAGCTGCGGTTCATCTTCAGTTCCTGGCGGCTGATTGCCAATTCGTTGCGGAGGATGGCCTTTTCAAGGTCGTTCTGGTTGCGGACTTTCTCTGTCCCTGAAGGGAAGAATGTCTTGGCGAAGGTGGAGATAAATGCGCTCTTGAACAGCACTTTGCGCATCAGCAGGACGATTACCAGCAGCACCAGCAGCGCACCGGAGACGATGAAGGCCCCGATGGCGTAGCTGCCCATCTTTTCGCCCAGCCACATCACGAAGGCGAAGGACAGGGTCAGAACCAGTACGCTGATGAGGATAAGTACGACGGCAAGCCATACGACAGAGCCTGTGCCGGACGACAACGCCTTCACCGTACGGAGTTTCACATTGTCGAGCTGGGCTCCTGCATAGCCCTTGGCGTCGCTGGCCAGATTCTCGACCGGACGGGAGAAGTTGCTGTCACTCATCGGCCGGGGCCTCCGCTTCCCCCGCGGGCTCTGCGGCAGCAGCGCCGGCCGCTCCGGCGGCAGCTTCTTTGAAATGCTCGAATTCGCCGCTGTACTTGTCGAAGAATTCATCCACCTTGCTGCGGAATTTCTTGCGGTTCTCTTCGCCGTTTTCCGGAGCTATCATCATACCCAGCACGACGCCGGCGGCAAGGCCGGTGACGAGGGCAAAGAATGTATTGGCTTTCATATAACTTGAATGTTATGGGTTGTTTCCGTTATAATTTAATCCAGGATATAAGGACTGCCAACAGGCTGACCAGCAGTATAATTGCGAAGAACATCAGACCGTAGAACAGGCCGGTTTTGAGCACTGTGCCGATGCTTTTGCGCCATCGCAGGCCGAGCCACTGATGGTAATCGATTGTCAGCAGCACTGCCATCACTCCGAGGTTTATCGAGGTGCTTTCACCGAAACTGAGGAGCACTGCGAAGATCATAAAGAAACTGAACTGGCAGAGCACGAAGGCTGCGGCTGCGGCTGCGGCGGACATACTGACATTGTGCCTGCGCAGGACGATGCTCATCGAGAGCCAAAGCAGCAGGAACTTGCCCAGGAACAGGGGGATGCCCTGGCTTCTGACCTTTCCTTCAAGGGCGGCCAAAGCCACTTCGCCCCGCGTGTCGACTTGTTCCGGAAAGCGGTCGAGGTTCAGGAAGATGTATCCCCGCTGGACGAGTTTGGCGGTGTTCACCGCAATGAGTGCGGCATTGTTTTGCGCGTACTCAGTCATTTGTTCAAAATCTATATCGAAACCCGGCCTATCTTTCTTTTGCTGGAGCGGCTGGAGCACAGCGGCAATCAAGGCGAAGAAGGCATAGAAGACGATCAGCGCCGTGAAAGGGGCCAGGTACTTGTCGTGCTTACCTCCGATGTAGTCCCGGATCATATAGCCCGGACGCAGCAGCAAGTGCGTGAACGTGCGCTTTGCGTCTTCGTTCAGAAAGGGGATGGAGTCGAAAGCACCCTTGTAGAAGGTGTCGGAGCCCTGCCGGAGGGACTTGCGTTTCTTACGGGGCCTCTTCCAGGGGTTGTAGCCCAGATTCCTCCAGATGGCGGCGTAGCGGCGCCTCACCGCAAGGGAGTGTCTCTTTTTCTTGCTTACTTTTTCCATCGCTTCAACATCGGGAAGTAGCCTCGCATCATCTGTACATACTGTTCCTTCGTCATCGGCTGCGGCAGGCCCTTGTTGACTTCGTCGATGAATTCGGAGCAGAACTCGATCATCTGGTCCATCGTGAAGTCCTGGGTGAACTTGCCATCCTGGAAACAGTATCTGCAATAATCGAAGTTTGTGCTGCCGTCGGCATTGGTGCCGCAGTCTTCCTTTGAAGTCAGCGGCATTCCGCAACTTTGGCAGAATTGGGGAAGCTGGCCGGGCAGCAGGTCTTTCTCCTTGGCAGGGAACGATGCTTCGTAAGCCGCAAAGGCCTCAGGCTCTGCGTCGGCGACGAAGTAGCCCTTCGGGGGGCAGTAGGTGGCTTCGGCTATGCCGTTGTCCCTGAGCCAGCCCGGGATAAGCTCCTGGGCCAGGAAGAAAGGCACCGGAGAATCTTTGGGCTCGGAGTGGTAATGTATATTGAGTTTGCTCGCAAGATCAAAGCCGGAATGCTTGTAAAAGTCGATGTTGCCCTCCATACAAAGGAAGCCGATGCCCATCTCGCGGGCCTTGCCGAGTGCGTGCTGCAGAAGGCGCAGCCCCTTGCCGTTGCGTTGGTATTCCGGAAGGATGCTGATGGGGCCGAAGGTCCAGGAAGGCTTGCAGCTGCCGTCGGCAAGCACCAGCCCTGCCTTGGAGAACATCACGTGACCCACGATGCGGCCATCCTCCTCCATCACGAAGTCCAGCTCGGGGATGAAATCAGGGTTGCTGCGATACTGGTTCAGCACGAAATGCTCGGTGCAGCCAGGACGGTAGACGTTCCAGAAAGCCTCGCGGGTCAGAATCTCCACCTCGCGGTAATCTTCAGGTCTCTCGAGTCTGATATTCATAGTATTTAGTTTTGTTGCGCTAAGTTACGGGTTTTTTCCTAACTTTGGTAAGATACTTGTTAAGCCGACAGATATGTCCAGATACTTCAAACCTCTTATACTTGCGCTTCTGCTACTCGCAGCCATTCCCGGCTATGCGCAGACAATCACCAATTCCAGCTACCAGACCATCGCCAACATCAAGTCCGACGGTACCATTCAGGACAAGTCCTACAGGACTGTCGGCCACATCAAGAGCGACGGCACGGTCCAGGACGCTTCTTATCGCACCATCGGTTACATCAAGAGTGACGGCGCTGTCCAGAATTCCTCATACCGCACCATCGGCTATATCAAGAGCGACGGAACGGTCCAGGACGGCTCATACCGCACCATTGGTCACGTCAAGAGCGACGGCACCGTTCAGGATGCCTCGTACCGCACCATCGGCCACGCCAAGAACATCCCCACCAAGTGGGCCGCCTTCTACTTCTTCTTCCGCGCGAACTAACCCTTCCTCACATCCCGCCACCAATCCGCCATCCGTCCACTCCGAGCCTGCTCCCGCCGGACGGACTGCGGAATATCTGATATATTGGTTATATTTACGGAGTGAATGCTGATGGTCAAGCTTGTGGCTTACGGGCATTTGCTATCCACGCTAATAATACAGACTGCTATGAAAAGAATACTGACGATCATCGCGATGATACTGGCGGGTTCCTGCCTGCTGGCAAATGCCCAGCCGCAGAGGGGCCAGCTCAAGGCCGGGGCGGCGAAGGTGGATGTGACACCCGCCGAGAACCAGTTGGGCCGCAACAGCTACGGAATCCTAGACCGCACGCACGTGCGCGCCATCATCTTCACCAACGGTCAGACCGTTGCAGGTCTGGCAAATGTCGACGGCAATACCAACCAGCGCGTAGTCGACGCTGTGAACGAGCGGCTCGAAAAGGAACTCGGTATCCCGAAGGGTAATATAATCTACAACGGCACTCACTGCCACTCGACCGGCACGGTGCCTATGGATGAACTGATCGAGCGCACTTTCCAGGCTGTGAAGCAGGCGTATGACAATATGGTTCCGGCTAAGGTGGGTTACGGCAGCGGCGTGAGCTACCTGAACGTGAAGCGCGATCTTTTCGATCCGGAGCGAGGAACTTGGTGGGAGGGGCCTGACTATGACGGAAAGTCCGACAAGACGGTTGCGGTGATTTACTTCGAAAGTCTTGACGGCAAGCCGATCGCTACCTACTACAACTACGCTATGCACGCCGTGATCACCGGCCAGCTGGATATGGTCACCGGCGATTTTCCCGGCAAGTCTGAGGAATACATCGAAAGCCGCTACGGTGACGACTTTGTAGCTGTGTTTGCATCCGGAGCAGCAGGCGACCAGAACCCTCTCTACTTCCAGCAGACCTTCGACCTGCGCGACATCCGCATCGCTGACTATGCCAAACGCGGCGAAGACATCTCCAACCGTATGCCTCCCGGGGGCACTGGCCTGGACCGCAGCAATCCTGAGGTGCACCGCCTGATGGAGGAGCAGAAAAAGATGGCGGAGAGCTACGGCCAGCTGCTCGGCGAGGAGGTGAAGTATGTGATTATGATGATGCGCCGCTTCGAGTCTGACGTCACGTTGTCCTGCGCACGCAAGGTAATCAGCTGCCCTGGCCGCCGTCAGACGAATGGCGGAGGCCGCGCCGGTTATGCCGGAGAATATGAAGACGCCCCCGACATCGACCTTGAACTTGCGCTGCTGATGCTCGACGAAATTCCCGTGTGCGCGGTGGCAGGAGAGGTGTACAACCCCATTGCCGTGGAGCTGAAGAGCAAGTCGCCATACGCCTTCACGATAATGACTACGGTGGCTGACGGACACAGCGGCCGCGGCGGCTACATCCCCGATGACGAGTCCTACGGCGCCCAAGTGTTCGAGGTGCTGAGCTCCGGCTACAAGCAAGGCTACGCCCAGAAGGCTATAGTCGAGACCTTCCTGGACCTCATCCACGACGCCACACACGGTAAGTAGGAGTTTCAGATAT
>JAFXPV010000072.1 GCA_017527625.1 Bacteroidales bacterium | reverse complement strand
TAAGTAGGAGTTTCAGATATTAGTCGTAAATTTGGGCATTAATCAATAGTTATGTTTGACGTTACCCTCTTATCAGATACCAAAGAAGGCAGCATCCGCAAAGCGGTTTTCAACCCCTGCGGAATGGTGTGCTCCTCGCAGATAGAAATCGAACTCGACGGAGATGTCATCCGCTATATCCGTTTCACCGACGGCTGCAGCGGCAACACCCAGGGCGTGGCAGCCCTCTGCCGTGGAATGAAGAAAGATGAGGCCATCGCACGCCTTGAAGGAATAAACTGCAGCGGACGCGGTACAAGCTGCCCCGACCAGCTCGCAAGGGCTCTCAAGATGCTCCAATGAAACAACTGTCCCTCAAAGCTACAATCATCTCGGAGGTCGTGCTGATAGCTCTCGGCACGGGGATGCATTTCGTCCATCACGCGCCGTTCTTCAACCATTTCCTCGGATATATCTTCCCGGTGACTGAAAGCGTGATGGCCCATATGAAGATGGTGTTCTACCCGATGCTGCTGCTCTCGCTCTGCCTGGCCATCAAGAACCGCGACATCCGCGAAATCGGAGCGCCTATCCTTGGGGGAATCACAGTGATGCCTGTCATCATTGCGGCATTCTTCGCCTACTGGGTGTTCGTCCGCCACGAGATAATGGCGCTTGACATCGTCATCTACATCGCCTGTATGGTGGGTGCCATACATTTTGCCAAACGCTGGCGCAACAAGGATTTCGTGCGCAGGAACTGGCTGCTGTGGATGGTGCTTATCATCGCTGTCATCATCCTCACAGGCTTCCTGACCTATCACGCCCCGGACTGGCTCATATTTGAGGATATGGGTTAGCCGATAATTCAGATAATCCGAAAAACCTATATGAAGAAGCCATTACTGATCATTCTGCTGCTAATGACCGGTGCGACGGCCTTGTCGGCACGCAAGCTCACCGACTATGTCAATCCATTCCTTGGAACCACTACGCTGTGGGAGCCGGAGGATCTGGGATATGTACGCCATCGCGAGACCCGCACCTGGGGCGCCGAGACTTTCCCCGGCGCAGCGCTGCCGAATGCTATGGTGCAGGCCACGCCAGTGACGATGTACCACAGCGGCTCGGGCTACCAGTACGAGGACAGCACGATATTCGGTTTCGCCCATACGAGCAAGGGTCATTGGAATCTCTGCCACGTGCCGATCCTCCCCGTGACTTCCGAAGGCGGTTTCGATGCATCCGATTATGCTTCAGCCTACAGCCATAAAGCAGAGTCTGCCCGCCCGGGCTATTATCAGGTATATCTCGACCGTTACAATGTGAATGCGGAGCTGACGTCGACCCTGCGCTGCGCATATCACAGATATACTTTCCGTCCAGAAGACGACAAGGCCATCCTGGTCGACATAACCCGCTCCAACAACGACGTCCGCGAGTGGAGCCTCGAAGTGGACGGCAGGAATGCCTTCAGCGGCTCGCAGTGGGGCGACGGCAAGATTTACTTCTATGCTGTCACCAATTACGAGATAGACGGTATGGATCAGATGGAAGATGAATCAAAGGGCCTGGTCAGGGTCATCCGCTTCAAAGACAGCAAAGGGGAAGCCCCGCTCGAGTTGAAGATCGGCTTTTCGTTCGTGAGCGTGGAGAATGCCAAGGCAAACCTGGAGCAGGAGATGATGGCTAAGTCCTTCGAAGAAGTGACTGCGGCGGCTGATGCAGAGTGGGAGGGGCTTCTGTCCCGCATCACCGTCAAGGGCGGCACCGAGCGGCAGAAGGGACTGTTCTATTCGACGCTCTACCGCAGCTTCCTGTGGCCCTGCCTGCGCAGCGATTGCAACGGAGAGTATACCGACGTGCGAGGCAATGTCGTCAACAACGGTTTCCGCTATTATACCGACCCGTCTTTCTGGGACGACCACCGCAACAAACTGATCCTGCTGGGCCTCATATCTCCGGACGTGGCCGTGGACGTCATTAAGTCCATCTCCGACAAAGGGGAGAAGAACAACGGCTATATGCCCACCTTCTTCCACGGCGACCACGCGTCGACCTTCATCTCCGGCATCTGGCAGCGCGGCATCCACGACTTCGACCTTGAGAAGGCATACAAACTCATACTCAAGAATGCAACCGTCCCCGGAAGAGGCGGCCGCCGCTATATGGACGAGTATCTGGAAAGAGGCTGGATTGCCGACAAGGATACTACAAATCTGCCGTACTACAACGAATTCAAAGGCGGAGTCCAGAAGACCCTGGAGTATTCCTACGACGATTATGCCACTGCCCAGGTTGCAAAGATTCTCGGCGACGGGAAGAACTATGAATTCCTGATGAAGCAGTCGCAGAACTACAGGAAGGTTTTCGATCCGTCCACCGGTTTCTACCGCGGCCGTATCGACGACGGCAGCTGGTATGCTGATTTCGACCCGTACTACCCGTATTTCCAGCATATGTGGAGGGAGGCAAATGCGTGGAACGTGCTGTTCTATCCGCCGCACGACCCGCAGGGAGTGATCGGCCTCTATCCCTCTTATGAGGCGGTGGAAGAGAAGCTAGATTCGCTGTTTACGGAACCCTGGCGAGGCTATGAAGTGGAGAATATGACCGGCTTCATCGGACAGTACTGCCACGGCAACCAGCCGGGCCACAACATTCCGTATGCATATTACTTCATCGGCAAGCAGGAGAAGAGCCAGCACTACATCAACCAGATACTCGACACCTTCTACGATATGGGTGCAGAAAAGCTTGCATATGCTGGTATGGACGATGCGGGGGAGATGTCTTCGTGGTATGTCTGGAACGCCATCGGCCTCTACACATATTCACCCGCCGACCCTGAGTATATAGTGACGGTGCCGCTGTTCGACAAGGTGCGGTTCAAACTCTCAAACGGACGGACTCTGACCATCCTCCGAAGAGGAAAGGGCGAGC
Organism: Bacteroidales bacterium; assembly: GCA_017527625.1. The sequence continues at coordinate 44,763 of JAFXPV010000072.1, read as the reverse complement.
AGATCTCGTCCATCCGATACGGCGGCAAAAAAGTTGACGGCTGGTTCGTGAAGGACGAGGATCTGCGTAAGGGGAAGAGGCTTGTGATAAGGACCAGGTAGAATCTGTCAGAATACCATGATCTCAAAATGGCAGCCGGCGCCTGGTCAGCATCCAGGGGCACGAATTCTACAGACAGGATGTCATCGTCCGCGAAACCTGATTTGCACTTCCCCCTAAAAAGAAGTAACTTGCTTGCTATGGACGCAATCAAAGTAATCGAAATAAAAAAGAGTGTTTTCGCCGACAACGACAAAGATGCCGGTGAACTCAGGAAGGAGCTCAAGTCAAAGGGAGTATATCTGCTGAATCTGATGTCATCGCCGGGCAGCGGCAAGACGACGACTCTCATACAGCTTCTCAACCGCATAAAAGACAAGGTCCGTGTAGCGGTGATGGAAGCAGACATCGATTCGGACGTCGATGCCGTCAAGATCAGGGAAGCCACAGGCGTGCAGTCCATCCAGCTCCACACTGGCGGTATGTGCCATCTCGACGCTGAGATGACGCGCCAGGGTCTGGACAATGTGAGTATGCAGAATCTTGACCTCGTAATCCTGGAGAACGTAGGCAACCTTGTGTGTCCGGCTGAGTTCGACACTGGCGCCTGCCGCAACGCAATGATCCTCTCAGTCCCGGAAGGGCACGACAAACCCCTCAAATACCCGCTTATGTTCTCTGTCTGCGATATGGTGGTCATCAACAAGATCGACGTGATGCCCTATTTCGATTTCGACATCGACAAATGCAGGGAGTACGTACGCCTGCGCAACCCGAAGGCAGCAGTCATCCCCATCTGCGCCAAGACTGGCGAAGGGGTGGATGCCCTGGCCGAGTGGATCCTCACCGAAGTGGATAATTGGAAAAAGTGAATATAAATAATTAATACTACTGATATGAAACCGATAAGCACAGATAAGGCTCCGGCCGCGATAGGGCCGTACAGCCAGGGCATCGACAGCGGTGCAGGGCTGGTGTTCCTCTCAGGGCAGCTGCCCATAGATCCGGCAACCGGCGCTTTTCCTGAAGGAGGCGTCAGGGAGCAGACCCGCCAGGCTATCCTCAACGCGCAGGCCATCCTGCAGGCTGCCGGCCTTTCCCTTGCAAACGTAGTAAAGACCACTGTGTTCCTTGCCGATATGGGAGATTTCGCCCCAATGAACGAGGTCTACGCCCAGTTCTTCACCGAGCCCTTCCCGGCCCGTAGCGCAGTTGCAGTCAAGACCGTCCCCAAAGGTGCGCTTGTTGAAATCGAGTGCATCGCCGCTAAGTAGCCTGCAGTTCTGCCTGAGGACTCAGCGGAAAATTTCCTGGATAAAAGAGAGAGCGAAAGCATCCCAGTTGTACCACTCGTGGCCGCCTTCGGTGACCGTGAACCGGTGGGGGTGACCCCATTGTGTGAGTTTGCGGTCGAAGTTGCGGATGTGGGGGTAGAAGATGTCCTTGTTGCCGATGTACAGGCCGTAGAGCTTCGGCGGCTCTGCGAACTGCTGCGTGAGCTTCTTGCGCAGGCTGCCATACACGTCCGGATGCCCCCAGGCTGCAAATGTGGGGTAGGCGTAGGGGGAGAACAGGCCGATGTAATCGAAACAGTCGGGATGTCCGGCAGACAGGTAGATGGCTTGCAGCGCGCCGCTGGACATACCGGCTATGGCACGGGCAGACTTCTCTGGGATGGTGCGGAAGTTTTTGTCGGTGAATTCCACCACATCTTTCATAAAATGCCTCTCGACCTCGCCGTTGATGAGCCAGAAGGCACGTATGGCGGGCAGGCAGTGGCCGTTGTTGTATTCCTTGTCGCTGTAGTAGCGGTTCATATTGGGCAGCACGACCAGGAAGTCTCCGGCTGCTCCGGCCTTGCGGAGGGAGTCGATGCCCTGAATGACGGTGGAACTGTCAATCCACGTCACTTCGTTGCCGCGTGCGCCGTGGAGAAGATATAGGACGGGGTAGTGCCTGACAGTATCGGCGTAGTAATCTGCCGGAAGGTAGACGAGCATACGCCGCTCGCTTATCTGCTTTTCGCTGCTGTGATAATTGACGGCGCGCAGGATGCCGTCGAAGCCGGCTGCCTTGGCTTCGATCTCGCTGGATTCCGGCCCGCGGGCATAACGGCCTACGGCGCAGGAGCTCAGCAGCAGCGCAGCAGCGAGCAGCACAAGCGGCATTATTCCTAAGCTCCGCTTGCAGCTCATCGCTTCGATTCCTCCAATGCGGTGCTGAACATACCGATGAGTTTGTCTATGCTTTTGTCGATGTCGTACTTGCGGGCGGCGTCTGCGTAGAGCTGTGCCATCCGGTTGCGCTCGTCGGGATGCTCTATCCACCAGTCTATGCGGCGGGCCAGCTCACGGCTGTCGCCGGCAGGATAGAGGCTTTCGGGGCAGAGGGCGAATGTGCTTGTGCCGACAAGTTCGGCGGTGCCTATTACCGGTACGGCTCCTTCGCGAGTCGCCTCGAGGCAAGAAAGCCCTTCGACTTCCGCCCAGGCGCAGTGAACATAGAGATATGCCTTCCGGGCGAGCTTTGCCAGTTCTTCGCGGTTATAGAACGCAAATGTTGCACGGTGTTTCAAAACATTCTCTTTCAAGAGTTTGTCGGCCTTTCTGGCATAGTGGCCTGCTTTCTGTCCATTGCCGGCAAAGGTGAGTTTTATGCGGTCGGCGTGGCGGCTGTAGCGCATTGCATCCAACAGCGTATCCTGAGATTTTTCGCGGGCAAGACGGCCGATGCAAAGGATTTCGACCCCGTCTTCGGGAGAAAGCGCAGAGGTGACTACCGGAGTGCCGGGAAGGCTCAGTCCGTTCGATATGACGTGCAGACTGGCCTTGAAGCCGTTTTTGTCGAGATAATCGCGGACCGCTTCGGTGGGGCACTGGATGTGCGAGCAATAGTCGAAGACAGTGCGCTTCCAGTAGCGGAGCAGCAAATGATTGACAAGCCGGCTGTGGCCGAGCTCGAGGTTAGCCACGACATTGTGGGGATAAAGATGGAAGGTGCCGGTGATGACCTTGCCCTGCCTTATGGCTTCTTTCCGGGCAGCATTTTCCAGTGGAAAGGCCTCTTCAAGATGGACTATGTCAGCCCACGCCACTGCCTTGCCGATCATCTCGCGGTCGATCTTTGCATAGCAGAAGCCGTTGGCCCTGATGAGGGGTTCAAAAATCGGGAAGATAAAATGACCAAGCGGGAAATCGGGTTGGGGCCCGGACGGATCAGGATTGACAGCAGCCATAAGGCGCGCGTCCTGACCGTGTTCCCTGAGTTTCTTTATCGTGTTAACCGCGGAAGCGCTAAGACCGTTTCCGGGCATAAATGCATTGTTGCAGACAAACAGTATTTTCATTCCTTCACAGCCTCAAACCGGCCGCGAAGATAGCACAAAAGTTAAAAATGCTTAATAAAATGTTACAAATGCAATTAATATCCTAGCAGTACGGCGTCGTGATTCTTGCGGAGTTCAGTCACGTTGTCAAACACCATCGTAGGATTATCCTGCGGGTTGAAGGGCTCCCAGCGGGGCAGACCCTTGCAGTTGGGGTTGCCTGTCCTGATGAAGGCCAGCCAGGCGTTGCTGACGATGTCCGCCATCTTGTAGGCTTCGCTCGTGCCGCCGGTCATCTCACGCTGGTTGGCAACATTGTTGAACATAAACGGAAGCTCCATACCGTGGCAGGCTGCGAGGGCTCCTCCGTTCACTTCGGATTTCCACGCAAACAGGTATACGTAGGCATCAGCTCCGCCGAGCGCCTGCTTGGCAGTGGCCTGGCGGATGACGTTCCCGCGGGTGCGGAAGTCGGTGTTGACAAGTTCCTTCGGTGCCTGTCCGGGATATACGCTCTCGAAATCGCTCACGAACTGGTTGAAGCGCTCTTCGCCGAGCCTGGGAACCAGGCGTGCCTTGACGTCATCCATAGTCAGAGGAACGTCGTTGGTGTAGCAGAATTCATTGAGGTTGGAGCCGATGAGCATAGGAACGTCCCGGCTGCATTCAGCGGCTATGGGGTCGAAGGGGTGCTGGGTGAGGTACTTGCCGTCGACGACGGGGGAGAAGCCGCCGCGTCCCAGCCGGCGTGTTGCACGGTTGCCGGCAGCCACGAGTTCCTGATATGTGAAACCGCTCAGGTCAACGTCGGCTCCGGGCTTGAGACCGAGCTCTTCGACTACCGCGATTCCGAGGGCCTGGCTCTGAGCGGGTTCCTGCTGGCGGAGCGTCGAGCCGCTCTGCACGATGGCTCTGTGGAAAAGTCCTTTCGCTGAAGGCATTGCCATCAGTGTAGATGTCTTTCCGCCGCCGCCGCTCTGGCCGCCGATGGTGACGCAGCCCGGGTCGCCGCCGAAGGCCGCAATGTTGTCACGCACCCACTCGAGGGCCTTGACGAGGTCCTGCTGCCCGAGGTTGACGGATTCAGAGTACTTGCCGCCAAGGGCTGTAAGGTCTATGTAGCCGAGGATGTTGAGACGGTGGTTGACGGTTACGACAACTATGTCGCCCTTTTCGGCCAGCGCCCTGCCTTCCTGCGCGGGAAGGAAGATAGCCGAACCGTTGGCATAGCCGCCACCGTGTATCCATACGAAGACTGGACGCTTGCCGCCGTCCAGTGCCGGCGTCCAGATATTGAGCACCTGGCAGTCCTCGGAATTAAGTTCTTTCTTGAACTGGAAACCGAAATCATAGTCGCTGGGGGCGCCGTGCCATATCATATCCTGGCTCTGCATAGCCTGCGGGCCGTAGACCAGCGTCTTGCGTACACCCTCCCAGCTGTCCGGAGCCTGAGGGGGCATAAAGCGTTCAGCCTTTGCATAAGGCACTCCTTTGAAAGTATAGATGCCGGCATCGTTGTAGCCCATAATCTTTCCTGAACTGACGTTTACGATGCAGTCGTCGCCGGTGGTTATGGGGCCCGGTACGGCGTTTTGACGGTTGCTGTTGCAGGCGCAAAGGAGCAGGATCGCTCCGAGCACGATGGCTGATAACTTTTTCATAATTGTTTGAGGTTCAATTTCTATTATGCAAGTTGCAAATAGTTTTGCTAAAAACAAACAGGCAGCCGGTGCCGTTTGATTCTTTGTCCCGATTCCTTGGGATAATTGCAAATAATCCTTAAATTAGAGGATTAGAAGACTGAATAACCGGTAAACACTATAGTCTATGCCTGAAATGTCGACAAAGTTTGTCCCCAAGCACAAGGGGGACAAAAACCCCAATCCCAAGCTCCTGAAGTTCGTCCGCCACGTCACGGACCGCATCCCCGGCAAGATCAAGATGACATCCGACGCCCCTGAGTACTGGGGCCTGGCCTGCATCTTCGAGGACGAGATGGATCCCATCACCCGCGAAGCTTCGCTGGACCTTCTGCTGGATATGCTGCCCAAGGATTTCTTCAAGGTCCGCAAGCACCATACCTACGCCGAGCTCCACGAGATGAACCGTCTCAAGCACTATGCTTCTACCGACGAGGTCTTCGACGAGTTGCTGGACAAGCTGTCGTACTTCGGTATGCTGGAGTATGACTACGGCGACCACTACACCAACGGCCAGGGTCCGGACCCCGGCACTACTTTCAACCGTGAGGACCGCATCTATTGGGTGCCGATGTTCGTGCCCGGCAGCGCAGAGTATACCAATATGAATGTCAAGCTGATGGACAGGCATCCCGAGCTGGCGATGTTCTTCGAACGTATGACCTTCCTGCCGCTGGAGAAGATCACCCCGATGGTTCCGATGGGCGGCAGCGGCATAGGAATGCACGTCATCCCGGTGGAGAAAGCCATCTCGATGGAGAACCAGTCCGTCGACATAGAGCATATCTCATACTGGCTCAAGAAATATGAAGGCCACATCGGAGTGGGCATCTGTTCCTGCCGCTACGGCCGCAAGAAACTGGATGAGGGCTGTGCCGACGACTACCGCGACTGGTGCATAGGAGTTGGGGATATGGCCGACTACCTGCGCGAGACGGGCCGCGGCCACGACATCACCTACGACGAGGCGATGGCCATCCTCCGCAAGGCCGAGGACCACGGTTTCGTACATCAGGTGACCAATATCGACGGCGAGGGCAAGATCTTCGCCATCTGCAACTGCAACGTCAAGATTTGCAATGCGCTGCGTACTTCGCAGCTGTTCAATACCCCCAATATGAGCCGCAGCGCCTATGTGGCAGAGGTGGACCCGAAGAACTGCGTGGCCTGCGGCCGCTGCGTTGAATACTGTCCTGCCGGTGCCGTGAAGCTGGGCCAGAAGCTCTGCACTAAAAACGGTCCTCAGACCTATCCGAAGCAGGAACTGCCCGACGCTGCCAAATGGGGAGAGCACAAGTGGAACGAAGACTACCGCGACCGCAACCGCATCAACTGCTATCCTACGGGTACGGCTCCCTGCAAGACTGCCTGCCCGGCGCATATCGCTGTCCAGGGTTATCTGAAGAAGGCGGCAGAAGGCAAGTACACCGAGGCTCTGGAGCTCATCAAGCGGGAGAATCCCTTCCCCGCAGTCTGCGGACGCGTCTGCAACCGCCGCTGCGAGGATGCCTGCACCCGCGGCACCGTCGACAAGCCCATCGCCATCGATGCGGTCAAGAAGTTCATTGCAGAGCAGGATCTCAAGGCTGAGACCCGTTTCATCCCTGAGGTGAACATCTGCTCGAACGTCCAGGACCGTTGGGAGGAGAAGATTGCCATCATCGGCGGCGGCCCTGCCGGCCTGCGCTGTGCATATTATCTGGCAACGGTGGGATACAAGCCCACCGTCTTCGAGCGCAACGAGGAGCCCGGCGGAATGCTGCGCTACGGCATTCCTTCATACAAGCTTGACAAGGCCGTCATCAAGGCAGAAATAGACATAATGAGAGAAATCGGCGTGGATATCCGCACCGGGGTGGAAGTGGGGAAGGACGTGACCATCAAGAGTCTTAGGGAAGAGGGCTACAAAGGCTTCTATGTAGCCATCGGCTGCCAGGGCGGAAGGCTGCCCGGCATTCCCGGGGAGACCCTGAAGGGCACGACGACCGCAATCGACTTCCTGCACGAGGCCAACTGCGGCAAGGTGAAGGTCGAAGGGAAGGTGGTCGTAGTAGGCGGCGGAAACGTTGCCATCGACGCCGCGCGCGTTGCAAAACGCAGCGGTGCTTCGCAGGTGACGATGCTGTCTCTGGAGACCGAAGATATAATGCCGGCCTCGCTTGAGGAGCGCGCTGAGGCCCGTGAAGACGGGGTCGTCATAAATCCCGGCTGGGGTCCCAAAGAAGTGCTTGGTGACAGTGCCGTCACAGGCATAGTGTTCAAGAAATGCACGTCTGTCTTCAACGCCGAGCACAAGTTCGCCCCTGAGTACGACGAGAACGAACTGATAACCCTCGATGCCGATATGGTTATCTTCGCCATAGGTCAGACCGTGGAATTGAAGGATCTGCTGAAGGACACCAAGGTGGAATTCTTCCGCGGAGTCTATCCTGTCGCCGACAAGCTTACTTATCAAACGGCAGAGCCCGATATCTTCGTGGGCGGAGACGTCTTCACCGGCCCCAAGTTCGCCATCGATGCGATTGCAGCGGGCAAGGAGGCAGCCGAGAGCCTGCACCGCTTCGTACAGCACGGCCATATGACCATAGGCCGCAACCGCCGCGACTTCATCGAGCTGGACAAGAGCGACATACAGCTTGAGTCATACGACAACGGTTCCCGTCAGGAGCCCGGCGCAGTGCCTGTGAAGAGTGCTTTTGAAGAGTACCAAGGCACCCTCACGGAGGAGCAGGTGCGCAAGGAGACCGCACGCTGTCTGAGCTGCGGCGCGTCGGTGGTCGACGAGAACCGCTGCATAGGCTGCGGCATCTGCACCACCAAATGCGCCTTCGATGCGATCCATCTGCACCGCGAGCATCCCGAAGCCAGCGTAATGCGTACTTCCGAGAACAAATTTGACGGCATCCTGCCCTATATGCTCAAGAGGACGGGAAAGATACTTTTCAAGAAGAAATAATGCACGAGCTGGGCATAGTATTCTACATCATCCGCGACGTGAAGGATGCGGCTGAGAGCCACGGCGTGAAGCACGTCAATGCCGTCGTGATGAACATCGGCGAGGTGTCGACAGTAGTGCCCGAGTACCTCACCGACTGCTGGCGCTGGGCCGCAGACAAGGAGGAGCTGCTGCGGGGCTGCGAGCTGCGCTGCAACATCGTCCCGGCCGTCACTGTCTGCAATGCCTGCTCGGGGGAATACGCCACAGTGGAATACGGCAGGACCTGCCCGCTGTGCGGAAGTGAAGATACTGTCCTCAAATGTGGAAATGAAGTTGAAATCAAAGAAATTGAAGTATAGAATATGGCTTGTTTCGTAGTACCGCTGGTTCAGGCTGCAGCCACCAGCGTCCTTCGCAAGAAAGGGAACAAAAGCGGCTTTGTGGGCCGCAACCTCGCCTCGCTGGAGCTGATGCTCTGGGGCGGGACCATAATGCTTATCGTGGACCATATCATCAACGGAGAGCTGACCTGGGCCTTCCCGTTCTTCACCGCCCTCGGACAGGAAGGCGGGGGAGCGGTGATGCTCCGTGAGATGCTTACGGTCGGAGTGCCGTTGTCGCTGGTCATTACTGCAGTCTGGGCTGTGTATGCCCTGCTGAAGGAACGCCGCTCCGGGATAGCTGCCATCTAACATAACTATAACCTAAAATCAACACTATGTTTTTTCAAGTTTATGGCGAGCACGCGCTCGCTCAATGGGGAATGCTGATAGTGGTCCTTCTGGGCCTCATCCTCCTCAATGAATTCGCACGCCGCACCAAAGCCGGCGGCATCATTACATTCCTGGTTGTGCCTTTGGCCCTTACCATCTATTTCATCGCTATCGCCATCGGCGTGCGCTCAGGTGCACATTGGGCTCTCGGCAACCAGACGCACGTCTATATGCAGGGTTGGTTCCACTATGCGAAACTGTACGCTGCGACGGCCGGCTGCATCGGCTTTATGATGATCAAGTACAAATGGGGCGTGGGCGCCAAGAAATGGTTCCGTCCGTTCCCGTTCGTCATCGTAGCCATCAATATCCTCATCGCCTGCGTATCTGACTTCGAGAGCGCCATCAATGGCTGGAACAAGTGGTGGCTGACATCTGAAGGCGTATGGCAGTATGGCGGCTGGCACAACGTGATGAACGGAGTGGCAGGTCTGATCAACATTTTCTGTATGACCGCCTGGTGGCACGTATATCCTTCAAAAGACAAGAAAGATATGATATGGGCCGATATGACCTGGGTTTACATCCTTGTATATGACATCTGGAACTTCGCCTACACCTACAACTGCCTGCCGACTCACAGCTGGTACTGCGGTATCGCCCTGCTTCTCGCTCCGACCATCGCAGCCCTTATGTGGAACCGTGGAGGCTGGATCCAGAACCGTGCAAACACCCTTGCCATCTGGTGTATGTTCGCACAGGTGTTCCCGCTCTTCCAGGAGACCTTCAAGAACGGCCGTCAGTGGTTCTCTTGGGCCACTCTTCCCGTGCTCTATCCTAACGGCACCGCTACCATCGAGCAGCTCTATGCCGCAGCAGGCGGAGAGGCCGCAACAGTCGGCACGACAGTCGATCCTTCGGTAGTTGCCGCCAATCCGACGATGATGGTCGTCATCAGCGCACTGGCCCTCGTGACCAACTGCATAGCCATCTGCTACATCATCGCGCAGAGCAAGAAGCGTCATATCAATCCTTACAAGGAAGATGTCTTCGTCGACCAGAAGTACTTCAAGGATGCAATGGCCCGTGCCGTTGTGGACTGATTTATCTGATCCAATAAAAGAAGCGGCCTTCACGGGCCGCTTCTTTTATTTTATGAGCTGTGCGATTCCGTCGATGAGGACGTAGGCGTCGCGGATGGTTTCGAGGCCGGGGGCGGAAGAGCCGTTGAGGCCTTCGACTGTGTCGACGAAGGCGGCCAGTTCATTGAAATAGCCCTGCGAATGGACCTGATTGTTGACGAGGGTGGGGTTGAAGTTGTTGCGGTCGAAGAGGTATTCGACAGTCTTTCCGGCAGGACGGATCTTTTCTGTCGGAATGCCGAAGACAGTGGGGGCGACGGGCTCGAAAGTCAGAGTCTCCATCTGCGACAGACGGTAGACGCCCGCGCCGGTGCAGACTTTAAGCTGCTCTTCGGCCGAGGTCCAGGAGTATGAAGTGGACAACTCGAGAGTGCCGATGGTCTGCGGGTGCTGGAGCATCAGCAGCAGGGACTGGCTGTCCACCTTGCGGCAGGCGACAATGTCCGGCTTGCCGAAGAGGAAGGTGACCAGGTCGAGCGGGTGGATGAACAGGTCGAGTAGCGCATTGCCCTCGGGATACGCCCCGGTGAGGTAGTGGAGGTCGTAGCTGAGGGGTGTCTGTCTGCACAGCCGCTTTTTCAGGATCTGCACTGCAGGAGCGTATCGTTTCTGCAGTCCGGCCATCGCAAACTGATTGACGCGTCCCTTCTGCAGCGAGATGAGTTCGTCAAGCTCGGCAAGGCTGGCGCAGGGCGGTTTCTCGATGAAAAGTGACTTGCCGCTCTTGAGGACCTTCGAGGCCAGCGAAAAATGGGCCGAAGGGGTGGCAGACACAAATATGCCGCTGACCTCTTCGTCGTGGAGGATCTCTTCAAGCGAAGTGGTTACCTTCACGGAAGGGCGTTTGCCTGCTATGAGCCGGGCTTTGTTTTCGGATGTAACGCAGATGTATTTCAGCGGCACTCCGAGATAATCCAGCACGGGATAGAGGTTGGTCATCGAATGCTGGCCATAGCCTACAAAGGCGTAGCGGCCGTGGTATGCCGTGGCGAGCTGGCGCTCAGTGCGGAGGCTCTTGTAGCGCTTGATGAGGTCTTGCATCATAACCTTATGTCTTTGAGGTATTGACGGTAAGTCTTGCGAGGATCGTCAGTCCATTGGTAGGGGCCGTAGAAACGCTCGATGAGGCGTTTGGGCAGGAAGCGCTCGAGATTGCGGAGCAGGATGATGTCGTACTTGCGGTGGAAGTTGATCCAGCAGCCGTTGCATTCCTTGGACTGCCTGCACTGGATCTCACAGGCCTTCTTGCCGTTGAAAATCTCGTCGAGGGTCTGCTCCTTTACGTTGCCGAGCACAAGGTCGAGATTCTGGCATACCGGGACGTTGCCGTTGCTGTGGATGACGAGGCTGCTCATTATGCTCTGGCACCGGAGACGCAGGTGGCCGCTGCGCCACTGGTCGTAGAGGGCCACGAAGTCGAAATTCTCCTGGGTGTCGTGGATGTTTTCCGGAATCTGGGCGATGAAGTCCTTGTCCTCTATCAGCTCGCTGGTAGTGTCGAAGAATGCCATAGTGCCGTAGATGCCGATGCGCACGTCAATTTTGTATTTCTTGGCCACTTCGATGACGTAGGACATATCTTTGAAACCGTTCCACGGAGTAAGGCAGAACATCAGAGACAGCGGGAATTCGTCTTTCAGAGCCTCGATCACCTGGATCACGCGGTCATAGCCGTCACGTCCCCTCACGGCCTGGTATGACTCCTTGTCGCCGTCGAGCGAGAGGAAGACGTGGTGCGGGCGGTAGCGTCGCACGGCGTCGATGACCTTCTGGGGAGCCAGTCCGTTGGAGAGCAGGGTGTAGCGGGGGTGGTTGTCGCGGAACCACTCCAATATCTTGTCTGCTTCAGGATGGAGGATGAACTCTCCGCCTTCGAGGCCGACGGTGGTGCGTTTGTCTACGCACTTGCTGGCCATTATTTTTTTGATCTCCTCGAAGGAGAGATGCTCTACGGGCTTTTGCCAGATGTTGCAGTGCTTGCAACGTGACTGGCAGGCTGTGGTGGAGTAGAGCATCAGCTGGTTGAGCCGTTTGTGCCTTGGCCTGGTTATGTTGTTGAGATAGAGAAATCCGTTGTGTAGGTAGTCAAATACCGAATACATAGTAATCTGACGGTTTGCTTTAGTTAACTCGACAAATATCGCGATAATCAGCTTAAAATCAAAAATAGTATATTTGTAAGAATCTTCCGTACGGTTATCTAATTTTCAAAATATGCGCAGAATCGTATTGATTGCAGCTTCGTGTCTGCTTGCTTTGCAAATGGCTTATTCTCAAGGCAAACCCTATCTTGAGGACCTTCCGTATTACCTCGAAAACCTCGCTGTCTTCGAGCAGAATCAGGAACCCGGCAGGGCTTTTCACATCCCGACCCACAACATTTCCCTGAACGGCAAGTGGAAATTCAACTATTATGAGTCTCCGTACGACGTGCCTAAGGATTTTTTCAGCCCCTCGTTCAACGACCGCAAGTGGCCGTTGATCGACGTACCCTCCAACTGGGAGATGCAGGGTTTCGGGCAGGCTATCTTCCGCAATGTAAGCGCTCCGTTTATGGTCACTATGCCTGAGAGCCGTCTGGCGCAGTACCGCCGCATACTGGATGACCCGACGGCCAGCGAGCAGCAGAAGAGGATGGCCCAGATGCGTCTTTCAAGTCCGGTGAATCCCTTTGCCGTGCAGCTGCCCAACGTGCCGATGGACTTCAACCCGACCGGAGCTTACCGCACGAGTTTCAACCTCCCCTCATCGTGGAAGGGAGAGCAGGTGTTCCTGCGCTTCGAAAAGGTTGCCTCAGGCTCATTCGTATGGGTCAACGGCAAGCAGGTCGGTTACAACGAGGGCGCGCAGGAGCCTGCGGAATACAATATCACCCCGTATCTGAAGTCAGGCAGGAATACAGTCGCCGTGCTGGTTGTCAAATACTCTGACGGCTACTATCTGGAAGGACAGGATTACTGGCGCCTGGCCGGCATTTTCGACGATGTGACAGTCCTTGCATTCCCCGATGCGCATATCCGCGACTGGCAGGTGATTACAGACTTCGACGCTGCGTATACAGATTCTGACCTGTCGCTGGCCGTTGACCTGAAGACATATAACAGGCAGGCTTCCGGCTACAGCCTCAACGCAGAGGTCAGCGGCAGCGAAGGCATAGTTGCAGTGATGACAAGCAAGGATATCGTCATTCCGGCAGGAGGGCAGAAGACAGTCCGTCTCGGCACGAAGGTGCGCTCTCCTAAAAAATGGTCATCTGAGACTCCCGTCCTCTACAACTTGAAACTCACGCTCAAGGACGCTTCAGGACGCACAGTGGATGAGGTCACCAAGCGTATCGGCTTCAAGAAGACTGAAATCCGCGACGGTGTGTTCTATCTTAACGGAAAGCAGATCAAGATAAGCGCAGTCAACTCGCATATGCAGCATCCGGTGACCGGTCACGCAATGACCGAAGATGTCATCCGCAAAGACTTCGAGATACTCAAGAGCTTCAACTTCAACGCCGTGCGTACTTCGCACTATCCGCCGGTGAACGAATACCTCGATCTCGCTGACGAGTACGGTCTGTTCATCATCGACGAGACCGGCGACGAATCCCACGCCACAGAATATGTCAGCGATATGCCCGAATTCACGGAGATGTACCGCGAACGCGTCCGCAGGATGGTGCTCCGCGACCGCAACCACGCCTGCGTGATTTTCTGGAGTGCCGGCAATGAAAGCGGCGAGGGCAACAACATCGCCGAGGTCATCAAGGAGGGCAAGTCTCTCGACCCGACCCGATTCTGGATGTACGGCGGCAACGCTGCCAAGCATCCGGCCGAGGACATCGTAGGCCCGCGCTATGCTTCGCCCCTGGAGCTCGAGCTTGGCTACGGCCTCGACAAGGAAGATATGCGTCCTTCGTTTATGGATGAATACCTGTCTGTGGCCGGCAACGGCGGCGGTGGAGTCGACGATTACTGGGATGTGGTATATGCCCATCCCAAGACTATGGGCGGCGCCCTGTGGGACTTCGTCAGCGTAGGCCTCGAGGATCCCGTCCGCGCCCTTAAAGACAAATCCGGAAACAACGTGCCCGCCCACATAATGGGCCGCGCCCGTCTTGTGAACGGTCCCACCGGCAAGGCGATCGACTTCAACAAGCAGGACCAGTGGGTTCAGGTGTACAGGGCAGACGCAGTGGAAATATCCGGCGACAAGCTGACCCTGACTCTCGACATAATGCCCCGTCATTACAACGCCAGCGGCGGATATCTCATCACTAAAGGCAACAACCAGTTCGGCCTCAAGCAGCAGGGCGCCGACAAGCTGGATTTCTATATCGACAATGGCAGCCGTCAGGTGCTGACAGCCGACCTTCCTGCCGACTGGGAGGGCAAGTGGCATAACGTCACCGCTACCTACGACGGCGCTGCGATGAAGATTTTTATAGACAGGAAGGAAGTGGCTTCAAAGCCGATGACCGGGGCCATCAGGAATCTGCCGCTGTCGCTTTGCATCGGTCGCAGCGAAGAAGCTCTGGGACAGGACACCAACGTGTATATCTGCGACGCGGTCATAGATAATGTCGGCGTGTTCGCAGCTGCCCTCAGCCCTGCAGCCCTTGACAGGACTCAAGCTGCCATCTGGCTGGATTTCGAAGAAGAGACAAATGAAGGCACTTTCTGGACCTACGGAGTGGGCGCCAGGACTTACGGCTGCATCTGGCCCGACCGCAGCGTCCAGCCTGAGATGTGGCAGCTGAAGAAGGCTACACAACCGCTGTCGTTCAAGCTCATTGATCCCGAAAAAGGCACAGTCGAGGTGTGGAACCGCAATCACTTCCTCAACGCATCATATTACAAGACGTGCTGGTTTGTCACCGCCGACGCCGACACCGTCGCTTCGGGCGTCATCAGCCTCGACGTCGCTCCGCTCAGCCGCAAGGTAGTCCGCATCCCGCTCGTGCGCCCCGCTTCAGTTCCCGGCAAGGAGTACCGACTTACTTTCAGTTCGGTGCTGGCCAAGGACGAGCTCTGGGCCCCTGCAGGGCACGAGGTGTCTTGGGACCAGTTCGAGCTTAAAGCCTGGAATACACCTGCCGCACCGAAGCCTGCAGTTTCCGGCAAGGTCAATGTAAGCACAGATAACAACTTTGTTACAGTATCAGGCACGGGCTTTAAATACAGTTTCAGCGCCACTTCCGGCGCACTGGTATCAGCCGTTATTGACGGAAAGGAGACGCTTCGCGAACCTTTGCGTCTCAACGTATGGCGTGCTCCGCTGGCCAACGAGCTGGACGGCTGGAACGGCCGCAGCTCAGGCAATGCAAGGGTTTCTGGCTATGGCTCGATCGGCCACAGTATGGTTCTGGCAGCCCATTACTATTCTGCCGGACTGGACCGTCTTGCCTTCGTGCCTGTGCACGTTCAGGCCCGCGAAGCAGGTGACGACGTCGTCATCGACGTCAGGGATATTGCGCTGCTCGGCGCAGGGACCGGCCGTTACACCCAGCTTGACGCTTATATCAGCGGACGGGCCTTCGACGGCTTCGACGAGACTTACAGCTGGATAGTCTCGCCTGACGGCACGCTGACTGTGCAGCACAAGGTCAATCCGCAGGGTCAGATGCCGCAGTGGCTGCCGCGTCTGGGAGTCACCCTGACTCTCGACAAGTCGATGACTCAGGTGGAATGGTACGGCCGCGGTCCGCAGGCTTCATACCCCGACCGCAAGAGCGGCTACAGGATAGGTATCTGGAAGACTGATGTCGACGCTATGTACGAGCCTTACCTCATCCCGCAGGACTACGGCTTGAGGACAGACAACCGTTGGGTAAGGATTACTGATGAGTCAGGAGTCGGGCTGGAGTTCTCGATGGACGAACCTTTCGCCTTCAACGCCTACGACTGCACTACCGACAACCTTACCAAGGCAGTCTATCAGTATCAGCTGGAAAGGGGAGGCGATGTAACCCTCAACCTTGACTATGCCACTTCCGGCGTCGGATGTACAGCCCGCGGCATCTTCGATGCCTACCGTGCTTATCCCGCAGGATATGTACGTACAATAACCATCCAACCAGTCAGGAAATAAACTAAAACTAAAGATATGAAAACAGCGTTATTCAGGAGGATTATCTATTCAGTAATGGCAGCCTGCTTTTTGCTGATGTTGCCGTCGTGCTCACAGAAACAATTGAAGCCCTGGACCAAAGGCGGTTTTGATACCCATAAGTACCGCAATGTATTTGCCGAGATGGGTTATCCCAAAAAGGAAATCGATGCCAAGCTTGAAAGCATTTTCCAGGAGGTCTTCTACGGCCCCGACAAAGTATACTTCGAGGTCGGTGATGATATGGCGTATATGTCCGATGTCAAGAATTTCGACGCCCGCACCGAAGGTATGTCCTATGGTATGATGGTTACCGTCCAGTTGGACAAGAAAGAAGAGTTCGACCGCCTGTTCCGCTGGGCGAAGAAATATATGCAGTACCAGGACGGCCCGATGAAAGGTTATTTCGCCTGGAGCCTCAGTCCGGACGGTACCATCCGTGGAGCCGGACCTGCCTCTGACGGAGAGCTGTATTTCATCACTTCGCTGATTTTCGCTTCCAACCGCTGGGGTAATGACGGCGACATCAACTACCTCAAGGAGGCACAGTTCATTCTCAATTCTTCGTGGGAGAAAGACGGCTCGGAAGGTATTTATCCTTTCATAGACAAAGAGCGTCACCTGATCAACTTCACTCCTGACGGAAGGGGTCCGGGATACACAGATCCTTCTTACCACATTCCCGCTTTCTATGAAGTGTGGGCCCGCTGGGCTGACGACGGCCGTGCGGATTTTTACCGAGAGTGCGCCAAGGCAAGCCGTGAATACCTGCACAAGACCATCGACAAGAATACCGGACTGAACCCGGACACCAACAATTTCGACGGCTCATTCATCGAGCAGCCTGCCTTCTTCGGACGCAGGTCGAAGCCGGCTTTCCGTTTCGACTCGTGGCGCGTGCCTATGAACATTGCCCTTGACTACTCGTGGGCCTGCGCCGACCGCGAATGGCAGACCTGGTATGCCAACACTATTCAGGACTTCTTCTATTCCAAGGGAATCGACAGCTTCGCTGACCAGTATAACGTGGACGGCACCGAGGTCGAATTCGCAATGCCGGCAGGTATGGGACAATACCGCGGCACGGGCACACGCCACTCAGTCGGTCTTGTATCAACTCTGGCTGCAGCAACTCTGGCCGCTGACCACGAAATCGCCCGTGAGTTTGCACAGCGTCTGTGGGACAGCGAGAACAAGCCCTACGAAGACGGGTATTTCGATGCCTATTATGACGGCCTGCTGCGCCTCTTCGCCTTTATGCACCTGAGCGGCCACTACCGCGTCATTGAGCCTTAATTGAATGATCAGTGGGTCCTGACCTTCAGGAACCTGACATTGTCTGACAGAGCCATGATCGAGCCTGCTGAACCTGCGGGGACATAGCCTACTGCAGGTGCAGGCAGTTCTACGGGCACTCCGTCGATCGTTACCTCAGCCGTTCCCTCGAGAACGACGTAGGCCAGCTGACGGCCGTCAGCCGAGTCGTTGCTGCTGCGTCCCTTCTTGATGCGCAGAGACTGGATGTTGAGCCCTCCGAGGGTCTGGCTGGGTTTCAGATACCAGAAACTCTTCTTCTTGCTGAAAGGCACATAGCAGTCAGCTGCCTTGTAATCGGTCTTGAAATAGGGAGGCGTATAACCAAGTCCGCCCGGAGTTTCGAGGGTGAACATCATATATGAGGCAGGCTGGTCGGCGGAAGTCCTGCGCAGGGCGTGCATCGATTCGCCGGGGCACATAAAGCCGTCTCCCGGGTGGAGCAGCGTTTCCTCTCCGTTCATATAGCAGTTCACATCTCCTTCCAGTATCAGGAAATACTCGTGGTGGTCGTGCTGGTGAGGTTCGTGTGAAGCCATCACCTTGTTGAGCTCGGATACCTTGATGTTCAGGGTGTCCGCTACCTCTGTCGGGATGTACCAATAGGACCATCCGTTGCCGTTGGGTATCTTGTCGTATTCAGAAAAAATCTTGTAATACGGCTCTTTCTTTTTAATGCACTGCAGGTTGCTGTTGTTGCGGCCGTCGGGCAGCGCGTTGCGGTTCAGGAAAAGATATGTGGTGTTCAGGGTCATATAGTCACGGGACATATACCAGATGCCGTGATACGGGCCGTAGTCGCCCCAGGAGTTCTTCACCATATAGTAGGGCTTGCCGGCCGCGTCGGTCGCCCTGCCGTAGATAAGCATTACGTGGTCGTAGGTAAAGCGCCAGTCATCCCACTGGGCCTGCCTCAGCTGCTGTGTGGGCACAACGCCGGCGGCAAGGTCGGCCACTCCGGACGTACGGTCGAATTCAATCCCCGACACGTCACCTCCCCAGGCTACGGTGTAACCGGCGTCCAGGGCGCTGTCCAGCACGTCCATAAGTTGCTCGATGGGAATGTTGTAGCTGGGTTTCAGCCGCCATTTATAAGGAGCTTCGATGACGAACCATTCGTTGAACGGATGGTGGGTGTAGCTGGTGAGGCTCACATAGTCGTCGAAGTCGAGGCCGAGGGTGGCGGCGAAATTCTTGGGAGTGTACCGCTTGCCTTCATATTCGAACCACCTCGGTGCGGCACCGACATATTTGTCTATGAGTGCCTGGACATCTGCCTTCCAGTTGGATGCAGGCTCCTTGGCATCCTTGTCCACGATGCTTGTCACCAGCTTCTCCAGCTCGGGGAAAAACACCTTGAAGTTGGCGAGCGAGTCGCCGGTCAGAGAGCCGGGGGCCGGCATAGCGTCCTCCGGACAGATGCCGTAGTTCTTCAGCACTTCCAGCACGTCGTCGCAGGAGCCGCCTTCCGAAATCTGGCTGTAGCCGTGCATCCGTACGTAGTGGGTGGCGTTGTCCATATAGTCCTTGTTGACTACGAACATCTCGCACAGGTCGTAGCTCTTGCCGGTTTTACGCAGTATCTCGCTCTCGAAGTAGCCGAGTGTGGCGAAATCCCAGCAGGTTCCGCTGCGGTACTGGTTTTTGACGGAGGTAATCGGAATCTCGACAATCGTCTTGAAGGTCTTAACGTCCTGTGCCGACGCAACAGTAGCAATCAGCACCAGGGTGGCAATGGTCAGGTACTTTTTCATATTGATAGGATCATCGTTCGAATATTCTCAAGATAGAAAGCTTAGACTTTTCATTCTTCCCGCCATAGGGATGCTCCCTCAGCGAAAGGTTGAAGCGGGTGCTGCCTTTCAGCACTGTCTGAGGGTGGGTGAACTCGCGGAAACCCCACTCGCCGTGATATGCACCCATGCCGGAGTGGCCCGTGCCGTTGAAAGGAACGCCCTTCACCATCATGTGGATGCACACTTCATTGATGCAGCCTCCGCCGTACTGCTGGGTCTGCATAGTGCGGTTGGCCCATTTCATATCCTTGGTGAAGAGATACATGGCCAGCGGATGCTCGCGGTCGGCTATTGTCTCCATCAGGGCGTCGACATCGGCGTCCTTGAAAGGAACCACTGGCAGCAGAGGGCAGAACAGTTCGTGCTGCACGATGTGTTCGTCGGCTCCGACAGGATATATGATGGTGGGAGAGTAGCGTTGCGAATCACGGTCGCCGACGCCGCCGAAAATGATGCGGTTGCGATATTCGTCGGCAAGGCGGGCGCATTTGTCGAAGGCGGCGGTAGTTATAAGTTTGGGATATTCAGGATTAGCCACGGGGTTCTCTCCAATCTGGGCAATGAAGGCTTTCTTCAGCTCTTCCAGGAAAGGCTCAGCCACTTCATCGGCCACGGCGATCTGATTGATATTGATGCAAATCTGGCCGGCGTTGCAAAGTTTGAAGAACGCAATCTTGCGGGCCGCATCCTTCAGGTCTGCGTCGGCACGCACTACGCACCAGTTGCCGGTCTCTCCGCCAAGCTCCAGAGCCACGGGGGTAAGATTCTTTGAAGCTTCAGCGAGGACATGCTTGCCCACCGAAGGCGAGCCGGTGTAGAATATCTTGTCGAAACGCTGAGCGAGGCACATATCAGCCACGTCATGCCCGCCGTCAATCAGTGTGACGTATTCGGGCGGGAAGACTTCGGCGAAGAACTTCTTCAGAGCCGCAGTGCTGGCGGCCGATTTAGAGCTGGACTTGATAACCGCGGTGTTACCTCCTGCCAGGGCTGCTGCAACTACTCCGATCGTCAGCAGGATAGGAAAGTTGAAGGGGCTGATTACCAGCGATACTCCGTATGGCATCTTGTAGACTTTGGTGCAGAGGCTGGGGAAGCACATAGCACCGCTGAAGTGCCGTTCGGGGCGTGACCAGCGGCGAAGGCCGTGGATCATCTCGTTGATTTCTGTAACGATGGGGCCGATGTCGCAAAGGTAGGCCTCGACTCGGCTGCGGCCGAGATCTGCCGCCAGAGCCTCTTCAAACTCCACCTCATGGGCTATGACTGATGCCTTCAGTTTCTTGAGCTGTTTGATACGCCAGCTTATGGGGAGAGTTTCGCCGCTGCGGAAGAATTTTCGCTGGGCTGCAACTATGTCGTTTATTTCGCTTTCGGAGAAATATGTACCGTCCCTCTGGTCTACGGGGGTGACTATGTCAAGGATTTGTTTGATGTCGCTGTTGCTGAGGGTGACGGGCGCCGAATAGTTGATAGAGTCGGCGGCAATCATCGGAATCAACTCACTGTGGTCGCATAGCCTTACTGGCGAAGCGATGCTGTCCAGGCCGCAGTCTGCCATCAGCTCCCGGACGGCCTGCAGGAATTGCTCGGCAGCATCTGTATCTTCGGTTTCTTCAGCCGCAAGGCCGCAGTAGCGGGCGAGAGCAGCATATTTGCCGAGGCAGACGTCTTTTTGGAATTCCAGCACCGGCATCAGCATCAGGGAGATGGCGACGCCGTGGGGAAGATGGTATTTGGCGCCTATGCTGTGAGCGAAGGCATGTACATAGCCTGCCAGCTGGGTGTTTATGGCATTGCCGCCGTACATTGCTGCCCGGCACATACCGAGGCGGGCCTCGATATTCTCAGGCTCTTTTATAACTGTGGGAAGGTTCTGCAGTATCAGTTTCACACCCTCCATCGACATCTTCGCGTCTTCTTCATCCACATCCGTGTCGCTTACAGCTCCTTCGACGCAGTGGCTGAGGGCATCCATGCCGCACGCTGCCGTAACTTTCTGCGGCGCGTGGATCGTCAGTTCGCTGTCGAGCACTACATGCGTTACGTTCAGCCCTATCAGCACAGTGGAGCTTTTGACTCCCTGCTCGTTGAGCACGACTGCACCGACTGTTATCTCGGCACCTGTGCCTGCAGTCGACGGTACGTTGATGATGGGGAGGGTGCCGCCGCGAACCGGCAGGAACTTCAGCAGCAAGGCCTTGATGGGCAGATGGGGCATCTTCGCTCCGGCACCTATCATCTTGCAGGTGTCCATCACCGAGCCGCCGCCGAGGGCAATGATGCACTCAGCCTTGCTTTCCAGGGCTTTCTGACGGCCTGCCTCCACAAGGGCCACGGTGGGCTCGGAATCTATGTCGTTGAATATCGTGAAACCGATGCCGGCCTCCCGCAGCGAATCGACGATTGCCTGGTCGTAGCCGAGCTTGCTGAGGGTCTTGTCAGTGACCAACAGGACCTGCCGATAGCCGCACTCCTTGCAGATTTCCCCAATCAACTTGCGGGACTGGTGGCCTTCTTTCACTTCCGGCTCAGGCAGGGGAATAGCGTGTATCACCTTGCCCGGCAGCTTGTGTATCTGTTTACGGAATCTATATGTATCCATAGTGTTTGGTGCGATGTTTTGCTTATCTACAAAGATAGCTTATTATCCAAGATTATTAAGTACATTTGTTAGTATTAGAAACCTGACATAACATGAAAATACTGAATACTGTTCTCTGCGTCGCAGCAGCGCTTCTGGCCGTCTGCTCATGCACTATAGTGGAGAACTTCAACGACGAGCCGGTGGATGTCCGTCTTGTGGGCAATGCCGGACCCCTGAAACTTACAGACCTTGAAACCGGCGAGTCTGCAGACCCTGCGATGACACTCAAGCCCCACTCTTACCGGGCATTCAGCTACTGATAAGGTGATGATGACTGTGGTGATTGAAAAGAAATTGAATATGAGAAAACTATTGTATCTGGTGAGTCTTCTAATCCTTGTCACATCTTGTGGCAGGTCGTATGATGTCATCGTAGTGGGTGGTACTCCCGGCGGCATCATGACGGCGATTGCGGCTGAGAGGATGGGGCAGAAGGTGCTCATGCTGGAAAGGACGGAATACATAGGCGGGCTGCCCGCGAACGGACTCGGTGCGACGGATATCGCTACACGAGGCGCTACTACCGGCCTTTTCCTGGAATTCGTCGACCGCGTCTATGACCATTATGTCCAGACCTACGGGGCTGACTCGCAGCAGGTGAAGGACTGCTCGTCAGGCTACCACTTCGAGCCGAGCGTGGCATCGAAGGTCTTCGATGAGATGATTGCGGAATGTCCGGGCATTACCGTCAAGACTATGCGTCAGTTCGACAGCGATGCCGCCAATCTCAAGATGAAGGATGGACGTATCGAAGAAATTGCCGTTACCGACAGGAACTCAGGCCGCACCGAAACATACAAGGGAAAGGTCTTCGTCGATGCCACCTACGAAGGTGACCTCGGCGCTGCCGCCGGCGTTCCGTTCCGTATCGGCAGGGAAGGTATCGATGAATTCCACGAGCCGATAGCCGGCAAGGTCTACAAATACTGGCGAGGCCCCGTGGCGGAAGGGACAACCTATGAGGGCGACGGCACGATCCAGGCTTACAACTACCGCCTGTGCCTTACCCAGAACCCTTCGAACATGGTCCCTTTCAGCAAGCCTGAGCATTACGACCGTAACGAGTATGTTTCAATGATTGATGACATACTCTATGGCTGGCATACCGGCGTGAGGACTCTGGAGGTAACTGCGAAGCAGCGCGAAGCCAATCGCGAAGCTATCCTCGCTGGTGGCAGGACGCGGATTCCCGATGATCCCTGGGGCATCTGGAGGGTGACGAATATGGTGACGCTTCCCAATGGAAAGTATGACGCCAACAACCAGCATCTGGCTTTCATATCCACCGATCTTCCGGAGGAAAATCAGGAATGGCCTACGGCATCCTGGGAATGGCGGGACCGTTTTGCCCGGAGACTCAAGGAATACACTGAGGGGCTGTTCTGGTTCGCTGGCCATGACGAGGCGGTTCCGGAGAGTTTCCGCAAGGAAGTGCTGAAATGGGGCTATGCTGCTGACGAGTATCCTGACAACGAAAACTTTCCGAGGCAGGTATATGTCCGCGAAGGCCGCCGTTTCGAAGGAATGTATTTCTTTACGGCTAATGACGCCGAGCTTCCGGGAGAACGTGGAAATATCCATCGTGATGGCATAACCGCCAGCCATTACGCCCTTGACTCTCACGCACATCACAAGCGCGAAGAAGGGCGCGCCCATCTGGACGGATTCCTGTCATATCCGACAGAAGTCTATAATGTGCCCTACGGTGTTATCGTTCCGAAGGATGTCACGAACCTGTTGCTTCCCGTGCCTGTGTCCGGCTCGCATATCGGCTTCTCAACCCTCAGGATGGAGCCTTGCTGGATGGCTCTGGGGCAGGCTGCAGGAACAGCAGCGGCCCTGGCAATCCAAGGCCGCACGTCAGTTCAGGATGTCGATGTTCCGAAGCTTCAGGACGAACTTCTGAGGCAGGGCGCCACTCTCGTCTATATGCCCGGCCACTCACCCTCCGACGAGGATTTCATCGCCCTCCAAAAGGAGGCCCTGACCAGAGCATCAGAATTCGGTAATTAAGTCTTTATCTTCAAACTTGCTGCAAGAGTCAGTGTAAGTATGCCACTGCGGGAGAACGGCGCGCGCTAATTCAGCTCGTAGACAGTCACGTCTTTCACAGATATCCGGCAGCCTTCCGAGCGGACTGCGAATTTGTTGTATACTTCTGTCGGGAAGACGCAGTTCGTGAACACCATATCACCGTCGTTGATGAAAAGTTCAGTTGAGAGCTTGTCGACGAACAGCTGGCATTTGTATTCGCGGCGCGGGTTTAGATTGACGACAATCGGTTTCGCTGCGAAAGACTGGTGGAAATCAGTGAGTCCGCTCCTGCTGCGGTCAAGGCTGAGCTTGTTGCCCTTGAGGTCGAACTTCCATACTGCTTCCTCTCCACGGCCGTTGGCGAGGCTGAAGCTGAACGCTCCGCTTGCGTCGGGCACTACTGTGAAGTCTATCTCCCAGGCGCCTTTGTTGGCGGGGAGGATTTCTGCGATGTCATAAGCAGCGGCTGCGGAAACTCCATCAACGGCTCTCGAAGACTTGCGGGCCGCATAGACCTCCGGAGAAGGTACGCTGGCAAGGATGGTATGGCGGCCGTTGCTCTTGAGCGAGAGGTCGCGGGGCAAAGTCATCCCGTTGCGGAATGTCCTGGTCGGAGTGGAGCCTGTGTAAACCCAGTTGCTCATCCAGCCCATAAAGACCCTGCGGCCGTCGGGTGCGTCGGCGAATGTAACACCGGCGTAATCGTCGACTCCTTCGTCAACCCAGAGCGGATAGGGTAGATTGTCGGCCCTGAAGCGCTTGCCGTCGAACTGGCCGATGAAGTACTGCGTGATGCTGCCGCCGTTGGGGCCACCGGGATTGATGCTGACGAACAACACCCATTTCTCCTGGCCGCCGTAGTTGCACTTCATCAGGTCCGGGCATTCCCAGACTCCGTCGTGGGAACCGAGCCCGGTGCCGAAATCACTGAGGTAATACCATTCCTTGAGGTCTTTGGAACCATAGAACCGGATGACCTGTCCGCAGGCGAGGGCCATAACCCACTGGTTGCCGATGCGGTTGACCTTGGGGTCGCGGAAATCACGCTGTGAGGGATCGGCAAGGACGGGATTGCCGGGGTATTTGGTGAAGTTGTAGCCGCCGTCGTTCGACCAGGCGATGCTCTGTCGCTGTCCCTGGCCGGCCGAGGTGTAGATGGCCACCACTGCATCCTTGCCGAAGCCTGCAGTGTTGTCGTGGTCTATCACCGCGCTGCCGGAGAATATGGAACCCAACTCGTCCGGCGCGATGATGAAAGGCTTGTCGCTCCAGTGGATGAGGTCCTTCGAAACAGCCAGTCCCCAGTGCATATTGCCGTGTGTCGTGCCGTAGGGATTATACTGCAGGGCAAGATGCCATTCCCCGTTGACATACACCATTCCGTTCGGGTCGTTGGTCCATCCGAAAGAGGGTGAGAAATGCACCAGCGGGCGGTAGGTTTCATCGCGGTCGTTGCCGGTTTCGTCCGAGGTCCGGACAGCTCCGAACACGGCGTCGGATGACTTGATTCCGGTCAGTTTGACAGTTACGTCCTTGCCGGCGTATTTCTCCACGTCTATGGGGATGTAGTAATCAATCTGGCCTGAGGCCGGGCGGGCGCTCTGAGTATTGCCGAGTATGTTCTGTCCGTCCACTTCGACTGCCAGGCGGGAGTTGACGCCGGAGTTGGAAGCGGGTATCAGGATGTATTTCTTGTCTGCCTTGAGAGTGACGGCATATTCATCCCAGTAGCTGCTGAGCCTCTTGTTTCCCTGCGTAATCTGGTCGACCATTATATATCCCCTCGGAATGCGGCGGTTGCCGAAGCTGCGTGCGGGAGCGACGTCTATCCTTATCGACGCCTGCTTGCCGGCGAGGTCGCTGACATCCCACGACACCCACTCGAACACTTCGGGCGTGTCGCTGACAGAGGCGGCCGAGCGCACATCCTGCCCGTCAACGACCAGCTTCACTGAGGCGGATGCAGAGTCGGCGGCTTTCGGGCCTGCAAGGAGCATATTGATATATGGCTTTGAAATAGTGAAGGGCGCTGACGACAGAGAGCCGGAAAGGCCGTCGTCGTCGATGCTTTTCAGATAGGCCGTTCCAACAAATCCTGTTGCGGCTGAGTCATCGGTGGTGCCGGAAAATACATCTCCCTGTGCTGTCCAGCGTTCCAGCCCGTTTTCAAAGTCTTCTATGACTTTGTCGGAACAGGCAACTGAAAGGACGGTGGACAACAGGCAAACGAAATACTTGAGCGGTTTCATCTGCAGTAGTGCTTAGTTTTTCTGGATCTTCTGGCCGATTAGGAAGCACACGGCGGCTACTGCCATTCCGTTGATGGCGGGGAAGCCCCACTTGACGAGGTTGGCTACGACGGCGCCGAGCACCACGCCGGCGATGGCGAACCAGTCGACTTTCTTCTCCTTGACGCTGCCTTCGAGGTAGGCCTTGCGGTTCATAAAATAATGAAGCACGAGGATGATGCCGACGGGCGGCAGAGTGCAGTTGAGCACGTTGAGCCAGTCGCAGAAGTTCCAGTAAAGCCATACGGCAGCCACTGTGCCGACGATGCCGGAGATCACCACCATCGTTTTCTTGGACAGGCCGAAGATGTTGGACAGGCCGAGGCCGCCGGTATACAGGGCGTTGTCATTGGTGGTCCAGATGTTCAGGCCGAGCACGAGCACTGCGAGGTAGAAGAGATTGAGGTTGAGCATTACGTCGAAGATGTCGTTTCCGCCGGCATAGATGCTGGATACGGCGCCGAAGAGGAACATCAGCGAGTTGCCGATGAAGAAGGCTACGACTGTCGTCCACAGGCCTACTTTCGCACTCTTGGCGAAACGCGTGAAGTTGGGCGTCGCCGTGCCTCCGGACACGAAACTGCCGATAACCAGGCCCGCGCCTGCGATGACTCCCATATCCTTGGTGCCCTGGGAGAACTGCTCCACGAGGCCCAGGTCTCCGCGCTTGACGGCGAGAATCATTGCCACAGTGCCGAGGATCGCCACGGCCGGGACTGCGATGTAGCTGATGATGGTCAAGCTCTTGATGCCGAAGTAAGCGCTGGCGGTCATCAGAACGCCGGCGATGACTACAAGAAGGTAGCCCTGCCAGGGCATAATGTCGGGAGTCACGTGCAGACCGAATACCTGCTTGGCGACAGGGATGGCGAACATTGCGAGGCCTACTCCGAACCAGCCGATCTGCGTGAAGCTGATCATCGCGCTGGGCAGGTAGCTGCCGTAAGTGCCGAAGCTGCGGCGGGCAAGCATATCGAGGGACAGTCCGCTCTCTGCTCCGATGAAGCCGAGTGAACCTGTGTATGCGGCCAGGATGAGACCGCCGAGGAGAAGGGCCCAGATGAAGCCCCACCAGTCGAGACCGGCTGCAAGTTGTTGTCCGACCCACATACTGGCTGAGAAAAAGGTGAAGCCCAGCATCACCATAAACATACTCAGGTCGGATTTCCGTCCGGCACGGTCCACCGCGCGGTCGGTGTAGTCAACGTCAATCTTTTTCATATTCTTTTTTCAGTTTGTTGATCGATGAGATGCGGCGGCGGGCCAGGTCTGCAAGGTCCACGTCGCGCTGCAGCAGCGCCTGCTCGCCGGCCCACAGCGGCTCGAGGTCGTCAAGGCCCCGCAGGTGGGTGATGTCCAGCCAGTTGTCGAAGTCCACCGGACCGGCATATCCGAGCTTCTCCTCGTGGAGAGCCCGCACGTCTATGCGGTCGGCGCGTTCCAGGATGCCTTGCCAGTATTCCAGCACTTCCTCGAAGTGCAGGGGTATTTCGTAGCGCCGGGCGCCTCCGTCGTAGATTATGCATTTTTCCAGCAGGGCGTCCGGATGGTTGACGATGTAGCGGCGGAATTCCGGGGCGACGACGCCGCCGTTCCAGCCGAAGTCGATGTCAGGCACGTTGATGCCGCTGGCGCCCTTGTCTTCATAGACTGTGAAAGCGCCTTCGAAGAAGATGCAGTCGATGCCTTCGAAGCCGGGGAAGAGGGCCGTGAGCTGATCGGACATAGATTCGATGAGGCGGAAGGCCCGGGTGCCGCCGATGGTGAAGAAGACTACACGGCGGATGCTGCCTGCCGCCTGGCTGAATTTCTTCAGAAGATGGTTGAAACAGTAGCGGAAGGTGTCGCCTGTGGCAAGGATGTCGCCGATGCCGAGCACACAGCCACGTGTGGGACGGATCTTGTCGTATTTGATATCAAGACCTTTGATGATATGGTTCTCTATGACGCGCTCGCAGGAAACGAAATTGATTTCGCGCACCCTCATACCGCAGCGTGACGCAGCCTCCTCCAGAGGGTAGTTCAGGCCGCCGCGCAGTATCGTGAAGATGTCGATGCTTTCGCTCAGACCGTTGGTGCGCAGGTAGCTCAGGCAGTCGACCATCTCGTCCAGCAGTGCGGTGTAGCAGTGGAAGCCCACTACTTTCGGAAAGGCTTCCAGTTCGCGGCTGCCGGGGCCGCTGACAATGTAGTACCGGTTTTTGAGATTGGGAACGTGAAGCTCATACAGACTGGTGCTGCCGGGTATTTCGACAGGCTGCAGGACCGCTCCTTCAAGATTATAAAACATTATATCCCGATTAAAATTAACCGGGATATAAAGGTATAAAATGAGTTGTTACTTTGCCGTTACGGAGGCGATTAGATATCCCCAAGATATTCACATCGCCCGGTAGGACAGACGCCGTCTATTTCAGCATTTTGATGAAATAGCCTCCGACGACGCTCCTGGCCTTGAATCCGCGGTAGTTCGGCTTGTCGGTGTAGACCCAGTCGGACATAGGCACGCGGTCGACGGTTTCGTTCATAAAGTCCCATACGGGGTCGATGAAGGTCTCGAAGGTAGCCTTGTCAGCCGCCATCGTGGCGGTCCACATTATCCAGTCGGTCTTGGTGTAGGTCTCGCGGTTGTCAAGCGGCAGGCCATATTTGTTGAAGCGGGTGGGGTAATAGGCGATTTCCTTGGCTGCAACGTCTTTCGGGAAGATGTCCAGACCGAGGAGTTCGTCCCACACGAGGTTGTACTTCTGGCTCCAGGTGCCGGCCTCGTCGAAAGTGAGGCGGTAGTGGTCGCCGTCGTCGGCGATTTTGACCCACTCGGCGGCCATCTGGCGGGCTGCGGCCGTGTATTCTTCAGCTACGTCCTTCTTGCCCAGTAAGCCGGCCATATAGCCGTATGATGCGACGCCGAGTATGGCTTTGATTGAAAGGTTGGCATTGTGCGCAAAGTGGCCCGCGAAGTCATCGGTGCAGAGCTGGTTCTCAGGGTCGAGGCCGAATTGTCTCAGGTAGTCGGCCCAGATGGTGAGGGTCTCCCAGTGCTGTGCGGCATAGTCGGTAGAGCCTTCGTACTTGCAGATGGCGGCGGTAGCGGTGATCATATTGCCGGCTTCTTCCACAGGCATATCTCCGCCGTAGGTCTGGCCGTTGGCAAGAGGGTAGGTGCCGACGTCGTGTGCAGGGAAAGGCTTGGTCCAGCGGCCGCTTTCTGAATAGTAATAGATGTGGTTCAGCAGGTACTCCACGAACTTCGGGTTGTAGCGAAGGAAAATGGGGATGGAAGGGTAGGTCACATCCACGGTGCCGATGGAACCGTTGGAGTTGTTCTCCTTGGACAGCCAGAGGAGATATCCTCCCGGGGCCTGGACGAGCTTGTGGGCGTGGATGCTCTGACGGTACGCAAGGGCGCAGAGCTCGGCATATTTCCGACCGCCGGCCTTTTCGGCTTCGGCCATAAGGCCGCTGTCGAAGGCTTCGCAGCGTTTGACAAGGGAGGCGTAGTCGCGCTCAGCGGCTGCGAACATATCGAAGATGGTCTTGTCGCCGTTGCGGTTCCAGTAGGGGCGGAGGTTCTCGCCGAAATACTGGATAGAATATACGTCGTCATATCCGATCAGCACGTGGCCTTCCTTTCCGGCCTCCAGGGTCTGCACAATGGCCATCCGACCCTCGTTGTCGTCACCTTTGCTGACGGTGAAGCCGCTGCCGTCGATGAAAGCCTGGCGCAGCTGCTTGCCGGTGCCGATGCCGGCCTTGCCGCCGGTGGCGCTGAGATAGAACCAGCCCCAGTCTATGCGCAGGTCGTCACCCTTCTTTGCAAGGATGTTCTGCGAAGTGCTGCCGGTCTTCACCCAGACGCGGCCGTCCTTCTCGAAGGCCTCGGAGTGCGAAGACTGGAATGCATTGTCGACAGCCCAGCGGGGTGAGGCCTCGAGGTAGAGTTCGAGGTCGTGCTTTTTGCCGTCTTTTGCAGTCGCCTTATAGCTGATGTAGTTGACGGGGCGTGATATCAGTTCAGGGTCGTCCAGCAGCAGCGGAGCGGTGAATGTGAGTTCCAGCTCCACGGGACCGCAGTCGAAGGCGTAGTAGGTGCGGGTGGCCTGAACGTCGGCATAAAGTTGCTCGGCGGCATTCTCAAGGATGGTGTGCGGCTCGTTCTGGAGCATCAGTCCCATATCGAGATAGGCCAGGCCGCCGGTGTTGACGCAGTAAGCGGCAAGGACGTTCTTGCCTTTGCGGACGATGCCGTCTGCAATGGCGGCGGAAGCATTGGTGTGGCATTCGTGCCCGGTGTCAAGCACCTTTACGCCGTTGATATAGAAGACGGCGTCGTCATCATTGCTGTATGCCAGGTATACGTGCTTGCCGTCGAGATCCTCGGTCACTTCAACCTCGCGGCGCAGCCAAATCTTCTCAGTGAGCCAGGGAGTTCTGGAAGTGGGGTTTTCAAGAGTGCCGAAACCGGCGGTGCCTTCCTTCCAGCCTTTGGGATTGTAGTTTTCTGCATACCACTCGCCGGCAGGCTGGCTGTAAGTATAGAATCCTTTCCACGGCTTTTCGGTGGCAGGCGGAACCAGGGCTCCCAGCTCCACTTCTTCCATACCCATAAAGCGGTATGGGACACCGTCTACCTTAAGAGCGCCGATCAGCGGGAACTCAGCTCCGGTCCAGTGCTTCACGGGGCCGTCGTACAGTTTGTCGTACATACTCCAGGCGCTGGTGTAGGGGTCGATGGAAACAAGGGGATAGGCCGGGGCGCGGAGTTCATTTTTCTCGCGGGGGGCGGTGGTGCAGGAGGTCACGATGGCAAGGATTGCCAGTGCTGCGGAAAGGAGTTTGTTCATAATGATATTAAAAGTGTTATTATTCGGAACCGTAAATGTAAGGCTTATTATCATAATAACAAATTGTTCGAAAATACATATATTTACGGTGCTAAATGAAACGAAGATGGAAGATTTCAAAAGCATTGATCTGGCCTCCTGGGTCAAGGTCGGTGAAGGCGGCAACGGCTCGACCTATGAAGATCCCGCGCGGCCGGAGGTTATTCTGAAAGTCAACAAACCGAGGGTCAACACTCTTGAGACAATCAGTCACGAATACGATGTGTCAAAGGCTGTAGGCGACCTGGGCCTGCCGACTCCCCGGATGATCGAGATGGTCCGTGTCGGAAACGGCTACGGCATCATTTCCGAACGCATAGTCCACAAGAAATCACTCTCGCGTATCTGCCACGACGAGCCCGGCCGTACTGAGGAAATGGCCAGGGTGCTGTGCGAGGAGGGAAAGAAACTCTTTGCGACGCAATGCCCTGTGGACTTGTTCCCGAGCAGGAAAGAGCAGTTGCTCGGGGCTTTGGACAAAGCCTCTTTCGTGTCGAAGAAGGATATGAAGCTCATAAGGGCCTTTGTGGATACCATTCCCGACAGCGGCACTTGTGTGCACGGGGATTTCCAGACGGGAAATCTCATTTATTCGCAAGGAAAGTATTACTGGATAGACCTGGACCGCTTCGGCCACGGAGACCCTATGTTCGACATAGGCCACTTGTTCCTGCTTTGCCATTACTATGCTTCCCTGAAGCAGGTGCAGGATATTTTCCATATGACCTTCGACCAGTTCCAGCGGTTTTGGGACGCCTTCGCCAAGGCCTATACGGGAAAGGATGACCACAGCGGGTTCGACGTGCAGGCGGGCAAGTTCGCTGCGCTGGATATGATTGTGCGCATCCATTTCGAAGCTCCCACCTTCGCCGAGAAAATCTTCTTCGGCATTTACGTCAAAAAAATGGTCAAGGCATATTACAGGCAATGAAACGTCTGATCACCTTGCTTGCGGCAATGATTATGAGTTCAGCCCTATATGGTCAGCAGTTCCTTCCGTTGGAGGGAATTGTCAACGTCCGTGACCTGGGCGGGTACCCTGTAGGCGACGGCGGCCGCGTACGTGGCGG
This sequence comes from Bacteroidales bacterium, assembly GCA_017527625.1. The sequence continues at coordinate 12,778 of JAFXPV010000072.1, read as the reverse complement.
CGTCCTTTTGCGGTCGGCTCATCTGGCCTATGCCAGCGATTTGGACATCCAGTATCTTTCCAGCCTTCCGCTGCGTAAGGTCATAGACCTCCGCAAGGACAATGAAATGATAGGAAAGGAAGACCGTCCTGTGCCGGGAGCCGAATATGTGTCCCTTCCCATAGATGCCAGCGGCAACGTGTCCGCCCAGGCAAGTGAAAAGGAGAAGCGAAAATTCAAGCAGAACGGTAAGGAGTTCGATGTCAAAAAAATCATCGTGATGCTGGCCTTCAACAAAAAGGCTCAGGCGGTTGCACGTGATCTGTACACGACGCTGCTGTTTTATCCCTACTGCCAGCAGCAGTTCGCGCAGATGTTCCGCGAGATCCTTTCGACCGGGAGCGGCGCCGTCCTGTATCACTGTACCCAGGGAAAGGACCGTGCCGGCATTGCTTCGGCCCTTATACTTGCCGCTCTCGGAGCTGACAGGGAAACAATAGTAGAGGATTTCGATGCCACCAACCGCGTCTATGAAGAGGATGTGCAAAAGTACAGCCGCCGGGTCCGCTTGCTGGGCGGCAAGGACAGGCAGTTGGCCGTGGTAAAGACTTTCCTCGGGGCCAATACGGACAATTTCATAAAGGCACTGGATGAAATCGATGTTCGTTACGGTTCTATGGATGCCTATCTGAAAGGTCCAATGGGCCTTACGGAGGAGGACATCCTGACTCTCCGCGAACGCTATCTTTCACCAAGATAAGGGTGTAACGGCGGCGTTTTACCGCTCAATATTCAGCACAAGGTATTCCGACCGCGTACCGACGCGGATTTTCGGGCCCCAGATTCCAAGTCCGGAGCTGACATAGTAGCGTGTGTCTGAGCGCCTGTGATGTCCCCAGGACTTCTCATACATACCATCTGTCACCCACGATATGGGCCATATCTGTCCCCTGTGGGTATGGCCGCTGAACTGGAAGTCTATGCCGCAGAGTTCCGCTTCTTCAAGGTGGTAGGGCTGGTGGTCCAGAAGGATTGTGAAGCCTTGCGCATCGCCGGCAAGGTCGGCCAGCGGCTTGCGGCTGCGGTTGCTCCTGTCATCCCGTCCTATGACTGTGATGCCTTCGAAAGTGATTACCGAGTCTCTCAGGAGCGTGATGCCCGCATCTGTCAAGAACTTCTCTGCAGCCTTGTCGTTGCTGATGTATTCGTGGTTGCCGAGGACAGCGTAGACAGGGGCCTGGATGCGCGCGAATTCTTCAGCGAAGTTACCCTCGATGAGGGGCCGCAGCTGTATGTCGACTATGTCGCCGCCGAAAAGCACAAGGTCGGGGTTCTCCGCATTGATGAGGTCTATCCAGCGGGCCAGTTCCGGCCTGCGGTTGCTGTAGCCGAGGTGGAGGTCGCTGGCCAGGACGACGGTGAGGGGCTTTTCCAGAGCTTTCTCAGTCTTGATGGTGAGCTCTTCTCGGTATTTGTGCCTGTAATGTATGCCGCCTGCAATCATAACGACTGCGATGCAGCCCAGGATGCCGGCCATTGCGTATCCGTTGGAGGACAGCCATCCCTTGGGGATCAGTCTCACCAAGGCGGCGATGTCAGCCAGGATAAAGGCTATCAGCAGGTACAGGTAGGCAATCATCCACGGATGTCCGACCTCGTATATGACGGTCAGTGCGGAAACGGACACTCGGCTACGCAGTCCCATTGTGGCGAAGGCTGCTGCCATCCAGAGAAGGAAAGCAAGGCAGACGATGAGTTTCGGCACCCAACCGCCGGGTGTAATCCGCCAAAGATGCCACACGACATAGGCTACGGTCAGTAAGACGACAATCAGTATGGCAATGAATCCAGCTCGCATATTAAAAAAGTTATGGCGCAAATATAGTTTGAATTCATTTTCTATTGGCGGAAACTCCGAAAAAGGTTAAATTCACATTATGTATTCGGATCTGCTGAGATATGATATGGGCGCGGGGGTGGAAGCGTTTTCAACCAGAAGGGACGCTGAGTTGCCGTATCACGTCATCCAGGGCCATCAGGTCCACGGATGCAGGGTGGCCGTCGTCGACAGGCCGGATATGACCCGTGAAGACCTTGACGGCTTTGATGCATTCGTGACGGCCTTGCCCGGCGTGGCGATCTGTGTCAGAACTGCGGACTGCGTTCCAGTGCTGCTCTATGACCCTGTCAAAAGAGTCGTCGCAGCAGCCCATTCAGGATGGAAAGGGACGGTGCTGCATATCAGCCAGAAGACCATAAACGTAATGGTGAGACAGTTCGGCAGCAGCGCTGCCGATTTGAAGGCCGTAATAGGTCCCGGCATAGGCCCCGACAGTTTCCAGGTGGGAGAGGAGGTGGCCCGGCATTTCAAGACCGCAGATTTCCCCATCGAGCAGATCTGGTCTTTCAGGGGGCCGAGGGACGGCACTCCGATGTCCGGCGGACATCACATAGACCTATTCAAGGCCAACCGCTGGCTTCTGGAAGATGCCGGAGTGCCTGCCGAGAACATACAGGTCGTAGGCATTGACACCTACACCGACGAATCCTTCTTCTCAGCCCGTCGCGAAGGCGTCCAGTGCGGACGCATCATCAACGTTGTCAAGCTGGTTTAAATCAAGGTCATCCGACGCGCATCTTCTTTCTGAATGCTAGCGGTGATATGCCTGTGTATTTCTTAAAGTGGCGGCAAAAATAGGACGAATCGGCTATTCCTATGGCAGTTGCAATCTCGGCTACCGGCATCTCAGTGTCGCGAAGCAGGCGCTTGGCCATTCCAAGTCTGGAAATGGTGATCCAGGTGCCGACGCTTTTCCCGGTGTGTTTCTTCACCATCCTGTTCAGGTGACCTGCGCTGACGAAAGATTCTGCAGCGTAGGTGTCCAGGTCCTGAGGAGGGCGTTCAGTTGAGAACACGCTCTCCAGGAAGGATGACACCAGTGCGGGCAGATTGGACTTGGTGCGGTTCCTGATGCGCGAGATGAGCAGATTCATACCTTTGGCGATAAACTCTGAGTCTTTTCGTTCGAAGGAAAGCGCCAGCATATTGAACAGTTCTCCGACAAAGGCTGCTTCATCAAACCAGAATGCCTGGTGGACCGGTTCAATCCACTGCAGGATTACTTCCGGATGTGAGATAAGATCAGGTTTGAAGCCTCCTGTGTAGCCTACGGTATCTGAGTAATAGCGGATGCTGAAAGGTCTGCTTTCGGGAATCAGCAGCAGATGGCCAGCCTCGCACAGGTATTGTACGCCGTCGATTACGGCGAGCACTTCGCCCTGGGTCAGGAACAGGAAACCTACGACCGGCAGTGTCGCTGATGGAATTTCGGGCACATCGACGCGCCCTGCAGTGTTCATCCTGCGGATGAAGAAAGGATACTGTAAAAAATCAGCTTCCTTACTCCAGTGTGGCAGTGTGTGGCGGGGATTCATCGCGGAATAGCTATGGAGTCCCAGCCATAGTCCTGATAGTAAACGACTGGAAGCAGCCAGGATGATACATAAAAGCCGATGTCTTCTGCCCGTCTCTCCTCCCGTAAGGTTTCATTGGAATTTACGGCCTGGAACTCATCGTAATCCTTGCCGAAAATGCGCTTTGCGCTGGAGAGATATTTGGGACCGTCGGCAACTACCTCAAAAGATGTGACGGCATAACGTCCCCGGGAATCTCTCCTGAGATGCATCTTGCCGGGATGGCTGCCGCCTGAAACTGTCTTCAGGGTGTCGCCTTCGACATTGTAATTGAATACCCAGAAATCGCCTGCTGCCTGTATGTCCTTGTCGTTTCTGTCATCGACGGAAACCAGGGTATAGGAAGGTATGCAGACCTCGCCTTCGAGATACTGGGGGCCTATGGCCTGTACAAGATAATCAGTGATGGCTTCGCGGATTGCGAATTCACGGCGGGCCCTGTCCATCTGGGCCTTGTATTCGGGGCTGGTCTGCAGCAATGAATAGCCGATGCTGGCGGCCGGACGGCTGGCATCCACGTCACTCTGCCAGTGGGCGCCCACTATTACGCGGCTTTCTCCATAGTCCCATCCGCGAGCGAACAGTCTGTCCGCTGCCGCAGGGTTTATCTCGGCGAGTATCAGCGCTGCACTCCAGCCACGGATGGCGTGTCCGGAAGGGTAGGAGCCTTCCCCGCGCAGGTCATCTTCTTCCCAGGTGGTGTACATATGCTCCTGGAAACGGTCGAAAGGACGTTTCCTCAAAAAATGGGCCTTGGGACGGATGCGGATAAGCTCGATGGTCTTTATCCCTCGCACGAAGGCGTTGTATATTTCCGGAGTGTCTTCTTTGTCTATCTTCAGGCCGAAAGGCACGCTGAAGATGGCCGCAAGGGTGTCGAGATCCCAGATTGCGTCTCTCTCGGCAATCGCTGCGCGCCGGGCATCAGCACGCACTGTCTTTCCCCACATATACTGCATTACATCGTATGTGAATCCTATGCTGACGGTGTCCGGAGGCGCAGGCAGGCACTTGACAAGGTCGGGCATATCATCGATGGTAAAATATGTATCCTGCGCCTTGGCAATGCCCAACAGGCAGGAAAGCAGAATTATGGCAATGATGGTTTTTCTCATTTTGCAGATGTCGTTTTCTCAGGTGCGAATTTACGATTTTTCCCTATCGCTGAGCCGCTGCTTGATTGTTTAATAAGAATTCTATACTTTTATCGTAGTTTAATGAAACAGATAAGGTGTAGTTATGGTTTCTGTCGGTTCTCTTTTGATGATTGCGGTCAATGCACTTGCTGGAATAGCTGTTCCGGTGTGCTTGGCTATGTATCTGGTGCGCAAGTATAAAGTCAAGTTATCAACCATACTTATCGGTGCCGGAGTATTTGTCGTCTTCGCGCTGGTGCTGGAGACTATTATGCATCAGGTTGTGCTGAAAGGTCCGCTCGGTCCGGCTATTATGGGCAATACGCTTTGGTACGCACTGTACGGCGGGTTGGCTGCCGGAGTCTTTGAAGAGACTGGCCGCTTCCTGGCTATGAAGTTCCTTATGAAGAAAGAGCCTGCCGGGCCGGTGTCCGGCATAGCATACGGAGTAGGTCACGGAGGAGCGGAGATGCTGATCATTTTCGGCCTGGCTATGGTTTCAAATTTCGTGATGGCGCTGATGATCAATTCGGGACAGACTGATGCGCTTATGTCTCAGGCCCCTGAAAGTGCGGCTGCACTTGCGCAGGCGCAGTTGGATGCGCTTCAGACATCTACTGCAGGCACTTGGCTTACAGGCTTGTGGGAGCGGGCCTCAGCCCTCATCCTCCAGTTGAGCCTTTCTGTGCTGGTGTGGGCCGCTGTCCGTAAAGGCGGCAAGTGGTTGTGGCTGTTCCCGGCGGCGATACTGCTGCACGCGCTTGTCGACGCCTCGGCAGTCCTTCTGAATAAGTCCATCGGGATGGTTCCCCTGGAGCTGATTATTACTGCTGAGGCAATAGTGATCGGAGCTATTGCTTATATGGTGGCAAAGAAGATGCAGGCGGGCGTCAGCATCCAGTAAGGGGATGGGGAAACCCTAATCCTTGCTGTATTCCTCGTCTGAAACAGGTCCGAGCCATTCGTTGGAAGCGTCACGCTGAACGTCCTTGTGGATGACAAGATGCTGCATCCAGCTGTCAGCGGCTGCACCGTGCCAGTGCTTCACGCCTTCGGGTATCTCGATGACAGTGCCGGGGGTCAATGCGACGGCGTCTTTTCCCCATTCCTGGTACCAGCCGCGGCCGGATACGCATATCAGCACCTGCACGGCTCCGTGATGGATGTGCCAGTGATTGCGGCAGCCGGGTTCAAATGTAACATTGTCGTAGCCGCCTTGCAGCGGGCAGAGGTAGCTGTTTCCGACGAAGTATTGCGCATAAGCATCATTCGGACGGCCTACCGGGAAGGCAAGCAGTCCCGGAAATCTTGAAATCTGCCTTCCGCCGAGACCGTACTTCTCGCGAAGTGCCTCAGCCTCCTTCATCATAGGAGCGCTGTGGTAGCGGTTCAGTGCTGCTTCATCGGCCCACTGGTCGATGAGCACAAGTCCGTTGGGATCGTCTACAGGATAAAAGTAGTCGTAGCGGATGCAGCCTTCTACGGCTCTGATACGGTCTGCGATGCCGCTGCGCTGCATCTCTTCGGCGTACTTGCGGGCACCGCCGTCCTCGCTTGTGTAACGGATATTGATTGTAATTTGTGCCATAGTAAATTGTGAGAATAATCTGGTCTTGATTATTTATTATCGGTCGTGTTCCTCCAGCCAGGACTCCAGTATCCGGCAGTAATCTTCGTGACGGTCTACAAAGCACATATGGCGGGCGCCCTCCATCAGTTCCCATCGGCTCCCGCGTATGCCTTCGTACATCGAACGGGCTACGGCAGGGGTGCAGAGGTCCTCTGATCCGCTGAAAATGAGGCAGGGACAGTCGATTTTCCCCAGCCGGTCTATGTATTCGAAATTCCCCAGGCTGCCTGTGGGCACATATTCATTCGGTCCCCAGCCGTAAAGGTATGCTTCCTTGCCTGAACGCTTGGGACGTGTCAGGCACTCAGGACTGTTCTCATCCGTGCTGGCGCAGTGCAGCGTCATAAACCTGTCATTGGCGCGGATGTATGCAGGGTCCTCAAAATTGCCCGTCTGTTCGGCCAGCCGGATGGCCTGCTGGTCTTCTTCAGACATCAGACCGATCATCCTGTGCTGCTCGCTGGCCCAGAGGCTGGAAGATGCGTGTCCGCTGGAGATAATGGCAGAACAGATGCCTTGCGGCTTCTTCTCGATGAGGTATGCAATGATGAGCATTCCGCCCCAGGATTGGCCCAGGATGTGGAACCGGTCCAAGTGAAGGAACTCCCGCAGGGCGATGAGTTCGTCCATCCAAGTCTCAAGGGTCCATAGCTCCGGGTGTCCCTCAAGAAATGAGTTGCCGCATCCGATCTGGTCGTAAGATATAACCTGCCGACCGGTCTCCCAGGCCACGCGGTCCAACACCTCAAAATAGTTGTGCGTGCTTCCCGGCCCGCCGTGCAGAAGCAGCAAGGGCTTTCTGTCTTTCGACGCATCACCTACGATTCTGTAGTAAGTCTTGTACCCCAGAAAGGGCATATATCCTTCTTCGATTTTCATCTTGCTTAACTGACATATTAGAGATTCTTGGGACTGTATACGGCATCCCACCAGGTCGGGTCGTCCTGAAGCCATTTTGCAAACCAGGCCCAGATGGTCTCCTGCCATTCAAGACGCTTCTGATAGTCAAGGATGTGGTGGTTCTGGTCGGTTACGGCCACGAATGCCACTTCCTTGCCCAGAAGCTTTAGCGCCGTGAAAAGTTGTACGCTCTCGTTGAACGGGACGTTCGTGTCTGCGTCGCCGTGGACCAGCAGCAGGGGAGTGTTGATCTTGTCTGCACGGTACAGAGGACTCTGGTCGACATATAGTTCCCGGTCAGACCAGGGATAACTGTTGGCCATCGAGACTTCACTGTAAGAATATCCCCAGTATCCAAATCCCCAGTAGCTTGAGTGACCGCTGATTCCGGCGTGTGAAACCGAGCAGGCGAAGATGTCGGTCACGGTAGGAAGGTATTCAGACATAAATCCGCCGTATGATGCTCCGATACAGCCGATCTTCTGCTCGTTCACAAACGGATGCTCCTTGCAGAACTGCTTTGTGCCTTCGATGATATCCTGGGCCGGACCGTCTCCTGCGGTATTCACGTGCCTTGCGGACCATTCCTGGCCGAATCCAGTGGCGCCGCTGGGACCGGCAACCACATAAACCACATAACCGAGTGCAGCGTATGCATTATGCGGATAGCTGCTCTCGAAGTTCCGGCTGGTGGGACTGCACCCTCCATAGTAATTCACAATCATAGGATACTTCTTTGCAGGGTCGAAGTAGGGCGGAAGGTAGAAGCGGCCGTAGACTGTCTCGCCTTTTGAATTCTTGAAATTCCACTCGTGGCATTCTCCAAGGTCGACGTCCTTCAGGATGACGGCACTCAGGTCGTCTCTGAGGATGGTTTTCTTCGACTTGGTGTCGTAAGTATAGAGCCTGTCGGAATTGGATGCTCCCTGTCCGTAATATGCAATCAGGGAAGAACCCGCTGCCAGCGCAAAACTGTTGACAAGGTCTTCCTTTGTTTCAATCATACTGATGCGGCCGTTGCCGGGGTTCATCACATACAAGTCGATGTAGTCCCTGTTCTCCGCTGTGAAATAGATCATTCCGTCGGCCTTGCTCCAGCGTGCTGTCGCAACGTTCGGATTGAAGTCTTTGGTGCGGGGTGTAATCTTTCCCGTAGCCAGGTCCAATATGTAAAGCTGCATATCTTCCATACTCGGGGTCTGGCCGGCCTTGACGTTCATTCCGATGCCGTCGAATGCTTCCGGAGATCCTGACAGCAGCACTTTCTTTCCGTCAGGGGAGAACTGGGCGCCGGCCATAAAACCGTCCTTTTCCACAAGGACCTTGGCATCCAGCGTTTCAAGGTCAAGCAAGTACAGCGTTCTAAGTGATGTGGGGCGCTGTGTCAGCCTGTCTTCGCTGACCATCATCAGGGCAGTCTTTCCGTCAGGAGAAATATCCGATACCCTTGAGTTGTGGTATCCGTAGCTGAGGCGCTGCATCACGCCTGTTGCAATGTCGTATTTTGAGGAATATGAGCGAGTCCTCCAGCCAGGCTGGCGGTCTTCAGGGGTGAGTATCTGATAGATTTCAGGACGCTCCTTCGGACCTTCCTCATAGAAACTGTAGATCAGGAAATCCTCTGTCGGAGACATCCTGAAGCTTCCTTCGGGGAGATCTTCCACAAGTACTTGTTCTTCTCCCGTAGATGGATCGACAGCTATGAGCTGTATGGTTTTCGCACCCCTTCTGGTCTTGTAATATTTTGGAGTCACAGGCATCCACGTGAGCCTTTCCTGAGTCTCGAACAGAACGCGGCCGCTTGCCGTCTCTATCATCCTGGATACAGAATTGGACCTTCCGCCCTCCATTGTGGTAGTGTAGCCGGCAATCATATATTTGCCGTCTGAACTGAGAGAAACCCCAGACAGGCGTGTGCCCAGAAGCACATCTGACATACTGTACAGATGTTTCCCGTCTGTGCGGAACGATATTTTTGAGGAATCCGGCGTGTCTATCGAAACTGACGGGGCTGAAGCCTCGCCGCGGGGAGTGAAATATCTGATGCGCACCCTGTGGGTAAAAGGCTGGAGCTTGAGATTCGCTCCGCCATCCTTACCGTCGACGCTTATCTTGTATGCCTTCACTCCCTCAACTTTTATTGTGGCGGTAGTATAGCCGCTGTTCTGGAAATCAAATTCCAGAAGATGAATGGCGTCTGCATCCGGGCTGACCGGCAGATTGCCGGAATTGTAGTATCCGGATGCCTTGAGCATATCTGAAGACAGGGGCTTGTCAAGAAGACTTGCGAAGTCGAATGCTTTGGAATTGACATTCACACTGTCCACAATGAAGGGAGTCTTGACAGGAAACGGCCCGGCATAGCGGAATTCACCCACCGGAATGTCTGCTGCGAAGGTCATAATGGCCCAGGTCAAGTAAACGGCTGACAGAAGGATTTTTTTCATAGAAAGCTGGATTATTGCCGTGTTTCAGGCTTATTTCTGTGCGCTAAGTTAAGAAAAAACAGATTATCGCTATCTTTGATATACAAAGCAAAAAACAAGATCCCTTCCGCGCTATGAGAAATAGTTTGAAATTGATGCTGTGTGCCATTCTGGTGATGGCTGCTCCTGATTAAACAATAGACTATGAAAAGACTTTATATGCTTCTCCTGCTGGCGGCTCTGGTTCCGCTGGCCTGCACCGTCAGGAACTCAGACCCGATGGTGGTTAAAACAGATTCCGGACTTGTGAAGGGCTTCGACCACGAAGGGTCCATCGGTTTCCTCGGCATCCCGTATGCCACCGTAGAACGATTTATGCCGCCCAGGCCGGCACCGAAGTGGGACACCGTGCGCGTGTGCGACCACTGGGGCCCGCAGGCTATGCAGAATGGCCGCAGGATGCCGGAGGACATGATGTCGGAGAAGAACTCCTGCGTGCTGAACGTCTGGACTACCGACACCAAGGCCTCGATGCCTGTGATGGTGTGGCTGCACGGCGGCGGTTTCGACTCCGGCACTTCGGAATGGGACCCCGGAATGCACCTGGCCCAGAAGGGCGTAGTGGTGGTCAGCGTCAACCACAGGCTGAACATCCTCGGCTTCCTCGACCTGTCGGCAGCAAGTGCTGACTACAAGTATTCCGGCAACGTCGGAATGCTGGATGTCGTGCAGGCCCTTCAGTGGGTACAGAAAAACATCCGCAACTTCGGCGGCGACTCCGGCAACGTCACGATCTTCGGTGAGTCCGGTGGCGGCGGAAAGGTCGGCACGCTGCTCTGTATGCCTCCTGCCAAGGGACTTTTCCACAAGGCCATAATTATGAGCGGCACCATCCTGAACGTCAACACGAAGGCTATGAGCCAAGAGCTCGGGCTGGCTGTGCTGAAGGAACTTGGCATTGATGCCGGGCATATCGAGAAGATAAAGGATGTGCCGTATGAAGAGCTTTATGCGGCAGGGCAGAGGGCTATGGCTGCCAGTGTCGGCGTCAGGAGGCCCGGCACTCCGATGATGTGGGGCTTCGGCCCGACACCGGACGGCGAGGTGCTTCTCCAACAGCCTTTCCAGGACGGTTTCGCCGAGATATCCAATGATGTTCCGATAATGATCGGCACCACCTTCAACGAGCTGCAACACCTGAGTTACAACAGGGAGCTGACTCTGGCGGAGGCCCGCGCCGAGCTGAAGCAGACCTTCGAGCAGGAGGCCGACGACTATATCAAGGCATTCGCCAAGGCCTGGCCGGACTATACTCCGCAGGACCTGCTGAGCATCGACTGGCTCTTCCGCCCGAAGACCATCATCACTGCGGATGCGATTGCCGAGAGCCGCGCCGCGAAGACTTGGATGTATATGTTCACCTGGCGTTCACCGGTCAGCAAGGGCAGCGTCCACGGCAATGAGCTGAAGTTCTGCTTCGACAACCTGCGTGCCGGCAACTCAGACCTTCCGGAGCCTACCGAGGCTGACAAGGAACTGGCCGACAGGATGAGCGACATCTGGGCTCAGTTCGCCAAGACCGGCGACCCGAACATCCCGTCGCTTCCGCGCCGTTGGGAGCCCTATACTGCTGAAAACGGTGAGTTGCTGGAGCTGAACTATACGCTCCGTTTCCTCAACAACCCCGACAGGGAGCTGGAGGAAATCATCGACCGCCACTGCTTCAAGCAGCTGGATGAGTTCAGAAGGACTCACTGATTTCGGTCGGGCAGTTCAGGTGCGGCAAATTGTTTCAGGGTGGCTTCGTCGAGACGCTGGACGGTCCATTCGGACATAGGCCTGGCGTCACTGAGCGGCCTTGCCGGGTTTCAGGATAAGGAAGATGACGGCAGCGACACAGATGGCGATGCCGACGGCCATCTTGGCTGTGAGAGTCTCTCCGAACAACAAAGTGCCGATGAGGATGGCGGTGAGCGGTTCGAAGACGCCGAGGACTGCAGTCTTTGTGGGGCCTATGTAGCGTGACGACATAGCCAGGGTGAGCATCGAAATCATAGTGGGCACTATAGCCAGGCCGACGAGGTTCGCCCAGTCAGATGCGGAGTCAATCCCTTCGAGCATTCCTCCGCCCTGGACGCTGCGGATGATGGCGAACAGGATGGCTCCGGTTACCAGCGAATAGAGCGTTATCTTGTGCTCCGAGGCTTTCCGGATGCGTTTGCTGCGGTTCACGATGACCAGGTAGAACGAATAGCAGAGGGCAGAGCCGATGGCCAGCAGGACGCCCGGAAGGCGGATCTGGACATTGCCGGAAGGGGCAGAGAGGAGAAGGATGCCTGAGAAGGTGGCCGCTATGGAGAGCCAGGTCTGCCAGCTGGGATAGATTCGCAGGAAGACCATTATGAGAGCGACAAACACCGGATAAAGGTAGATCAACGTGGTGGCCAGTCCCGACGGTATGAACTCGTAGGAGCAGAAAAGAGTGATGCTGCTTCCTGCGAAGAAGAGTCCCAGCAGCACCAGCAGGCCCAGTTCGCGCCGGCTGGCCCGGAAGGTTTCTTTCCTGCAAAGCATCCACAAAGCCAGAAGAATGGCTGCGATGCCATAGCGGAAGAAGAGCATCACCATTATGGGCACGCCGCTCTCCATCAGTGCCTTGCCGAAAAGCGGGTTGGTGCCGTAGGAAACGCCTGCAGCGATGCCGGCAACATAGCCCACCAGACGCCTTCTGTCGATATGTAACTTTTCTTTCACAGTGTCTGCGATTCCGGGGCGCAAAGGTACACTTTTTCAGAGATGTTGTTCCGTACGAATCACTTTCCGAGAAACTCTGAAGGTGTGAGGCCGGTGACTTTCTTGAAGAGGCGGGTGAAGTGGTGGGGAAATTCGAAACCCAGCAGATTGGCTGTTTCGTTCACGTTGTGTCCGTTCATAAGCAGGTTCTTGCCCTGGTCGATAACGAAGGAATGGATATAGCCGATGGCTGTGCCCCCGGTGGACTTGTGGATCACGTCTCCCAGGTAGCGGGCGGAATAGGCCAGATGCTCCGCACAGTAGCTGACCGACGGAACGCCCTGTGCCATTTGTTTGCCGTCCAGGTAGTATTCCCGCAGCAGGTTATGGAAGCGCTTAAGAATGTCAGAAGAAGTTTTGTCCTCCTTAGAGAGCTGCCTCTGATATATGCGCTGGCAGTATTCCAGGATGAGGCGGATGTATCCGAGAATGACGGAGCG
>JAFXPV010000071.1 GCA_017527625.1 Bacteroidales bacterium | reverse complement strand
CGATTATTTGCGAATTTTCTGATTATAAAATTCACTATATGACTAACACAAAAGCTACAAATTTCAGGTGGGTGATATGCTCCATGCTGTTCCTGGCGACAACGGTCAATTATCTGGACCGTCAGGTGCTCTCACTGACCTACGATGAATTCATCAAGCCGGAATTCCACTGGACTGATGCAAACTACGGTACAATCACCAGCTTCTTCTCTATCTTCTATGCGCTCGTCAGCCTCTTCGCCGGCAAGTTCATCGACTGGATGGGAACGAAGAAGGGCTACCTGATCGCCATCGGAGTATGGTCATTCGGTGCCGTCCTGCACGCCGCCTGCGGTTGGGCCACCACCCTTTTCGTTGACGGTGTCGACAGCGTTGCAGCTCTCAGGGCAGTTGAAGCCGGAAGCAACGTCGCACTTGCCATATCGACGGTATCCGTCTACATGTTCCTGTTCTGTCGAGGCATATTGGCCCTAGGTGAGTCCGGAAACTTCCCGGCCGCCATCAAGACGACTGCCGAATATTTCCCGAAGAAGGACAGGGCTTTCGCGACTTCTATTTTCAACGCCGGTGCTTCTGTAGGCGCTCTCGCAGCTCCTCTCTGCATCCCCGCTCTCGCAAAGAACCTCGGATGGGAAATGGCATTCATCATCATCGGTGCCATCGGTTTCGTATGGATGTTCTTCTGGGCCTGGCTCTACAACAAACCCGAGAAAAGCAAATTTGTGAACTCATCTGAACTCGAATATATCCACCAGGACGACGCTGAAGAAAAAGCCGAAGCCGCCAAGGCTGCCGAGAAGGAAGAGAAATCAATTTCTTTCCTGCAGTGCTTCAAATACAAACAGACCTGGAGCTTCATCACCGGCAAGTTCTTTACTGACGGTGTGTGGTGGTTCTTCCTGTTCTGGGCTCCTTCTTACTTCGCCAACCAGTTCGGAATCAAAGCATCAAGCCCTAAGGGCCAGGCGCTCATCTTCACTCTCTACGCTATCGTGACTGTAGTTTCCATCTTCGGAGGATATCTGCCGAAACTGTTCGTCGAGAAGAAAGGTATGCACCCTTATCCCGGCCGTATGCTCGCTATGTTGATATTCGCCTTCTTCCCCATCGCTGCGCTCTTCGCCCAGCCTCTCGGACAGATCAGCCCCTGGTGGCCGGCTATCCTCATCGGTCTGGCAGGTGCAGGACACCAGGCTTGGTCAGCCAACCTTTACTCTACCATCGGTGATATGTTCCCTAAGGGAGCCATCGCATCCATCACCGGCATCGGCACAATGGCCGGTGGTATCGGCTCAATGATCGTCCAGAAAGTTGCAGGTAACCTCTTCACCTATGCAGAGAACGCCGGTTCAGCCTTCACCTTCCTCGGTTTCGAAGGCAAGCCCGCAGGATATTTCGTAATCTTCTGCTACTGCGCCGTCGCTTACCTGATCGGCTGGATCATTATGAAATCTCTCGTTCCGAAGTACAAACCCATCGAGCTCTAAGCTTGATTGATTATGGTACGAAAAAAGCCAGCCGGATCGGCTGGCTTTTATTTTCGTCGCGTCGCGACGCAGGGGTTCGGGGGCAGAGCCCTCGTAGAAACAGGGCTCCCCTGGGAGCACAAAACAACAGAAGCCAGGTGGCTTCTGTTTTTCTTGTGCTCCCTCAGGGTCTCGAACCCTGGACCCCAACATTAAGAGTGTCGTGCTCTACCAACTGAGCTAAGGAAGCATACCCGTTTGGGACTGCAAATGTAGTCAACTTTTTCGAAGTTGCAACCGTAATATTAAAAATTGTTACATTTGTCCTGATAGTTTTTCAAGAAAATGGATTTTACCAAGGTACTTCAGAAGATTTTATCATACGCGAAAGAGGAAGCCGCAAGGCTCGGCAACAACACCGTCACCACCGACCACCTGTTCCTCGGCATCCTTCGTGACGGCGACAACGACGCCATAGACACCATAAAGACTTTCGGGGGCAATCCCGACAATATAAAGGCTGAGATAGAGAGCGTAATCGGCACCCAGCAGTACATTCCCTACGACAAGGCATCGAGCGTGAAGGTCTCGAAAGATATCGAAGACGTATACCGCAACCTTTCCACGGAACTCATTGAATGCAATGCTGACAGCCCCAGGATGACCCATCTGCTGCTCGCCATCATCAAGGAATCGTACAACACCGTGACTCCCGTGCTGCGCCGCTACGGCATTACCCACGAGAGTGTCAGGAATTATGTGATGGCCGGCAACCTTTCAGCAAAGAGCCAGATGAAGGAAGATGCGGCAGAGCCCGCCCCTGCCTCCAAGCCACAGCAGGGCGCAGCCCCCAGACACGAGAAGAAAAGCACGGCCACCCTCGACAAATACGGCATCGACCTCACGGCCGAGGCTGTCAGCGGCAAGCTTGACCCTGTGGTCTGCCGTGAAAAGGAAGTGGAGCGCATCTTCCAGATCCTGTGCCGCCGCAAGAAGAACAACCCCGTGCTCATCGGAGACCCCGGAGTCGGTAAATCAGCCATCGTGGAGGGTCTTGCCCAGGATATCGCCAACAAGAAAGCCCCGCTGGCCCTTCAGGACAAAAGGATCGTCAGCCTGGATATGAGCGCCATAGTGGCCGGCACTAAATACCGCGGCCAGTTCGAGGAGCGTCTCAAGACTGTCCTTGACGAAGTAAAGGCCGCCGGCGACATAATTCTTTTCGTCGACGAGGTCCATACGCTCGTGGGTGCGGGAGGCCCTGCCGGTTCATTGGATGCAGCCAATATCCTCAAGCCAGCACTCGCCCGCGGCGAGATTCAATGCATCGGAGCCACCACTCTCGACGAATACCGCGAGATCATCGAGAAGGACGGAGCGCTCGAGCGCCGCTTCCAGAAGGTTATCGTCGACCAGACCGACTTCGACCAGACCCTGCTCATCCTGCAGACCCTCAAACCGAAATATGAAGCATTCCACAATGTCGAATACACTCCTGAAGCCCTGAATGCCTGCGTCGTACTGTCGAACCGCTACATCACCGACCGCAGCCAGCCCGACAAGGCCATCGATGCGATGGACGAAGCTGCCGCCCGCTACAGCATCCGGACGGTGGACAGCCAGACATCGGCCAGGATAGACAGCGTGAACGCCAAGCTGGAAGAGGTAAGGCAGCGCAAGCGCGATGCCGCCAACGAGGAGGATTTCAAAAAGGCAGCAGAACTGCGCAAGGAAGAAGTCGCTCTGGAGAATGAGCAGCAAACCCTTGCGACCCCTGCTGACAGCCAGCAGAAAGCCGTCGTCACCGAGCAGGACATCGCCAGCGTCATCTCAATGATGTCCAACGTGCCTGTCAGCAAGGTTTCTGAAGCCGAGACAGACAAGCTCATCCAGATGGCCCCGCGCCTGAAGACGAAGATCATCGGCCAGGACGAAGCCGTAGACAAGGTGGTAAGGGCAATCCAGCGCAACCGCGCCGGCCTGCGCGACCCCAACAAGCCCATCGGAACCTTCATCTTCCTCGGCCCCACCGGAGTCGGCAAGACCCAGCTGGCCAAGAAGATTGCGGAATATATGTTCGACAGCGCCGACAACATCATCCGCATCGATATGAGCGAGTATATGGAGAAGTTCTCAGTCAGCGCCCTCATCGGTGCGCCTCCGGGCTACGTCGGCTACAACGAGGGCGGCCAGCTCAGCGAGCGAGTGCGCCGCAAGCCGTATTCGGTAGTTCTGCTCGACGAAATTGAGAAGGCCCATCCCGACATCTTCAACATCCTGCTGCAGGTGCTCGACGAAGGCCGCCTGACAGACAGTGCCGGACGCCATATAGACTTCCGCAATACCATCCTCATTATGACTTCCAACATCGGAAGCCGCGAGCTGAAAGATTTCGGCAACGGCATAGGTTTCAAGACCAGCGCCACCGACCGCAATCAGCGCAACAACGAGATAATCGAGAAGGCCCTGAACAAGAAGTTCACGCCGGAATTCCTGAACAGGATCGACGACCGCATCCTTTTCAACTCTCTCAGCGAGGAAGATATCGAGAGGATCTGCGACATCGAGCTTCAGGAACTGCTAGGAAGGATGAAGGCCCTCGGCTACGACATCACCATCAAGCCCGAGACCAAGCGCCTGGTGTGCGAGCAAGGCTATGATCCCGAGTACGGAGCCCGTCCGTTGAAACGCGCCATCCAGAAATATATCGAAGATCCGCTGGCAGAGATGATTATCGCCGGCCAGCGTCCTGAGAGCATTTAGCCCGAATCCGTTACTCCCACTCGATAGTAGCCGGGGGTTTGGAGCTGATGTCGTAAACTACGCGGTTGACGCCTTTGACGCGGTTGATGATTTCGTTGGAAATCTTGGCCAGGAAGTCGTATGGAAGGTGGGCCCAGTCGGCCGTCATACCGTCCACCGACTCCACTGCGCGCAGCGACACTACACTCTCATAGGTCCTCTCGTCACCCATCACACCGACTGAACGCACCGGCAGCAGCATTGCGCCGGCCTGCCATACCTTGTCGTAGAGATTGTTGTCGCGCAGGCCGCGGATGAATATGTCGTCGACTTCCTGCAGTATGCGGACTTTATCCGGAGTGACATCCGACAGGATGCGGATGGCCAGGCCGGGGCCGGGGAAAGGATGCCTTCCCAGCAGCTCCTGCCGCATCTGCAGCTGGCGGCCCACCTTGCGCACCTCATCCTTGAAGAGCAGGCGCAGCGGCTCGACTAGCTTCAGCTGCATATATGCCGGCAGTCCACCGACATTGTGGTGCGACTTTATGGTGACGCTCGGACCCTTGACCGAAGAAGATTCTATAACGTCGGGATAGATTGTGCCCTGGGCGAGCCATTTGGCGTCCTTGACAAGCGCCGCTTCGGCGTCGAAGACCTCTATGAATGTCTTGCCGATGGCCTTGCGCTTGGCTTCCGGGTCGCTGATGCCCGCCAGCACCTTGTAGAAGCGTTCCTTGGCGTCCACCCCCTTCACATTCAACCCCATATCGTGATACGACTCCAGCACGGAAGCGAACTCGTTCTTACGCAGCAGGCCATTGTCCACGAAGATGCAGTGCAGGTTGCTGCCGATGGCCCTGTGGAGCAGCATTGCGGCAACAGACGAATCCACGCCGCCGGACAGGCCGAGTATGACCTTGTCGTCGCCAAGCTTCTCTCTCAGTTCCCTGACGGTGGTGTCAACGAACGAGGCCGCCGTCCAGCCCTGGTCGCAGCCGCAGATGTCTACCACGAAATTGCGCAGGATGGCAAGGCCGTCCACCGAATGGTGGACTTCGGGATGGAACCGGATGGCGTATGTGTCTTCGCCGTCAATCTTGAAGCCGGCATACCTCACATTGTCGGTCGAACAGATGCAGCGATAGTTGTCAGGAATCGACTCGATGGTATCTCCGTGGCTCATCCAGACCTGGGAGCGGTCGCTCACTCCGCGCATCAGCGGGCAGTCGCGGTCTATGAACTGAAGGTTGGCACGACCGTATTCCCGGATTTTCGACTGCTGGACTTTTCCGCCGCCCCACTTCGCAAGATACTGGGCTCCGTAGCAGATGGCAAGCAGCGGAAGCCTGCCTTTCACTGCGGAGAGGTCCGGCACGGGAGCGTCGGCCGCATTGCAGGAGTAGGGACTGCCTGAGAAAATCACACCCTTGACGTCCGGTGTGAGTTCGGGAAGCTTGTTGTAGGGATGGATTTCACAATAGGTGTCCAGTTCCCTGACTTTGCGTGCGATCAACTGAGTGTATTGGGAACCGAAGTCAAGGATGATGATTGTGTCCATTGGGAAAATTGTGCGGTTTATTTGAGTTTGCGGTTCTTGTATGTCTCGATGCAGCTCGGAATCATCCTCGAATATTCTTCATCGGTGAAGAGCGGAGACGAGATGATGAAGTCCGCCGAGGTGCGGTTCGTGGCGTAAGGGATGTTATAGAGAGAGGCCAGCCTGCTCAGGCCGAGCACGTCGTTCTGGTGTCCCTGTACGATGAGGTTGTCGCAGAAGAAAACCAGCATATCCAGCTTGCCTTCGGCGATCATTGCACCGACCTCCGCATCGCCGCCCAACGGGCCGCTGAGCAGGGCGTTCACTTGCGGGCACTCGTCGCCAAGTTTGGCGGCCAGGGCCTCCTTTATCAGCCTTCCTGTAGTGCCTGTGCAGTACAGAGTGCAGTGCTTGATGGTTTCAGCGTTATACTTGACCCAGTCAATCAACTCCTCCTTGCGGGAGTCGTGGGCTACAAATCCTATAGTTTTAATCATCTGTTTTCTTTTTTGTTTAATCGAGACCACAGCGGTCAGCGAGATATTCCCTGAGGTCTTTCCATTTATAATAAGGTCCGTCAAAAGTGGGGAGGCCGGGGATTACGGTCTCCTTCTCGTTGCGGAGCATCTTGACGATGACGTCACCCTGACGGTTCTTGTAAAATATCATCTGGAGGTTGCTGCCCATCGGGATGTATTCGTATGCAGGCCATTCTGCATAGGCATCCCTGAGGGAGGGAGTGGTGTCATATCCTTCGACACCGATGGTTCCGAGCAGCGGGCCGATGCCGGAGTCGTGCCCGAAGCGCAGGTCCGCACATTTGGTGCTGTTCGGCTGCAGGGCCTCGTCGGCCTTCTTGATGAAATCGAGAAGCAGCGGAACGCCGGTGATGGTGTTGTTGGGGTTGCCGCACTCCTTGCTTCTGTGGAAGGCATACATAGTGCGTGCGTTGTAGATCTTGCCGAAAGCCATTATCTCTTCGTCAGTGAAATGAGAGAACGGGTCGACATCGATGTCGAGGCATTTGGCGATTGAGCTTTCTTCAAGCAGTGTGTACATAAACTTGGCCAGAGGCTCTTCTCCCAGCACCTGCTGGACTCTGCGGGTGTTCTTGAATATCTTGTTGCCGACTTTGGAACCGGAGAGCAACTCGTCACGCATCTGCTCCAGAACGGCGTTGCTTTTCTCCTCAAGCGGGTTCTTGACAGAGTCGGGCACCGAGCGGGCCAGATAGTCTTTGTATTTGTCACCGCTGTAAAGCTGGAACCTGAGGTCCGGCTCAAGGCCTTTCAGCGTGCCGGTGAAGTTGAAGGCGCTCTGAAGCACGCGGTGCACCGGAGTGGAAACCACAAGCACGTCCCTGCGCTTCTTCTGCTGGAACACTTTCTTCGCTCTTTTGTAAAGACGGCTGCTGATACCCTGGTGTTCCCGGCTTCCCACCTGTGTGAGGATACCGTCCTGCCCGGCGTGAGCTTCCTTCATTGCCATAAGGTCTCTGCGCAGTGCTTCTCCCTCGGCGGTCAGCAGGCCTTCTTCGTGCAGCTTGTCCATCATCTCGGTGGAGTGGGTATAGCGGGTGGCACCGATGAGATAACGGCTTCCGTGGCGTCCATAGTGGCTTACATAGAACGGAGTATAGCCTTTGGGAGCCTTTGTGTCGGAATATTTGGGCACAGGATAGGGATGATAGTTGCCGGCTGCATTGTAGGGGTCAGCCTTGAGCGCGTTGCTATAGGGATCTGAAGCCGCTGAAGACAGAAATACAACGACTGTCAGAGTGGCGATGAGAGAGAAAAAGCGTTTCATAATAGTATTCCGGTATGGTTTAGTTTCAGCCGCAAAGATAAGAATCTGTTGGAAAAACTATGTAAATTCGCCCCTATGAATGAGAATACACGAGAGTACGTCTACAAGCTCCGGCTCAAGGTCCGCGACTATGAATGCGACATTGAAGGTGTCGTGAACAATGCCAATTACCAGCATTATCTCGAATGCGGCCGTAATGAATTCCTGAGATCGATAGGCATCGAGTACCGGGAATGCACGGCCAACGACTGGCTGTTTATGGTATCGCGCATAGAGATGCGTTTCAAGACCCCGCTCAGGGGAGGCGAAGAGTTCGACGTGTGCGTGAATCTCAAGCGCGAAGGGGTTCGCTATATTGTCTTCGAGGATATAATAAGGGGGTCGGACGGCAAGGTTGCAGTAAATGCCGTGGTGGAATGCATAGCCGTCCACGGCGGCCGCATAGCCAAGGAAACTCCCTATGACCACCTTATGGTTCCTTTCTATATGTAGCCGCGGTGTGCGACTCCAGGCCTCTGTTCTCATTTTGAGGAAGCAAAGGCAAGGGCGGCGGCAACGAAGCGCACGAAGATGGGATGGGGTTTTTCCGGGGTGCTCTTGAGTTCGGGATGGAACTGCACGCCGATGAAGAATGGATGGCCTGGAATCTCGACTATTTCCGCAAGGCCGCTGGCAGGGTTCACTCCGCTGACAAGCATACCGGCCTTCTCCAGCTCAGGCTCGTAAGCCGCATTGAGCTCATAGCGGTGACGGTGCCTTTCTGAAATCTCCGGCTTGCCATAAATTGATGCCGCGAGGCTGCCTGGCTTCAATGTGCAGGGATATGCACCGAGACGCATCGTGCCGCCTTTGATGACTGTTTTTTTCTGGTCTTCCATCATATCGATGACAGGATGTGCCGTGCCGGGGTCTGCCTCGGTACTGTCGGCATCCTGCAGGCCAAGCACGTTGCGGGCGAATTCTATGACTGCCATCTGCATTCCGAGACAGATGCCGAAGAACGGGACGCCGTTCTCGCGGGCATAACGTACCGCGGCTATCTTCCCCTCCAGCCCCCTGCTGCCGAAGCCTGGTGCGACAAGTATTCCGTCGAAACCTCCTAGCTGCTCTTCCACATTGTCGGCGTTGATGTGCTCGCTGTGCACTGTATGCACGTGAACCTTGCAGTCGTTGGCCGCACCCGCGTGGATGAACGATTCCAGAATCGACTTGTAGGCATCCTGCAGCTCTACGTATTTGCCCACGAGGGCGATGTCTACATCGTGGGAATGATGGAACATACGATGCAGATAATTGTTCCAGGAAGAAAGGTCGGCAGCCGGCAGGTCAAGACCGAAGTGTCTCACTATTATGTCATCGAGACCTTGCCTGTGCATATATACCGGAACCTGATATATGCTCTTCGCATCGACTGAAACTATCACGTGCTCAGAAGATATGTTGCAGAACATAGCAATCTTGCGACGCATATCGGCCGGAACTGCACGTTCACTCCGGCACACAATCACGTCAGGACGGACGCCGTTCTGCTGAAGCTGGCGGACCGAGTGCTGTGTCGGTTTCGTCTTCAGTTCCTTGGCAGCCTTCAGATAAGGAATCAGCGTAAGGTGCACCGACATACAGTCTTCCCGCGGCAGCTCCCACTGCAGCTGGCGTACGGCTTCGATATACGGAAGAGACTCTATGTCTCCCACGACACCGCCTATCTCCGTTATGACCACGTCATACTCCCCGGTCTTGCCGAGCAGCAGCATCCGGCGTTTTATCTCGTCGGTGATGTGCGGTATGATCTGCACAGTCTTGCCCAGATATGCCCCTTCCCTCTCCTTCTCTATGACAGTCTTGTAAATGCGACCTGTAGTCACGTTGTTGGCCTGGGACATACTCACGTTCAGAAAACGCTCGTAGTGGCCGAGGTCGAGGTCGGTCTCCGCCCCGTCGTCAGTCACATAGCATTCGCCGTGTTCATAAGGATTCAGGGTCCCGGGGTCGACGTTGATGTACGGGTCGAACTTCTGGATGGTTACCCTCAGGCCCCGTGTCTGGAGCAGTTTTGCGATCGATGCTGCAAGTATGCCCTTCCCGAGAGATGAAGTCACTCCGCCCGTTACGAAAATATATTTAGTCCTCATAGCTGTTCAGTTTAAATTCAGACGATGCTTTTATACTGATATCTTCCGTGGTCATTGTGCAGAACGCTTTGACGAAGGCCGTAGCGAGCCGTGCGTTGGTAAACAGCGGAACGTTGAAATCCACAGCCGCACGTCTTATCTTGTAGCCGTTCTCCAGCTCCGTGGCAGTATAGTTCTTAGGAATATTGATAACCATCTTCACCTTGCGGCTGCGGATCAGCTCCAGCGCAGATTCATATTCAAAATCGAGGCTTTCGCTCTCCTCGTCGGGCCAGAGGGCCCTGAGAGCCTCAACACTGTTGTCCTCCAGATGCCGCTGCGTGCCCTTGGTCGCATATATGGTATAGCCCTTGGCGGCCAGCAGCCTGCAGGCTTCCAGCAGATCCGCTTTCTGAAGAGCGTCACCCGAAGAAATCAGCACCGGACCGTCAGGCACAGTATATCCCACTGACTCGACAGCCTTGAGCAGGGCGTCATTCAGGTCGTCACCCATACAGCCGGCCTCACCGGTAGAAGCCATATCCACACCCAGCACCGGATCTGCCCTCAGAAGGCGCGCAAATGAGAACTGCGAAGCCTTGACACCGACATAATCGAAGTCGAAATCATCCTTGTGGACTGGTTTCGGGTGCTCTCCCAGCATAGCCTGGGTTGCCAGCTCTATCATATTCACTTTCGAAACCTTCGACACGAAGGGGAAACTGCGCGAGGCCCTGAGGTTACACTCTATGACCTTGACGAAATTATCCTTCGCCAGAAACTGGATATTGAAAGGTCCGCTTATGTTCAAGGCACCGGCAATCTTGCCGGCAATGGCCTTGAGCCGCTTCATCGTGGCCAGATAGATCTTCTGTGCGGGAAAGACTATCGTCGCGTCACCGGAATGTACGCCGGCGAACTCCACGTGCTCGGATATGGCGTAGGCCAGGATGCGGCCCGAGTCGGCAACGGCATCGAACTCTATCTCCTTGCAGCGCTGCATAAACTCGCTCACCACTACCGGGTGCTGCTGTGAGACCTCAACCGCCATAGAGAGGAAGTTGTCGAGTTCAGAAGCATCGTAGCAGACGTGCATAGCAGCGCCGCTGAGTACATATGAAGGCCTTATAAGCACCGGATAGCCTACCCTTTCGATGAAGCCGTCAAGTTCCTGCCGGCTGGTCAGTTCCATCCACTGCGGCTGGTCGATGCCCAGTGCATCCACGATTGAGGAGAACTTGTGCCGGTCCTCCGCCCTGTCGATATCGCCCGCACTGGTGCCGAGAATCGGAACCTTATGCGCATCGAGACGCACCGCCAGGTTGTTGGGAATCTGGCCTCCTACTGACACGACTGTCCCGTGCGGCCGCTCAAGTTCACAGATATCCAGAACTCTTTCCAGTGTGAGCTCTTCGAAATAGAGTCTGTCGCAGATGTCATAGTCCGTCGAGACTGTCTCGGGGTTATAGTTGATCATAACTCCTCTCCATCCAGCTTTGCGGATAGTTTGAAGAGCTGTCACCGAGCACCAGTCGAACTCCACTGAAGAGCCGATGCGGTACGCACCGGAACCGAGTACGATCACGGACTTGCCGTCATCTTCAAAGCAGATATCGTCGTAGCTGCCGTTATATGTCAGGTAAAGATAATTGGTGCGGGCAGGGAACTCTGCAGCCAGAGTGTCTATCTGCTTCACGCAGGGAACGATACCACGGCTCTTGCGCCAGAAACGGACCTTGTCCTGGTCCTGCTCGGCGACGAAGTCCCCTTTGTAGAGGGCGCGGGCTATCTGATGGTCCGAAAACCCCTGGCGCTTCGCCTGCAGCAGGAGCCAGTCAGGCAGTTCGCTGCAGTCGCCGTATGCCTCCAGTTCTACGCCAGTGTCGAAGATGTTGCGCAACTTATGGAGGAACCATGAGTCGATACGCGTCAGTCCGTGTATCCTTTCGATAGAGTATCCTGCGGCAAACGCATCTGCTATGGCAAATATCCTAGTGTCGTCAGGTTCTTTCAGTGCCGCATCCAGATCGTCGGCAGCAGCAGCCTTGTTCATCACGAAGCCGTGAGCTCCCTGTCCGATCATCCTCAGTCCTTTTTGCAGAGCTTCCTCGAAGTTGCGGCCTATGGCCATCACCTCTCCCACACTTTTCATACTGGAGCCTATCTTGCGGCTCACACCTTGGAACTTGCGCAGGTCCCAGCGCGGAATCTTGCAGACTATATAGTCCAAAGCCGGCTCAAAGAAGGCAGGAGTGCACTTAGTTACCGCATTGTCAAGCTCGTACAAGCCATAGCCGAGACCCAGTTTGGCTGCAATGAAAGCCAGCGGATAACCCGACGCTTTTGAGGCGAGGGCCGAAGACCGGCTCAAACGGGCGTTCACTTCGATAACCCTGTAGTCATCGCTGTCCGGGTCATAGCCGTACTGCACGTTGCATTCACCTACTATGCCGAGATGCCTCACTATCTTGATTGCAGTGTCCCTCAGCAGGTTGATGTCGTGGTTGTTGAGCGTCTGGCAAGGAGCCACGACTATGCTTTCCCCCGTGTGTATGCCCAGAGGGTCGAAATTTTCCATATTGCAGACAGTGATGCAGTTGTCGTGGCAGTCCCGCACCACTTCGTATTCCACCTCCTTCCAGCCCTTGAGTGATTTCTCCACCAACACCTGGGGAGAGTATGCAAAGGCTTTCCCTGCCTGAATGTCGAGTTCAGCCTCGTCATTGCAGAAACCGCTGCCCAGGCCTCCGAGCGCATAGGCCG
Source organism: Bacteroidales bacterium (assembly GCA_017527625.1). Next base: position 17,841 of record JAFXPV010000071.1, on the reverse strand, counting down.
AGCGCAGTATCACCGGATAACCAATCTCAGCGGCGGCTTCGCGCGCGCTTTCAATACTTTCAACAGCTTGGGAACGGATAATGCTGACGCCTATTTCCTCCATACGATGCGCAAAGGCGTCCCTGTCTTCTGTGTCGATTATGGCCTGCACGGGCGTACCGAGTACGCTCACGCCGTATTTTTGCAGCACTCCGCTGCGGTCGAGTTCCACTCCGCAGTTCAGGGCGGTCTGGCCGCCGAAGGTCAGCATTATGCCATCAGGCCGCTCCTTCTCAATCACCCTCTCCACGAAATATGGAGTCACCGGCAGCAGATAGACGCTGTCCGCAACGCCTTCCGAAGTCTGAACGGTCGCTATGTTGGGATTGATGAGGACTGTCTCAATGCCTTCCTCCGACAAGGCCTTCAAAGCCTGGCTGCCGCTGTAGTCAAATTCCCCTGCCTGTCCTATCTTCAGCGCTCCGGACCCGAGCAAAAGCACTTTATTGAACTTTTTCATAGCATCGACACAAAACGGTTGAACAGATACATTGTGTCAAGAGGGCCGCTGGAGGCCTCCGGATGGAACTGGACGGAAAAGAAGGGCTTGCTGCAGTGCCGGATACCTTCGTTGGTGGCGTCGTTCAGGTTGATAAAATATGGTTCCCATTCAGCAGGAAGCGTTTTTTCATCGACAGCATAACCGTGATTCTGGGAAGTGATGAAACAATGATCACTGCCGACCATTCTTACGGGCTGGTTGTGCCCGCGATGTCCATATCTCAGTTTGTATGTCTTTGCTCCGGCCGCCTTGGCCAGCAACTGGTTTCCCATACAGATGCCGAAAACAGGCCTGCCGCTTTCCATCGCCTGACGGATATGCTCCACTGTGATGCCGCAAAGGTCGGGATTGCCGGGCCCGTTCGAAATGAACAGTCCGTCATAGCCGTTCATAGTCCTGTCCGCATTGAAATCATAATCCCACGGCACTCTGACTACCTCAACGCCGGTTTTCAGAAGGCAGCGGATTATGTTGTGCTTTACTCCGCAATCTACCAGAACCACCTTTTTGCCCGCACCTTCGCGATAACGGATGACGTGGCTGCACGATGCCGCAGCAACGAGGTTTGTGGCGTTCGGATCTTCGAAATCCGGCGCCGCTTCATTTTCCGGCACCAGACGGCCAAGCATCGACCCGTTCTCGCGCAGAACCTGTGTCAGGCGACGCGTGTCGACACCCCAGATTCCAGGTATGCCCTGGTCCCAGAGCCATTGGTCAAGACTGAGAGCAGCACTCCAGTGGCTGTAGTCGAAAGAAAGGTCGGATACGATAAGGGCGCGGACGTGTATCCTTTCGGATTCGAAAGACGACTGAAGTCCGTCAGCATCGGGATGAACGGCAGGGACTCCGTAATTACCTATAAGGGGATATGTCACGCACAGCATCTGGCCTTCGAAAGACGGGTCTGTCAGCGTCTCCGGATAGCCCACCATAGCCGTTGAGAAGACTGTCTCTCCCCGTGCGGACGCCATAGCTCCGAAAGCGTAACTGGGAAACACCATTCCGTTTTCCAATTCCAGCCTGCAAGTCTTGAATTCCGAGTATCTCATCTCTGGGGTCTATTCAACAGTCACACTTTTTGCCAGATTGCGGGGCATATCTACATCCAGGCCTTTCAGCACAGCTATGTGGTAGGCCAGCATCTGCAACGGCAGCACGCTGAGCAGAGGGGCCAGCAGCGCCAGGGTGGGCGGCACTTCGACGGTGTCGCGGGCTATGGTCCTGACCTCCTCGTCACCTTCGGTCACTATGGCCAGGATACGCCCGTTGCGCGCCTGCACTTCCCTCATATTGCTGATGATTTTCTGATACAGCTGGTGATGGGTGGCAAGGAAAACTATCGGCATATCGGCATCCACAAGGGCTATGGGTCCGTGCTTCATCTCGGCTGCAGGATAGCCTTCGGCGTGTATATAGCTTATCTCCTTGAGTTTCAAAGCTCCTTCAAGGGCTACAGGATAATTGTAACCGCGGCCCAGATAGAGGAAATTGCTGGCATAGGTATAAATCTTGGAAAGATCCTTGATGCGCTCGTTGGCCTCTAGGGTCTTTTTCATCTTGTCCGGAATAGCCGCCAGCTCGCTGATAGTCCTGCAGTATTCCTTCTTGTCGAGGGTGCCGAGTTCCAGACCGAGGGCCAAAGCCAGCATCACAAGCACGGCCACCTGGCCGGTGAAGGCCTTGGTAGAGGCGACTCCCAGCTCGGGACCTACGTGGATATATATTCCGGTATCTGATTCACGGGCGATGCTGCTGCCCACGACATTCACTATGCCGAACACCAGTGCTCCGGCCTGCTTGGCCAGTTCTATAGCTGCAAGGGTATCCGCCGTCTCGCCGCTCTGGCTGATGGCGATGACCACGTCCTCAGGTTCTATCACAGGATTGCGGTAGCGGAATTCAGAAGCATATTCTACTTCTACGCGGCGGCGGCAGAGCTGCTCGATGAGCTGTTTTCCTATGAGGCCTGCGTGCCAGCTGGTGCCACAAGCGACAATGATTATGTTCTTGGCGTTGACCAGCCTGTCGTGGCACTGGTTCAAAGAGGAGAGCACGATTCGGTTGTCTTCTACCCTGTCTCCGAGTATTACCCGTCCCCGCATACAGTCACGCAGGCAGTCAGGCTGCTCAAAAATCTCCTTCAGCATAAAATGCGGGAAACCGCCTTTGCTGAGCATCGAAATGTCTACATCCACCTCGTGGACGGTGACATCCGCCTTGGAGCCGCCAAGGTCGGTAAGGACTATATCCTGGCCGGGGCGGATATCTGCAATCTGGCCGTCATCCAGATAGACAACCTTATGGGTGTATTCTATCATCGGGGTTGCGTCGCTGGCGATGAAATATTCTTCCTCGTCCCTGCCGATGCCTATTGCGAGAGGACTTGCCTTGCGGGCCGCTACTATATGGTCTGGGTCCTCGCGTTCGGTCACAGCTATTGCATATGCTCCGTAGCAGCGTCCCAGCGCACTGCGGACGGCTTCAACCAGTACGTGGCCGTTGGATTTGTAATAGTAATCAACCAGCTGGACCAGCACTTCCGTGTCCGTGTCGCTCGTGAAGACATAGCCGCGCTCCAGCAGCTGGTTCTTGATGACCTGGTAATTCTCTATGATGCCGTTGTGCACTATAGCGAGGTTGCCGCTCATAGACACGTGGGGATGGGCGTTGGCCGTACAGGGATCGCCGTGGGTCGCCCAGCGGGTGTGGGCTATGCCGCAGCTGCCGCTGGTGTCCTGCCCGGCGGCCAGTGCTTTCAGTTTGCTCACCCTGCCCTCCGACTTTATGATTTCCATATTGCCGGTGCGGCCATAGGCCGATTCGTGCTTCAGAATACACACTCCGGCACTGTCATAACCTCTGTATTCAAGTTTTTCCAATCCTTCGATCAATATCGGGAAGGCCTGTCTGCCTCCCACATATCCTACAATTCCGCACATAAGCTTTGTTTTATTATCTTGTTATTTGCCCCGTGAAGGGCTGTCGGGTATTTACCATCAAAACAAGCAAGACAGAGGTCGCTCAGGCGGCCTGCTGCTTTCATTCCATCTTCTGACAGGAAGCAGAGCGAATCCGCACCTATCATCGCCCTTACTTCATCGACCGGGTGGTGGGCGCTGATGAGCTCATCCCGGCTCTTTATGTCAACTCCATAGAAACACGGGAAACGGAGCGGTGCGCTGGCGATGCGGACGTGGACTTGCGAAGCCCCGGCCTCCCGCAGCATCCTCACAATCCGCATTGAAGTCGTTCCCCTCACTATGGAATCGTCTATCAAGACCACTCTTTTATCCTTGACGACACTTTTCACCGCGGACAGTTTCATCCTTACGCCCTTGTCCCGGAGTTCCTGTGACGGAGCGATGAAAGTCCGCCCCACATATTTGCTCTTGATGAGCCCCATCTCATATGGCAGTCCGCTTGCCTCGGCATATCCCATTGCTGCGCTCAAACTGCTGTCAGGCACGCCTACGACAATGTCGGCATCAGCAGGCGCCTCTTCGAAAAGCAGCTTGCCGGATTCTTTACGGTATGAATGGACGTTGCGTCCTTCGATGTCGCTGTCCGGCCGTGAGAAATATACATATTCCATTGCGCACATCGCGTGGCGGCACTTATCACAGAAAAAGTTGCTCCGCAGCCCGTGGCGGTCTATGGTAACTATCTCACCAGGCTCAACATCCCTTAGGAAAGTGGCTCCGATGACATCGAATGCGCAGGTTTCGCTCGCCACTACGTAACCTCCGTTCTGCAGACAACCCAGTGACAGCGGCCGCAGCCCGTTGCTGTCGCGGCAAGCGTAGATTCTGTTCGAGGTCATAACAAGGAAGGCGAATGCTCCCTCAATCTGCTGCAGGGCTTCGATGAGATTATAAATCCTGGGCTGCTTCTTCCGGTCAGGAACTTTCTTGATGAGATGGGCCAGTATCTCGCTGTCGGAAGAGGTCTGGAAAAGACTTCCGCTGTCCTCCAGACGGCTGCGCAGCTGGGCATAGTTCACAAGGTTGCCGTTATGAGCCAGCGCAAAATCGCCTGTACCGTGTCTGAACATAAAAGGCTGGACATTCTCGATGACACCGGCCCCTGTAGTAGCATATCTCACGTGGCCTATCGCCATACTGCCTTTCAGCCTTGATATCCTTGCCTCGTCGAAAACTTCGTGGACAAGTCCCTCTCCTTTGATGCAGCACAGCTTGCCCGAATCATCTGCGGTAACGATTCCGCATCCCTCCTGGCCACGATGCTGCATAGAATGCAGGCCGTAGTAGGTCATTCCGACAGCATCCGCAGATCCGAAGATCCCGAATACTCCACATTCTTCACGCAAGGATATGTCTCTTATGTCTTCCATCAGCGTCTATAGGCTGCATTGTGCATCTGTACTGCACGTCCGCTGGGGTCGTTCCTGCCGACGAATGCTGCATCCCACTTCAGGGCTTCGGCCGTAGAGCAGGCCACGCTCGGGACGCTCGGGACAGACCTCGCCGCTGAATCACTCGGGAAATGCGCCGCAAATATACTCCGATAATAGTATTCTTCTTTATTTCTGGGAGGGTTTATGGGGAAACGCTCGGCAGCTGCCGCCATCTGGTCGTCTGAGACCTGCGTCTCGACAAGGGCTTTCAGGCTGTCAATCCAGGAATAACCTACTCCGTCTGAGAACTGTTCCTTCTGACGCCACAGTATGCTTTCCGGCAGCATATCGGCAAAGGCATCCCTGAGTATCCGCTTTTCGATGACTTCTCCAGGGCACATCTTCGCCTTCGGGTCGAGCCTCATCGCCACGTCGAGAAATTCCTTGTCAAGGAAAGGCACCCTGCCCTCGACTCCCCAGGCCATCAGCGACTTGTTGGCCCTCAGGCAGTCATACAGATGCAGTTTCCCCAGTTTGCGGACAGTTTCTTCGTGAAACGCCCTGGCATCCGGAGCCTTGTGGAAGTACAGATAGCCGCCGAACACTTCGTCGGCACCTTCTCCGCTCAGGACCATCTTGATGCCCATACTCTTGATCACCCTAGCCAGCAGGAACATCGGGGTGCTGGCACGTACTGTCGTGATATCATAGGTCTCAATATGATAGATTACATCCTTGAGAACATCGAGACCTTCCTGCACGGTATAGTTTATCTCGTGATGGACAGTGCCGATGTATTGCGCCACCTCCCTGGCTCTCTCCAGGTCCGGAGCTCCCTTGAGACCGATGGCGAATGAATGCAGTTGGGGCCACCACGCATCGTGGGCGTCGTCTGTCTCTATACGTTTGCGGGAGTATTTCTTTGCGATTGCGGATATTATCGAACTGTCAAGACCGCCGGAGAGCAGCACACCATAAGGCACGTCGCTCATCATCTGGCGTTTCACTGCCGACAGAAGAGATACCCTCAGGTCATCTATGTCTACAGGATTATCCTTTACGGCATCGTATTCCATCCAATCCCGCTTGTACCAACGCCTCATCTGTCCTTCCTTGCTGCTGTAGCAGTATCCCGGAGGGAACGGACGGTAGGTGTCGCACTGCCCTTCGAGAGCTTTCAGTTCGCTGGCCACATAGACCATCCCTGCTGCGTCAGAACCGATGTAGAGTGACTCTACGCCTATGGGGTCGCGGGCAATCAGGAAAGAATCGTCAGTCTCGTCATAAAGCGCAAAGGCGAAAATGCCGCTGATGTCCTCAAGGAAGTCTATGCCTTTCTTGAGGTACAGGGCAAGGATCACTTCGCAGTCACTGCCGGTCTGGAATTCATATTCATCCTTGAGTTGTTCCCGGATAGCCTGATGGTTGTATATCTCACCGTTCACTGCGAGCACCTGCTTGCGGTCCGGGGAAAACAGTGGCTGCCGCCCGGACTGCGGATCGACGATGGAGAGTCGCTCGTGAGTCATAATGCAGCTTCCGCCGCAATAAATACCGCTCCAGTCCGGGCCCCTGTGGCGAAGCCTGCGGGACATCTCTAAGGCTTTATCCCTGAGTTCCGGAGTCTGTTCCTTTACATTGAATATCGCTGTAATTCCACACATAGCTACCTGCTCTTAAGGTAAGTATCAATCTGTGATGCTGTTTTCCTGCCCGAAGCCAGGGCACGCACTACGAGGCTGGCACCGCTGGCGGCGTCTCCCGCCAGGAAGACGTTATCGGCGAGAGGCTTGTGCTCCGGCTTGAGGAAGCCCATCGCCAGCAGGGCCATATCGCATTCTATTACCTCTTTGTTGCCGTCGAGTTTCATCAACGGACGACCGCCGGCCGGGTTCGGCTCCCATATCACACCTTCAACCTCAACGCCGGTCAACTTGCCGTCCTTGCCTATAAACTTGTTGGAATTCAGCAGCCAGCGGCGGGTACAACCTTCGTGGTGCGATGAACTGGTCCTTTTGATGTTGGGCCACATCGGCCACGGCGTTGCCGGGTTATAGCCCTCGGGAGGCTCCTGCATAATCTCTATCTGGCAGACGGAAGTTGCACCCTGGCGGATGACAGTGCCTATGCAGTCGGACCCTGTGTCGCCACCTCCGATTACAAGCACCTTCTTTCCTTTGGCGCTGACTCGTTCTTCGTCGCTGAACTGTTGCCCGGCCAGCACGCGGTTCTGCTGTCCCAGCAGTTCCAGGGCGAAATAGACGCCCTTCAGTTCACGGCCTTCAATCTTCAGGTCGCGGGCAGTCGGAGTACCGGTGCAGATGGCATATGCGTCGTAACCTTCCGGAAGCTTGTCTTCTTCAACGGTATGGCCGTAGAGGAATTTGATGCCTTCGGCTTCCATCAGTTTTATGCGCCTGTCTATTACGGACTTGTTGAGTTTGAAGTTGGGAATGCCGAAGCGCAGCAAGCCGCCTGCCGCCTCATTCTTGTCGTAGACTGTCACCTCATATCCCATCTTGTTCAACTGGCTTGCGACTGACAATCCAGAAGGACCGGCTCCTATGACTGCCACCTTCATCCCGTTGCGCGCATACTCGTTGACAGGCACGTATCCTTCGAGGAACGCCCTTTCGATTATGGCACATTCGTTCTCCCGGCAGGTCACCGGCTCTGAGATGGTAAGATTCAAAACGCAGCTCTTCTCGCAGAGTGCGGGACAGATGCGGCCGGTGAACTCCGGAAAATCGTTTGTTAGAGAGAGTATCTTGTAGGCCTTCTCCCATTCGCCTCTGTAGAGGGCATCCTGCCATTCAGGCTGTTTGTTGCCAAGGGGGCAGGCCCAGTGGCAGAACGGCACTCCGCAGTCCATACAGCGGGATGCCTGCAGCTGACGGTCCCTTGAATTGAGGGTCTGCTCAACCTCTCCATAATCGCGGATGCGGTCTTCTACGGCCCTGTAGCCAGCCTCTATGCGAGGCACACTCATAAATGCTTTAGGATTTCCCATAACGTCATTCTGCTTTAATTTCGGCAAGTTTATCCTGCAACTTGCGCAACTGTTCTTCCTTCAAAACCCTCTTGTATTCAATAGGGATAACCTGTATGAATTCGCCGGCATAGTGATTCCAGTCGTCGAGCATAGTGCGCGCCAGCTTAGAGCCTGAATAGAGCCAGTGGCGACGGATGAGGTCGTGCAGCTCGTTGCGGTAGCCGGACTCTTCGATGAGGCTGAGCTCGACCATATCCATATTGCAGAAATAGTCGAACTTGTGAACGGGATCCCATACATAGGCGATACCGCCGCTCATACCTGCTGCGAAGTTGCGGCCGGTCGAGCCAAGCACTACCACCCTTCCGCCGGTCATATACTCGCAGCAGTGGTCCCCGGCGCCTTCGACGACGGCGATGGCGCCCGAGTTGCGGACGGCGAAACGCTCGCCCACGCAGCCGTTGATATACATTTCGCCTGCAGTGGCTCCATAGAGACCGGTATTGCCAGCGATCATATTCTTCTCGGCTACATATGTACTGCGCATAGGAGGCATTATCGCTATCCTTCCGCCGGACAGTCCTTTGCCGAAATAGTCGTTGGTCTCGCCTTCAAGCTTAAGGTTCACACCTTTTGCGAGAAAAGCGCCAAACGACTGGCCGGCCGATCCTTTGAAATAGATGTTTATCGTAGAATCCGGCAGACCGTCGGCGCCGTATTTCTCCGCTATCATACCCGAAAGCATAGTGCAGCAGGCGCGGTCGGTGTTGTGGATGTCGAGATTCAGGTTGACTTCCCTGCCGCTTTCGAGAGCGGCTTGTGAAGCTGCGATTATCTCGCGGTCCTTGACGCTGCCAACTGCGGTGAAAGGTCTTCCGTCCCAGTGCAGGTCGTGGCTATCTACACGGTGAAGAAGCCTGCTGAAATCGAGGGTAGACTGCTTTGAGCCAGCCGGCAGAGGCTTCATCTCCACCAGGTCGGTGCGCCCGATGATGTCGTCCAGCTTACGGAAACCCATTTCTGCGAGATATTCACGCACCTCCCTTGCAAGGAAGGTGAAATAGTTCACGATGTATTCGTAGCGGCCGCGGAATCGCTTGCGCAGTTCGGGATCCTGGGTGGCCACTCCGACCGGGCAGGTGTTGGTATTGCACTTGCGCATCATCACGCAGCCAAGCACAATCAGAGGCAGAGTGCCGAAGCCGAACTCGTCGGCTCCCAGCAGGGCCATCAGGATGACGTCCCGTCCGTCCTTGATCTGTCCGTCCGTCTGAAGGCGTACCTTGCCGCGAAGACCGTTCAGGGCGAGAGTCTGTTGTGCTTCCGCCAGCCCGATTTCGGGAGAGATGCCGGCGAAGCGCATAGACGATACCGGAGATGCTCCTGTTCCACCCTCGGCGCCTGATATGACGATGATGTCGGCATTGGCCTTGGCCACTCCGGCCGCCACCGTACCCACTCCGCTCTCAGCCACCAGCTTCACGCTGACCGCGGCCTTCGGATTGACGTTCTTCAGGTCAAAGATGAGCTGCGAGAGGTCCTCGATAGAATAGATGTCGTGATGAGGCGGAGGAGAGATCAGCGAGATTCCCGGGATCGAGTTGCGGGTCTTGGCGATGATCTTGTCAACCTTGAAGCCCGGGAGCTGACCGCCTTCACCGGGTTTTGCTCCCTGGGCCACCTTGATCTGAATCTCCTGGGCATTGACGAGATATTCTGCGGTCACGCCGAAACGGCCGGAAGCTATCTGCTTGGTCTTCGAGCTCAGAGATATTCCGTCCACCTCGCTGTGATAGCGGGCGTTGTCCTCGCCGCCCTCACCGGTGTTGCTGCGGGCGCCGAGCTTGTTCATTGCCAGTGCGATGGCCTCGTGAGCTTCAATCGAAATTGCTCCGAACGACATAGCTGCCGTCACGAAGTGCTTCACTATGCTTTCCTCGGGTTCGACCACCTCTATCGGCAGAGGTTTCGCAGCCTTCCTGAAATCCATAAAGTCGCGCAGGAACGCGGGTTGCGGCTTGTTGTCGACATAGTTGACGAACTCTTTATATTTCTTGTAGTCGCCTGTGCGGGTCGCTATCTGCAGGGTAGCAATAGTCTCAGGATTCCAGGCGTGCTGGATGCCGTCCTTGCGGTAAGCGAACAGGCCGGTGTTGGGCAGCAGAGAATCCGCTCCGGCCTTCTGGCCGGCTTCCATCAGGCGCACTGCATCTGCAGCGACCTCCTTGAGGCCGATGCCTCCCACCGTCGACACGTCGGTGCCGAAATAGCTATGCAGCAGGGACTCTCCCAGACCGATGCTTTCAAAGATCATTGCACCGCGATAAGAACGGATGGTGGATATGCCCATCTTGGACATTATCTTGTAGAGACCCTTGCAGACCGCCTTTATGTAGTTGTGCTCGGCTGTCTTGTAGTCTTCCTGGATGATGTGGTTCTTCACCAGGTCGTCCAGCACTGCGAAAGTCATATAAGGGTTGATGGCTGATGCACCGTAGCCTAGCAGCAGCGCGGCGTGCATCACCTCGCGGATTTCGCCGCTCTCCACAATCAGTGCCGTCTGCACCCTTTTTCCGACAGAAATCAGAAAATGGTGTACTGCCGAGACTGCCAGCAGGCTGGGAATGGCGGCGCGGCCGGGTTCTATGTCACGGTCTGACAGAATGATGTAGTTGATGCCCTCGTCCACGCTCTTTTCCGCCCTGCGGCAGAGATCGTCCAATGCGTCACGAAGTCCCTCTGCACCTCTTGCGGCTTCGAAGGAAATGTTCAGTTTGACAGTATAGAAGCCTTTGTAGCGGATATTGCAGAGTATATCGAGCTGGGTGTTGTTCAGGATGGGATGCGGAAGCCGCACCATCTTGCAGTTGCTTTCGTCAGGAGTCAGGATGCCGTTGCCCACGCAGCCTATGTATTCGGTAAGGGACATCACCAGTTCCTCGCGGATGGGGTCGATTGCAGGGTTTGTGACCTGTGCGAACTGCTGGCGGAAATAGTTGAAGAATATCTGCGGACGATCCGATATTACTGCCAGCGGGGTGTCGTTGCCCATCGAAGCCACAGGCTCCGAACCATTCACTGCCATAGGGATCAGGGTCTTGTCGATATCTTCCTGTGCAAAGCCGAAGGATATCAGCTTGCCGGCGTAGCCTTCCACCGAGTTTTCCACCTTACGGCCGCTCTTGAGGTTCTCGAGCTGGATTCGGTTGTCGGCCAGCCAGGCCTTGTATGGATGCTCGGCAGCGAGCTGGGCCTTGAGTTCTCCGTCATAATAGACCTTGCCTTCCTGCGTATCGACAAGCAATATCTTTCCGGGTTCGAGACGGCCTTTCTGCGTTATCTCGGCAGGATCGAGATCCAGCACTCCTACTTCTGAGGCAACCACCATATCACCGCCCGATGTTATCAGGTAGCGGGCGGGACGAAGACCGTTACGGTCGAGCATACCTCCCGCATATCGTCCGTCAGAGAACAGAAGTGCGGCAGGACCGTCCCAAGGTTCCATCAGGATTGAGTGATATTCATAAAATGCCTTCAGTTCGTCACTGATGGGATTCTTGTCGTTGAATGACTCGGGCACAAGCAGAGCCATTGCGTGGGGAAGCGAAAGTCCGGACATCACGAAGAACTCCAGGGCGTTATCGAGCGACGCCGAGTCGCTCATATCGGGCTGTATTATGGGTCGCAACCCGCTGATATCGCCCAGAAGTCCGGTATTTAAGACGCTTTCGCGTGCCTTCATCCAGTTGCGGTTGCCGCGTATGGTGTTTATCTCTCCATTGTGGCACAGGAAACGGAACGGCTGGGCCAGAGGCCAGGCCGGAAAAGTATTGGTCGAAAACCTGGAATGCACCAGCGCCAGGCTTGAAGTGAAATAAGCGTCTGTCAGGTCCGGGTAATATTCGCGCAGCTGCATACTTGTCAGCATTCCTTTGTAGACTATGCTGCGGCTTGACAGCGAAACAATGTAGCAGTCTTTTCCTGCGACCTTGTTTTCTATCTTCTTGCGTATGACATACAACTTGCGCTCAAAGCCCTCCAGTTCATCTCCGCTCACCCCTGTGATAAATATCTGCTTTACGGCAGGTTCCGTCTCACGTGCGGTCTCGCCGAGGCAATCAGAATTGACCGGGACGTCCCTGACACGCATCAGTGACAACCCTTCCGCCTCGACTGCTTCAATCATCGTGGCAAGTATTGCATTCTGAGCCTTCTCGTCCTTGGGCATAAAGACCAGGCCCGTGCCGTAATGGCCCTTTTCAGGGACCGGGATGCCGTTAAGCAATATGAATTCGTGAGGAATCTGGACCATTATGCCGGCACCGTCACCCGTCTTTCCGTCTGCACCTTCTGCTCCGCGGTGCCGCATATTCTCCAGGACTTTAAGGGCAGATTCCACCAGCGCGTGAGATTTGTTGCCGTGAATGTTGGCGACCATACCAATTCCACAGGCATCGTGCTCGTACGCGCTGTCATACAGTCCCTCCTGCTGATAATATTCCTTCATTTAATAATCCTGATTAGCATATAAACAACAATTCGCGATATTTGGGAAGAGGCCAGAGCCTGTCATCGACTATCTCCTCGAGTTTGTCGATGTCGTGGCGGATTTCTTCCATCTTCGGAACTACCGTTTTGTAATAAGCCATTGCCTTCTCGTATTCGTTTTCTATGACATTGGCCACTTTCCTGGCTTCCACAAGCTGGTTGACACCGACTTCTATTGCCTTGACGTGTCTTGCAATCTTTTTGATGAGGTCGATGTTGGTGGCTGCCAGTTCGTCGGCTTCCGAACCGAGGATTCCCTTCATCTTGTATACGTTGTCAATCAGATTGCTCTGGTAGGAAGTGGCAACCGGAATGATGTGGTTGATGGCCATATCGCCGAAAATCCTGGCTTCGATCTGGATCTTCTTGGTGTAGATTTCCCACTTGATTTCATTGCGCGCCGCCAGCTCGGCAAGGTTCATCACGCCGGTAGACTCAAACATCTGCACGCTGTCGTGGCAGGTGTAATGCTTGAATATCTCCGGAGGACAAGTTTCGCAGTCAAGCCCGCGGCGGGCGGCTTCGGCCTTCCACTCATCTGAATAGCCGTTTCCGTCGAAGCGGACAGGCTTGCTGTAGGTTATCAGCTTCTGAAGCTCTTTGATTATCGCTTCTTTCTTGTCCATTCCTGAAGCAATCAGCTTGTCGACCGCCTTCTTGAAATCCATAAGCTGCTCTGCGACCGCCGTGTTGAGGGCGATCATTGCGCTTGCACAGTTGGCTTCCGAACCGACGGCGCGGAACTCGAAGCGGTTGCCGGTGAAAGCGAACGGCGAGGTACGGTTGCGGTCGGTATTGTCTATCAGCAACTCGGGAATCTGAGGCATATCGAGCATCTTCTTGCCGGTCTTGCCCGCGATCTTGAACAGTTCGTCGCCGGAAGATTTCTCGAGTGAATCCAGCAGATCAGTCAGCTGTCTGCCGAGGAAACTTGATATTATTGCGGGCGGAGCCTCATTGGCACCGAGCCTGTGTGCGTTAGTCGCGCTCATTATGGAGGCCTTGAGCAAGGCGTTGTGGCGATATACGGCCGTGAGGGTGTTCACGACGAAAGTTACGAACATCAGGTTGTCAGTCTGTGTCTTGCCGGGCGACATCAGACGATGTCCGTTGTCGGTGCCGAGCGACCAGTTGTTGTGCTTTCCCGAACCGTTGACTCCGTCGAAGGGTTTCTCGTGAAGCAGGCACTGGAAACCGTGTTTCTTGGCAATCTTGCGCATCAGTGTCATCACCAGCATATTGTGGTCGCAGGACAGGTTTGTCTCCTCAAATATGGGAGCTAGCTCGAACTGGTTGGGAGCCACTTCGTTATGGCGTGTCTTCGTAGGAATGCCAAGCTTCATTGCTTCAATTTCCAGCTCCTTCATAAAGGCCTGCACCCTCTCAGGTATCGCGCCGAAATAATGGTCGTCGAGCTGCTGGTTTTTGGCTGAGTTGTGGCCCATCAGGGTGCGGCCGCTCATCAGCAAATCGGGACGGGCCGCATACAGGCTGTCATCTACCAGAAAATATTCCTGCTCCCAGCCGAGATATGAGAATACTTTCTTCACATCTGGGTCGAAATAGCGGCAGACATCGACCGCCGCCTTGTCGACAGCGTGGAGTGCCTTCAGCAAAGGAGCCTTGTAATCCAAAGCCTCCCCTGTGTAAGAAATAAAGATGGTAGGGATACACAAAGTGTCATCCATCACGAAGGCGGGAGAGGTCGGATCCCAGGCCGAATAGCCTCTGGCTTCGAAGGTTGCGCGGATGCCGCCGCTCGGGAATGAGCTGGCATCAGGTTCCTGCTGGGCAAGCAGTTTACCCTGGAATTCCTCGATTACTCCTCCTTTTCCGTTATGTTCTATGAAAGCATCGTGTTTTTCCGCCGTCGTATCTGTCAGGGGATGGAACCAGTGGGTATAATGGGTTGCGCCCATATCCATCGCCCACTTTTTCATTCCTTCTGCAACCTTGTCGGCCAGGGCCCTGTCCATCACGGCGCCCTTATCCATTACATCCACCATCTTGGCATATACGTCAGAAGGCAGGTACTTGAACATTTTTTCCTTGTTGAATACGTTCATTCCGAAATAATCGTCGGGACGTCCGTCCGGTAACTTTACTTCCACTGGATGTTTCTTGAAGGCCTCGCCCAGAACATCGAATCTCAAACTTGACATGGCTACTTGTTTTTATTGATTAATTGTTTCATTTCCAGTTTATGCAGTCTTTCCACTGCGTCTATGTACGACTCCCTGCGGCCGAAAGCCGTCAGACGCACGAATCCTTCGCCGGAAGGACCGAATCCGGATCCGGGAGTGCAGATGAGGTGCGCCTGCTGCAGGAGGATATCGAAGAAATCCCAGGAAGGAATGCCTGCGGGAGTCGCAACCCACAGATAAGGAGCGTCAGTCCCGCCGAAAACCTTGAATCCCATCTCTTCGAGCGCCCGCTTCAGATAAGCGGCATTGCCCAGATAGTATTCTATCGTGGCAGCTGTCTGCCTGCGGCCTGCCTCAGTGTAGATGGCTGCCGCTCCGCGCTGCGAGATGTAGCTGGCTCCGTTGAATTTTGTGCATTGGCGACGCTTCCAAAGTTCATTCAGCCTTACCCTACGGCCACACGCCTCTACAGCCAGTTCGTCCGGGAGCACTGCATAGCCGCACCTTACCCCGGTGAAGCCGGCTGTCTTCGAATAGGAGCGGAACTCGATTGCCACCTTTCTTGCCCCTTCAATCTCATATATGCTGTGAGGCACCGCAGGGTTGGTGATGAAGGCTTCGTAGGCAGAATCGTATAGTATCAGAACATCGTTGGCGATGGCCCAATCCACCCACTTGGCCAGTTCGTCTTTAGTCAGGATAGTGCCCATAGGGTTGTTGGGAAAGCAGAGGTAGACCACATCTACTTTTCCTGATGGCAGCTGCGGCGCGAAGCCGTTCTCTTCCAGACAGGGAAGATAGGTGATGCCGCTCCATTTCGTGCCGGTGTAGTCTTCGGCGCGGCCAGCCATTGCGTTCGAGTCAACGTACACGGGATAAACAGGGTCAGTAACTGCCACACGGCCGCTGCCGAGAATGTCCACTATGTTGCCTGTGTCGCTCTTTGCTCCGTCGCTGACGAAGATTTCGTCGGGGCTGACCTTAACGCCTCTTGCAGCATAGTCACCGGCGGCTATGGCCTGTCTCAGGAATTCATAGCCCTGCTCAGGACCGTAGCCGTGAAAACTTTCCGCACGGGCCAGTTCTTCGACTGCGTCGTGCATCGCGGCGACGACAGCTTCGCACAGGGGCTGAGTGACATCGCCTATGCCGAGGGAGATGACATCGTCGACCGCCAGGGTCTGCCTGAAAGCCTTGGCTTTCGCTGCAATTGTTGCAAACAGGTAGGATCCCGGCAACTTGAGGTAATTATCATTGACGCGTATCATCTCTTGTAATCTATCGTTCCACTGTAAACTTCGACGGCATCACCGGTCAAGGTAACTTCCTCCCCGCTCCAGCAAACCTTTACGCTGCCGCCATCCATTATTATCGTCTGTTCTTTGTCGACCGCGAAGCGGCTGATGGCTGCAACAGCAGTCGCGCAGGCTCCAGTACCGCAGGCAAGGGTGACACCGCTGCCTCTCTCCCACACTCTCATACGGATACAGCCGTTCCCAAGAATCTGGGCAAATTCGATGTTTGCGCCTGAAGGGAAGCAAGCTGCTTTCTCAAGCATCATCCCGGTTACTTCGGGAGTGACAGCCTCAATATCTTCTACGAATATCACGTAGTGAGGGTTCCCCATCGAAACGAAACAGCCCCTGAATGACGGCGGAATAACATCTTCCATATCCGGAAGGAACTGAGAGCGCTCGGCGAATGAAGGGCAGCCCATATCGACCGAAATAGTGCCGGCCTCATCGTCTATATGAAGGAGCTTTATGCCCGAGGCTGTTTCCAAAGTAATGTCGAAGTCCTTTGCATAACCCCTGCTGGCGACATAGCTGCCAATGCAGCGGGCTGCATTTCCGCACATCATACCCTGGGAGCCGTCTGCATTGAACATCTCCATCTTGAAATCGGCTTTATGCGAAGGATTGATGAGGACGATGCCATCCGCTCCGATGCCTTTGTGCCGGTCGCACCATATGGGCGCAAGCCTGACGGCATCCCTTGCGTGGAAGTCCTGACCGTAGACATAAATATAGTCGTTACCGGCTGAATGCATTTTAGTGAAGTGGATCGTACGCATCGTTTGGTCGAACTTTGCCGCAAAGATATGACATTTTATCGTAATTACAAGAATTTATTTGTCTTTTTGTCTTTTGAATAATATAATATTGCGTCTTAAAGAAACTGTTTTAACAATATTCGCGTCTTTTTGTCCAATATCCACCTATACCGCAGTATCTTTTTGACATTTTTCATTTTATATTGTCCTTTTCTGGACATTTTGTCAAAATTTTTATTATCTTTACATCAGACACTAAAAACCTGACAATGGAAGTAAACGAACTGACCGACTCTATCGATCGCAAGATTCTTAAAATTATCACCCTCAACGCACGCATCCCGTTCAGGGACGTGGCCGAACAAGTTGGCATTTCCCGCACCTCAGTCCACCAGAGAGTGCAGAGAATGACCGAACTGGGCGTCATCAAAAGCTCCGGATTCCACGTCAACCCCCAGAAACTGGGATTCAATATGTGCGTATACGTGGGCATAACCCTCGAAAAGGGCTCACTCTACAACAGCGTGGTCTCCGAACTTGAAAAGATTCCCGAGATAGTCGAATCCCAATTCACACTGGGCGCATATACCATCCTCATCAAACTGTACGCCCACGACGCCAACCACCTGATGGAACTCCTGAACGGACGCATACAGGAAATCCCCGGCATCGTCAGCACCGAGACCCTCACATCCCTGGATCAGCGCATCAAGCGCTCCATCCCTATCGACGACTGACAATTTATCTTATTTTATAAGGTATCATTGTCAAATTGACAAAATATTTGCCATTTTATTTGGCAAATAGAAATCCGTATTATACCTTTGCCCCGAAAACCAACGGAGCAACTATGACTAAAGGTTTGGCAATCCTCAACGGCAACCAGAACAGCCAGAATCAGAACCAGAGCAATCAGGTTCGGAATGCCACCCCTTTGGACCAGTTGGACGGTTGGTAATCAAATAACGACATAATTCAGTAACACAGAGACTGGTCCTTTCAAGGCCGGTCTTTTTTTTTATAACCAAACTCAAAACAATGAAAAAGATTGAAGCAATCATCAGGAAAACCCGTTTCGAAGATGTCAAGGAAGCTTTGTTCGAGGCGGACATCAACTGGTTTTCCTACGCCGAAGTCAAGGCCATAGGCCAGGACCGGGAAGACAGGATTTACAGGGGAGTGATGTACAGCACCGACATCATCTCCAGG
>JAFXPV010000070.1 GCA_017527625.1 Bacteroidales bacterium | reverse complement strand
CGGTCTTCGGTGTCGATGATCGACTGGACCGGAGTGCCGAGGACCTTGACGTTGTATTTGTCAAGGACGCCGCTGTTGAAGAGGGCGGCGCCGCAGTTCAGCGCGGTCTGACCTCCATAGGCGAGAAGGATGCCCTGCGGACGCTCTTTGGCGATGACTTTTTCCACAAAATAAGGTGTTACGGGAAGAAAATAAATCTTGTCAGCAACACCTTCAGAAGTTTGGACGGTAGCAATGTTGGGGTTTATAAGAACTGTCTTGATCCCCTCGGAGCGCATGGCTTTCAGAGCCTGACTGCCGGAGTAGTCGAATTCGCCGGCTTCGCCGATCTTGAGGGCTCCGGAACCCAATATCAAGACTTTGTCGAAATTGATGGTTTTCAATGGAAAGGCCTCCTGTAAGATTAATTCGGGCAAAAGTACTTTATTCGGCTTTTTTCTGCAAAAAAAGATATCAACGGTCACTTTCTATCAGTGCGACGAGGCGGCTGACGGCATCCTGCTGCGGAATGTCTTTCTCCACCGGCGTTCTGCCTTTGTAGAGCGTCACCTTGCCGACCCCCTGTCCGACGTAGCCGTAATCGGCGTCAGCCATCTCTCCGGGGCCGTTTACGATGCATCCCATAACTGCGATGCGCACTCCGGCGAAACGTTCGGTGGCCTTGCGCACTTCGGCCAGGACACTCTCTATATCATATAAGGTGCGGCCGCAGCTGGGGCAGGCTATGTACTCCGCCTTCGTGAAGCGGCGTCTTGCCGCCTGAAGCAGTATGTCCTTGATGTCGGCGGCTTCCTCGGCAGAGAGCGCCTTGCCGGCTATGCTGCCCTCCATCTCGAAGTCGTCCGGTCCGCCGGCGAGCAGTCCGCTGCCGTATCTGTAGCCGGCCTTGACGATGTATTCCTCGCGGCTTGCAGCATCCATAGAATCATCTTCCACGCATCTGACGAGCATCTTTGCGACCGGAATCTCGTTGACAGGGTCTTCGGTGAGCGAAACGCGGATGGTGTCGCCGATGCCCTGCTTCAGCAGAGAGCCGATGCCGACTGCGGACTTCATACGGCCGCTGTCGCCGTTGCCTGCCTCTGTGACGCCGAGGTGGAGAGGGAAGAGCATCCCCAGTTCATCCTGCATCGCGCGGTACAGCAGTTCGTACGCCTCAACCATAACTTTGGTGTTACTTGCCTTCAGCGACAGTGTCAGGTTGTAGAAATCATTCTCCACGCAGACTCTGAGCCATTCCATAATGGCATTGCACATACCTACGGGGGTGTCGCCCCAGACAGAGGTGATGCGCTCGCCGAGAGAGCCGTGGTTAAGGCCTATGCGGAGCGCTGTGCCGTGGTCCTTGCAGACCTGCAGCAGGCTGCGCAGCTTGGCCATAGCCTCGCCGTGGTCCTTGGAGAAATTGCCGGGGTTGATGCGGACCTTGTCGGCTATCCCTTCAGCCGCGGCAAGAGCTACTTCGGAGTTGAAATGCACGTCGGCGACAAGAGGGGTGAAGATGCCTTCGGAGCGGAGTGCCTTACGGATCTCGCCGAGGGCGCGGACCTGGCGCAGGCCCTGTGTTGTCAGACGGATCATCTCGCAGCCCGCTCCGGCAAGGGCTTCGCACTGCCGGACGCTTGCGGCCACATCGAGAGTGTCGGTGTTGCACATCGACTGCACTACGATCCTTCCGTCGCCGATGTTTACGTCACCAACTTTGCAAATGATTCTTTCCATAGGTCAGAACAGATGATAGAAGAGTGTCAGGTTGACAAGTATGTTGCGGGGAGTCGCGATGAGCCAGTATTCGTCGCTGTACTTGTTCATATGGTAAAAACTGCTGAGCGAAAACTGGTAATCGCCTTCCAGCTGGAGCTCAAAACGACCGAATATCACTGCGAAGCCGGCTCCGCCCATCAGACCGTAGTCAAAGCGGTTGTCGTACTGGTCCCAGCTGTCGCCCTCCTTGAGCGTCTGGAGCCTGTATCCGGCGTAAGGGCCGACTCCCGCGATGAACCTGAAACGGGAGAAGTCGAAATGGAAGTGGGAGAGCAGGGAAAGTTCGGCATAAGACACGTGCTCATCCTCAAGCCATTGGCTGGTGAAAGCATATTCACCGTATTTTGCGGCGACCTGGAAACCGAAGTTGTTCATCATATTCCACAGGGAGTTGTAGTACGTGTATACAAGAGATATGTTCTTGTAGGTGCTGACTCCTTTGGCTCCTATGTCCGGGGTGGCTTTGATGCCGTTAAGCTGGTAGGTGCCGCGGATACCGAGCATTCCTACCGGTTTGAACTTGGAGACCTCCTTGACCGTGGAATCCTGGATGAGGATCGACAGGTCTTCGTCAGTGAATGGATTGAATCCTTCGCCGTTCTGGGCGGAGACACAGACAGACAAGAATGTCAGTATGGCTAGGGCAACAGTCTTTCTCATAATTCAAGGTCTTGTTCTATGTCGGTCTGTTCGGGCAGTTCTATGGTTTCCGTCCCGTCCGGTTTCTTGAAAACTATAACCCTTTCGGGCTGCTTGCGTTCCAGCAGGTTTCCTGAGTCGAAGATGCCGTTTCCGTTACGGTCTTCGGTGATGCGGAAGGTGTACTCGCCGGCGGCAAGGTAGGGGAAGTACAGCTGGCCGTCCTTCTCTACGGTGAACTTGCGAAATACATTCTTCCTGTCGGGCGAAACGAGCTCGATGATATACCTGGTGTCTTTTATGCCTTTAACGTTCAGGGTGATGGAGCCTGTCTTGTCGGTGTTGGGAAGCTGGATGTCGATGGTTTTCTCGCTGTTCTTGCGGCCGTAGATGTCGTGGAAGGTGCCTTCGGGATAAATGACCTTGTATTTGTAACCGGTCTGGTATTTCTGCGAAGACTGCATCCTGTAAACCCCGAAGAGGGTGGAATCCTTCTCGAAAACGAACGATATTGTGTCGTTCTGGTTCTTGGGATTTGTGGATATGAAGAGGATGGCGGACGTGTCGCAGCTGGCGACAGGGTCGGGGAACGTGAGCGTTATGCCGTCCTGCTCGACATTCTCGTTCTTGCAGTCGTATTTCAGCTCGATCAGCGTGTCGGCCTTCGCCTT
>JAFXPV010000069.1 GCA_017527625.1 Bacteroidales bacterium | reverse complement strand
CTACGGCTATGGCAACCTCCGCGACTACGGTCTGGAGGACCAGAAGACTGTGGTGCAGCAGCTCGCCGCGCGGTATCCGTGGATCGACGCGACCCGCGTCGGCATCCACGGACATTCCGGCGGCGGCTTCATGTCCACTGCGGCCATCCTTACCTACCCCGACTTCTACAAAGCGGCCGTCTCCTGTTCCGGCAACCACGACAACAGCATCTACAACCGCTGGTGGAGCGAACAGCATCACGGCATAATGGAGAAGATCAGCGAACAGGGTGATACCACTTTCGTCTACAGCATCAAGACAAACCCCGAAATCGCTTCGAACCTGAAGGGCCATTTGATGCTGGTCACCGGAGACATCGACAACAACGTCCATCCCGCCAACACCATCCGCGTAGTGGACGCACTCATCAAGGCCAACAAGCGTTTCGACTTCCTGATGCTCCCCGGCCAAAGGCATGGCTACGGCGACATGAACGAGTATTTCTTCTATCGCATGGCCGACTACTTCAGCGAATGGCTGCTCGGAGACTCGCAGCGCGACCATCCCGATATCGGTCAGTTGAACAACGACTGATAACGATTGAGTCAAAAAAGTTTACGCTTTATTTGCAATTCGGTTTTTTTTCACTAATATTGCGAATGGCTAACTGCAAACAATTACTATCGTTCAATTAATAAAACTATCACTATGGCTTACAAAATCATTGACATCGAAGGCATCGGCCCGGTTTACGCCGAGAAACTCCTCGCAGCAGGCATCGACACCGCAGACAAACTTCTCGCAAAGTGCGCCGCTCCCGCAGGCCGCAAGGCTCTCGAAGATGAGACCGGCATCTCCGGCAAGCTCATCCTTACTTGGACCAACCACGCCGACCTCTACAGGGTCAAGGGCATCGGCCCTCAGTTCGCCGAACTGCTCGAGGCCGCCGGCGTCGACACCGTAAAGGAACTCGGACACCGCAACGCCGCCAACCTCGCCGCCAAGATGCTTGAGGTAAATGAGGAGAAGCACCTCGTACGCCGCGTCCCCGTCGAAATCGAGGTCCAGCGCATGATCGACCAGGCCAAGGAACTCCCTGGCGTGATGACCTACTAGATTGTTTTTATTCGTATGAAGCCGGCTCTGCAGCCGGCTTTTTTTGTATATTTGCACTTTATTGAGAAAGTATGGCCAAGGAGGAGAATATATGCTGGTTCGCTGCGATCACCCGCAGTGGACAATGGAAAAGGATCGGTAGGCGCCTGGGAGAACTGGGCGTAGAGCATTATATTCCCTACAACTACAAGACGATGGTCTTCCTGCATACGACCAAGCAGACGGCTCTGTCACTAGTCAATTCCGGAGAGATAAAGGGACGCTTCATGATCGACCACAATACCAGGACTCTCCTGCAAGTGCCTGACAAACAGATGGATGACTTCATACGGATACTGGACCTCTCCCCCGATGCGGAGTGCCTCGTACAGGCTCCGCTTGCACTGGGAGACCGGGTCAAAGTCGTCAAGGGAGCCCTGAGCGGAGTCGAAGGGAATATCGTCGAGATGCACGGCGGGTTGTATCTCGTCGTGAATGTATGCTCCATCCTGAGTGCACGGGTTGAAATTCCAAGAAGTTATGTTGTGCCGGCGAAATGACTCACAAAATGATTGAAGAGCGTTTTTTGGGAAAGAATATTTAAAAAGTATTGTTTGCTGAAAAAAAAAGTTGTAGATTTGTGCCGAATATGAAATATATTATAATCTAGATACCTATTATGAAGAAAGTATTTTTGCTGATTGCATCGGCTTTCCTGATGGTTCCGGCCTTTGCGCAGAATGTCACTACCAGCGAGGACGCTACTACCCGTACCATCGTTGAGGAGACCAACACCCCTGAAGGCAAGGTCGTTACGACTACTGTTTATGAGAAGAATTCCGTCTTTACCGGCGGTTTCTGGCGCAACTGGACCCTTAGCGGCAACCTCGGCGCACAGCTTTACTATGGAGAAAATGACTGGAAGGTCAAGAGTCTGACCGAGATGATCACTTTCCCTGCTGTTGACCTCTACCTCACCAAGTGGGCCTCCCCGAGTTTCGGTGTCGGCCTCGGTCTCAGCTATGGTCAGTTCAAGGGTCTCTACCAGTCCAATCCTCTGTATCGGAATCAGAACCGTGCAATCGACGCTCACTTTGTGACTTCTCCCGTCGAGTTGTACAAGGATGCTGATCCCAAGTATGCTTCCGAGCAGCTTGCTTACCAGCGCGGTCACTGGATCAACGCCTATGTCCTTGCACACGCAGACCTCGGTAACATCTTCTTCGGTTATAACCCCAGCCGTTTCTTTGACGTCATCGCTTTCGGTGGTGGTGGTATTATCGCCGGCCTTAACGACCGTGCTCTTGGCGCCACGTTCAACCTCGGCTTAACCAACAACTTCCGCGTTACCGACCGCTTCAAGATCAACCTCAACATCCGCGGTGCATTCGTCTCCGACGAGTTCGATGGCGAGTGCTATCCCAAGGAGAACAATGAGACCAACCTCCTTGCCAACCACAGGCTTGACGGCATCTTCGGCGCAACCCTTGGATTTACCTATGGTCTTGACAAGCTCGGTTGGAAGACTGCCAGCCGTTCCAGCGAGATCCACTACAACGATGCTGCCCTTGCAGAGCGCGACCGTCTGGCCAAGGCCCTTGCTGATGCCAACGCCGCCAACGGCGACCTCAAGAACCGCCTTGCAGCGGCCGAGACCGTCAAGTACGTCAAGGACATCCCTGAGGTCTGGTTCCACATCAACTTCGTAGTCGACAAGTGGGACATCTCCAAGCGTGAGATGATCAACCTCCAGAGCATCGCCGACCTCATCAAGAGCACCCCGAACACCAAGTATCTCGTCTGTGGTTACGCTGACAAGCAGACCGCTACCCCTGACCACAACCTCATGCTCTCCGAGAACCGCGCCAACGCCGTTTACGATGTCCTCGTGAACCAGTTCGGTGTCCCTGCCTCTCAGATCGTCAAGGACTTCAAGGGCGGTGTAGACTACATGTTCTACAACGAGAAGGAGCTCAGCCGTTGCGTCATGATCAACTCCATCAAGGAGTAATCTGACCATACTCTTGTAAAGAAGTACAGCTTCACTATTCATGATATGTCTAATGTAGCCGGGGCCGTACGCCTCGGCTACATTTGGATAACACAATGCAGGACTTTTTCGTACATGAGAGCAGTTACATCGATCAGGATGTAACGATTGGCTCCGGTACCAGGATATGGCATTTCTGCCACATTCAAAAGGGTGCCGTAATCGGGGAAGATTGCTCCCTGGGACAGAACGTCAATATCGGTACCGGCGTACGCATTGGCAATGGTGTACGCATCCAGAACAATGTTTCCGTTTACGAAGGCGTGGAGTTGGAAGACAATGTCTTCTGCGGTCCATCCTGCGTGTTCACCAACGTGAACACCCCGCGGGCGCACTTCCCGGTGCACGGGGTTTACGCGCGTACGCGCGTGCGCGAAGGCGCATCGCTCGGCGCGAACTGCACGATAGTGTGCGGTCATACCATCGGCCGCAGCGCCATGATAGGCGCAGGCTCCGTGGTGACTGCAGATGTAAAAGACTACGCTCTGATGGCCGGAGTTCCGGCACGTCAGCTAGGCTGGGTCTGCGAGTGCGGCAAACGCCTTCGCGAACCCGGACTCGCCTGCTCCTGCGGGCGGACTTACAGGCTGGAGGGAGAGGACCTCGTCAAGAACGGGGACTGACCTGTACAGCCAACTCATAAGCACACAGGCATTTGTGTGCAGTCGGGCGCCAATTATCGATTAGACAGGCAAGGGCGAAGCTATGGAATTTAGAGATCTGAAACAACAGTATCGTGTCCTGCAAAAGGACATTGACAAAGCCATTCTCGAAGTAGCGGCCTCCAGCGCATTCATCATGGGGCCTCAGGTGCGAAAACTCGAGGAACAACTGGCATCCTATGTTGGAGTCAAGCATTGCCTGACCTGCGCAAATGGTACGGATGCACTGACTCTGGCATTGAAAGTTTGGGGCATCGGCCCAGGAGACGCAGTATTCGTTCCGGACTTTACCTTCTTCTCTTCTGCGGAAGTCGTATCCCTCGAAGGCGCTACGCCCGTTTTCGTGGATGTTTGCGAAGAGACATTCAACATCGATCCGGAAGATCTTGAGTGTGCAATAAAGCAGACTTTGGAAGAAGGCAGACTGACTCCAAAGGTCATCGTTGCGGTGGACCTTTTCGGCCAACCTGCGGACTATTCCAGGATACGCAAAATAGCAGACCGCTATGGGCTGTTCATCCTTGAGGATGGAGCTCAGGGCTTCGGGGGAAGCATAAACGGTCGCAAAGCCTGCAGCTTCGGTGACATAGCCACGACCTCGTTCTTCCCGGCAAAGCCGCTCGGCTGCTACGGGGACGGCGGAGCCGTGTTTACTGACAACGACGAATGGGCCGCACTTGTCGCATCCTACCGTGTCCACGGAAAGGGCTCGGACAAGTATGACAATGTCCGCATAGGCCTGAATTCGAGGCTCGACACGATCCAGGCAGCGATACTGCAGGTAAAACTCACAGCGTTCAACGAAAATGAGCTGGATGCAGTCAATGTCGCTGCGGACCGCTACACTGCCATGCTCCGGGATATCGTCGCAACGCCGGTCGTACCAGATAGTTTCCAATCCAGTTGGGCGCAGTACACGATAAAACTCAAGGATGCTGCAGAACGCGACAGGCTCCAAGCCTCACTCAAGGCCGAAGGCATTCCGGCGATGATATACTATCGGACCCCGATGCATATGCAGACAGCCTTCGCTGGCCTTGACAATAGACTCTGCCCCACTGCTACGAGCCTATGTTCCCGTGTCCTGTCCCTGCCCATGCATCCCTATTTAACGGAAGAGGATATCACACTCGTATGTGACGCAGTAAAAGCCGCCCTCAGATGAGACTGTTCAAGCGCAGGAAACCCATCGTATCACTTCGTTTCGAAGAGCAGTTCATACCGGAAAACTACTCCGAGCAGGGCGTTGAGTCCGGAGCCAAACTTGAGCAGCACCTTACTGTCAACCGTGACCTCAACACCATATTTAACGCCACCAAAAAACTGAGTCTGGGCGAAACAAAGTCTTGGCTTGACAGCCATATGGAGCAGTTCGACGACAGCACTTTCGTCGTGAACACCGACAGCGGAGCATCCCTCGACGGCCTCAAGCCACACAAGCCAGAACTTATCATAAATAAAATGGCCCTCACGCGCATCCGCCACCTGAACACCGTCCTGAACAAGGCAAATGAGGCTCTGGTGAACGGAGGGTATCTCTGCGTCCATTCGCGCACCGCGCGCCTTAAGCGCGAGATCATCCTGAAGGCACATCCTGGCTTCCCTGGAAAACTCATGTATTTCTTCCATTACATATGGCACCGCATGTGTTCCAAACTGAAAT
>JAFXPV010000068.1 GCA_017527625.1 Bacteroidales bacterium | reverse complement strand
TCTTCACCTTCTCCCAGTAAACGGCTTCGCCACTCTCATCAATCTTGATGGTGTAGAGCTTCTTGTATTCCTCTACTAGCTCGTCGGCCTCTGCGTCTGTGACCTTCTTGAAATAGTCCATCAGAGAACTGACGGGGTAGTAGTCAACATGGTAGCCCAGACGCTGCTCGAACTCTACGCGGTCACCGTCGGTAACGGCCACGTTGTTCATGTTCATACCGAACATAAGACAGCGTACGTTGTGAGCATCAGCCACACCAGCGGCTACGCGAGCCCAAACGGCAATCTGTTTCTGAGCCTTCTCATCCTTCCAGTAGCCGCAAACCACCTTGCGGGGGATGCGCATACGGGTGCAGATATGTCCGAACTCGATGTCGCCGTGGGCGCTCTGGTTGAGGTTCATGAAGTCCATATCTATCTTGTCCCAGGGAATCTCGGCGTTGAACTGGGTGTGGAAGTGGAGGAGAGGCTTCTGAAGCTGCTGGAGACCCTTGATCCACATCTTGGCGGGAGAGAAGGTGTGCATCCAGGTGATGATGCCGACGCATTTGTCGTCATTGTTGGCTGCGAGCATCACGGCTTCGACTTCCTTCGAGCTGTTGGCAGTGCCCTTATAGACGATTTTTACAGGAATGTTGCCCGAGGCGTTGAGGCCCTCGACCATTTCTTTTGAGTGTCCGTCAACTTGTACTACGGCGTCACCTCCATAGAGGAGCTGTGCTCCGGTGACGAACCAGACTTCATAATTTTCGAAAAGCATAACAGTATATTTAAGTTATATGATATCGTCAGTTAGAGATTCTTACAAATTTAATTAAATTTGCGTATTAAGTACAACAATTCACCCTAACTAAACTGTTATGGCTATACTAGACTGGATAGTGATTGCGATATTCGTCGCAGCTATGGTGTGGATTATCCTATCGGTAGTCCGCAAGAAAAAAGACAATTCTTCAGATTATTTCCTGAGCGGCCGTGATGCCACGTGGATCGCCATCGGTGCCTCCATCTTCGCATCGAACATCGGCTCGGAGCACCTCATCGGCCTGGCCGGCAGCGGCGCGTCAAGCGGCCTTGCAATGGCCCACTGGGAGATCCAGGGCTGGATGATCTTGATCCTGGCCTGGGTGTTCGTGCCTTTCTACGAGAGGAGTATGGTATATACGATGCCTGAGTTCCTCGAGAAACGCTACAACCGCAGCTCGCGCAAGATTCTGACTTATATCTCACTCATCAGCTACGTGCTCACCAAAGTAGCCGTGACGGTTTATGCCGGCGGACTCGTGTTCCAGCAGGTGTTCGGCATCGAAAGCATCCGCATCTTCGGAGCCAACGTCGACTTCTTCTGGGTTGCCGCCATCGGCCTCGTGGTGCTGACAGCTATCTACACCGTGATAGGAGGAATGGAGTCTGTCCTCAAGACCTCAGTGCTCCAGGCTCCCATCCTGCTGCTGGGATCCATCGTGATCCTCATCCTCGGCTTCAAGGAGCTCGGCGGATGGCAGAATATGCTTGACCTTTGCAACGTCACTCCCGCGTATGAAGGAGCCCAGGGCTCTATGTCCCACCTTATGAGACCGCTCAGCGATCCCCAGTATCCCTGGCTCGGCGCCCTGCTTGGTTCCGCCATCATCGGCTTCTGGTACTGGTGCACCGACCAGTTCATCGTCCAGAGGGTCCTTTCAGGCCGTGACCAGAAACAGGCCCGCCGCGGCGCCATCTTCGGAGCATACCTCAAGCTTCTGCCCGTGTTCCTGTTCCTCATCCCCGGAATGATCGCTTTCGCACTCGCGCGCGGAGCTGCCACCGGAGCCCTCGACAGTGAGCTCGGCCGTCAGCTGGCTCCCGTCCTCTCCAACGGCGACGTCGCCTTCCCTCTGCTGGTTGCCAAGCTGCTTCCCGCCGGTTTCAAGGGAGTAGTTGTCTGCGGTATCCTCGCAGCCCTGATGAGCTCCCTCGCATCGCTGTTCAATTCATCAGCTATGCTCTATACCATCGACGTATACAAACCCAAACATCCCGAAGCTTCCGAGCAGAAACTCGTGAAAGTGGGACGTATGGCTACAATCATAATCGTAACCCTCGGTATCCTCTGGATCCCCGTTATGAAGAGCATCGGAGACGTGCTCTACCTCTACCTGCAGGATGTACAGTCAGTGCTGGCTCCCGGTATCGCAGCTGCCTTCCTGATGGGTGTATGCTGGAAGAAAGCAACTCCCAAGGGCGGTCAGTGGGCATTGATCACCGGTCTGGTTATCGGCCTTGTCCGCCTCGGCGCCAAGATCATCTACACTACTGCCTGGGGTGAGAGTATGGGTTCAAGCCTGTTCCGCACCGTATTCTACGATTTCAACTGGCTCTACTTCTGCGCTTGTATGCTGGCTGTCTGCCTGCTCGTCTGCATCGTCGTCAGCCTTTGCACCAAACCGAAACCCGAAGAAGAGATCAGAGGCCTCGTGTTCGGCACTGCTACTGCCGAGCAGAAAGCTGTGACCCGTCGCAGCTGGAACGGCTGGGACATTTTCCATACCTGCGTAATCCTCGGTATCACCGTAGCTTTCTACATCTATTTCTGGTAGCGTTATGTTAGAAGCTCTCAAACAAGAAGTCCTCAAGGCCAACCTCGACCTTGTAAAACACGGGCTGGTGATCTTCACCTGGGGTAACGTAAGTGCCATCGACCGCGCCAGCGGCCTGGTGGTCATCAAACCTTCAGGCGTCGAATATGACGAAATGAAGGCTTCTGATATGGTGGTCGTGGACCTCGACGGCAAAGTTGTCGAAGGGGACCTGCGCCCCTCATCAGACACCCCCACACACGTGACATTGTACAAAGCCTTCCCCAATATCGGCGGAGTGGTCCACACCCATTCGACATACGCCACGGCCTGGGCGCAGGCAGGACGTGACCTCCCCAATATCGGCACCACCCACGCCGACTATTTCCACGAGGATATCCCCTGCACCCGCGATATGAAGAAAAGCGAAGTCTTCGGCGAGTACGAGAAGGAGACCGGCAACGTGATTGTCGAAAGATTCGAGAATATCAACCCTGACGACACGCCTGCAGTGCTGGTCAAGAACCACGGCCCCTTCGCCTGGGGCACTGACGCAGCCAATGCAGTCCACAATGCAGTAGTGCTGGAGCAGGTGGCCAAGATGGCGTTCATCTCTTCGACCCTGCACCTGAATACTCTCGATGTCGTGACCCACGTTCCTTCGATGAACAAGCACCTTATCGAGAAGCACTACAGCCGCAAGCACGGCCCCGGAGCTTATTACGGACAAAAGAAAAAGTAAACAGATATGAAAAAGACCCTATTCGTTTTGATGGCGGCAACAATGATGATTGCTGCAAGCTGCACCGGCAAAAAGGCAGCTGATTCCCTCAAAGTAGATCCCGCACTGTTCGAAGCTGTCATCGACGGCAAGGATGTGCATCTCTATACAGCCGAGAATGCCAACGGTATGATTGTCCAGTTCACCAACTACGGCGCCCGCGTCGTCAGCATCATCGTGCCCGACAAGAACGGCGAGCCGAAAGATGTCATCTGGGGCTTCGATTCGATTGAAGGCTACCTCACCGGCGATGCTTTCTCTGGCCCGGTAGTCGGCCGTTACGGCAACCGTATAGCTAAGGGTGCCTTCACTCTCGACGGCGTGACCTACCAGGTCGACCAGAATGAGAACGGCAACCACCTGCACGGCGGCAAGAAAGGAATCTATGCTGTGGTTTGGGATTGCAAGCAATACAATAACGCCCAGGGCGAGCCTGTTGTCGAGATGACCTACAACTCTCCTGACGGCGAGATGGGCTATCCCGGCAATATGAAGATAACCGTGGTCTACACCGTGAAGAATGACAACTCGCTTGCCATCACCCACAAGGCTACCACCGACAAGGCCTGCCCCGTGAACCTGACCTTCCATCCCTACATCAACCTGCACGGAACCAGTGAGGTCAGCTCCAACAGCCACCTCCTCTATATCGACGCCGACACTTTCACAGCCACCGACCGCGCCCTCATCCCTACGGGTGAGTTTACTCCGGTCGCAGGTACTGCTATGGACTTCAATACTCCCACCGAAGTCGGCAGCCGTCCGGATATGAGTGTCGAGGCCATCAACATCGCCAACGGCGGTTATGACCAGAACTTCGTCCTCAACCACCCCGGTGATATGAGCAAGCCTTGCGCTACCCTGTACGAGCCTGCCACCGGCATCTTTATGGAGATTTTCACCGATCAGCCCGGCCTCCAGTTCTACTCAGGCCCTGCAATGAACGGCACGGATGTTGGTAAACGTGGTGACGTGCATCATCGCTTCAGCGGCATAGCTCTCGAGACCCAGAAGTTCCCGGACGCTCCGAACCAGCCCGGCTTCCCGAACACTATCCTCCGCCCCGGCGAAGAGTATGTACACAACGCCATTTACAAGTTCTCAACCAAATAAACACGATACGATGAAAAGATTTCTCTGGACCATTGCCTTCTTCTTTGTAGCCTTGCCTGCCCTTGCGCAGGATCCTGAGGCGGTGCCGTTCAATGGACTTCTCGTTGATATGACCGGAAAGGGTATCAAGAATGTCAAGGTCGAGGTGAAGAACACCAACCGCTATACCAGGACCGACAAGAAAGGCCGTTTCGGCCTGACCAACCTGACACCCCAGGACACGCTTGTGTTCACCATAAAGAGGCTGACTCACGAAATTGAAGTCGGTGATGCCAAGAGTCTGAAGATAGTAATGGCTTCGGAGAATACTGACGAGTGGAGCGCATCTCAAGATGACGAACTTGTTGATTTCGGCTTTATGTACGTCAAGAGACGTGAATACACCGGCGGCGCATCCGGCCTGACAGAAGAGAACCTCAAGGGATTCACAGACCTGGGAGAAGCGATCAATGCCCTCGTCCCCAATGTTACGGTGATGTCAGACGGCAGCGTGAGCATCCGTGGACAGAGGTCCCTGACATCCAGCAACAGTGCGCTTATCCTCCTGAATACGCAGGAAATCGGTTCTGTACTTGATGTAAGCATCTATGACGTCAAGAGCGTCGAGATCATTAAAGATGGTGAGGGCTACGGATCAAGAGGTGCCAACGGCGTAGTTATCATCAGGACCAAATAAGTTCCCTTTATGAAAAGATTAGTTCCGGCATTGCTGCTGTCATTGGCAGTAGCGTGCTCTGCACCGGAAAGGGTGGATTATGCGGAATACGTTAATCCGCTGGTAGGCACCCTTTCCACATATTCCCTTTCCACCGGCAATACCTATCCGGCCATCGCGCTGCCCTGGGGTATGAACTTCTGGACTCCGCAGACCGGCCGCACCGGCAATGGATGGACCTATGTATACACCGAAAACAAGATCCGTGGCTTCAAAGAGACGCATCAGCCGAGCCCGTGGATCGGAGACTACGGCCAGTTCGCCATTATGCCCGTGACGGGCGCTCCGCTGTTCGGTCAGGACGAGCGCGCAAGCTGGTTTTCACACCGCAGCGAGACGGCAAAACCCTACTACTACAGTGTCTATCTGGCCGACCACGACGTTACCACCGAAATAGCTCCGACCGAGAGGGCGGCTATGTTCCGTTTCACATTCCCCGAGACGGACAAAGCCTTCGTGGTCATAGATGCAGTGGAAGGCGGCTCGGGTGTCGAGATAGTTTCCGACCGCAAGATTGTCGGCTATTCGACAATGAACCGGGGCGGGGTACCTTCGAACTTCAAGAACCGCTTCGTCATAGAGTTTGACAAGCCCTTCACATACAAGGCGACCTTTGCCGACGGCGTGCTCTCGGAAGGCGTGACGGCCGCCGAGGCAGCCCACGCCGGTGCGGTGATTGGCTTCTCGACCCGCAAAGGCGAAGTCGTGCACGCGAGAGTGGCCTCTTCTTTCATCAGCGACGAGCAGGCTCTCCAGAACCTCAAGGAGCTTGGCGACAGGAACTTCGATGAAGTGGCGGCTGCCGGCAAGGCTGCGTGGAACGACGTTCTGGGACGCATCGAGGTCAGCAGCGAGAATGTGGACAATATGCGAACCTTCTATTCGTGTCTCTACCGTGCGCTGCTCTTCCCCCGCAAGTTCTATGAAATAACTGCCGACGGGCAGGTGATGCACTACAGCCCTTACAACGGCGAAGTGCTGCCGGGCTATATGTATACCGACACTGGCTTCTGGGATACCTTCCGCAGCCTGTTCCCGTTCGTCAACCTGATGTATCCCACCGAGGCACTGCAGATGCAGGAGGGCCTGGTCAATGTATATAAGGAGAGCGGCTTCT
>JAFXPV010000006.1 GCA_017527625.1 Bacteroidales bacterium | reverse complement strand
TCACAAAAACTGAAATATCTGCTGTTTCCGATGATAATGTGGTCCATCAGGTCTATGTCAAAGAGCGACACGGCTTTACGCAGGGCCAGCGTCTGCCTTCTGTCCTCGCTGCTGGGCACCACGTTGCCCGAAGGATGGTTGTGCAGCAGGATGATGCTTCCCGCCAGTTTTTCGACCGCTTTCTTGGCGATGATCTTGATGTCCATCACGGTCGAGGAAACGCCTCCCATACTGATCCTTTCCTTGCCTATGAGGCGGTTCGCCCTGTTGAGGTACAACACCCAGCACTCCTCGTGCAGCAAGCCGCCCATATGGGGCTTCATCATATCGGCGACGGCTTTTGAACTGTAGACCGGCGGCAACTCCTCGCAGCTGTCCAGGGCGATGCGTTTGCCCAGTTCCACTGCGGCAGCTATGGTGACTGCCTTTGCCGGGCCGATGCCCTTGAGGCTGCTCATACGCTCCGGAGTCATATTCGCCAGGTCTTTCAGTGAGCCGCCGGCAAGCTCTATCAGCTCTCTTCCAAGGTCGACAGCAGTGCGGCCGCTGTCACCCGTGTGTAGTATTATGGCCAGTAATTCTGAGTTAGATAAGGCCTCGGCGCCTTTGGTGGCCATCTTTTCCCTCGGGCGCTCTTCTGCCTGCCATTGTTTGATTGCTTTCATAGTGGCGTAAAAAAAACTTTCCAGCCAAAGGTTGGAAAGTTTTTCTTAATCGAACGCTCGAATTGACAATTTATGCCAGTTTGCTGATATGGAGTTCGATTCCACTTTTCAGATTCGCTGCTTTGTTTTTGTGAATGACAGATGTCTTTGCAAGTTTGTCAATCATTGAATAAACCTTGGGGGCCAGAGCCTCGGCTGCAGCCTTGTCTGTTGTGTTCCGGATAGCCTTGATGGCATTCCGGGTAGTCTTTGCATAATACTTGTTATGCAATCTGCGTGTCTCGCTTTGACGGAAACGCTTGTCTGCTGATGCGTGATTTGCCATTACTAGTTTTTTTATAATAAAAGTAGTGGGTAGGAGAATCGAACTCCTATTGCAAGAATGAAAATCTTGAGTCCTAACCGTTAGACGAACCCACCGGTGCGGTTTCCTTCAAAAAGGGACTGCAAAGGTAAATTTTTTTTCCTCCAATGCAAATTTTTTGTTAAAAAGATTGGAGTTTTCTTTTATTCATCCCACTCAAATGAGTAAAGAATGGATTCAACCTGGCGCAGATAATTGCGTTTCGGGTATTTCGGAGCGTATACAAAAGCGTCAAGGACGACTATTTCATTGGTTTTCGGATTTACAAAAGAATGCGACACGTAGGGACCGCCCATAAAGTCGTTGTAAGCTTCCCACAGACCGCGCATTTCTGCAAACTCCAGAGATTTGTACTTCATACTCTTGTAGCCGGGCTCGATCATAGGGTTGATGATCACGTAGCTGTTCTCCCTCGTGCAGGGGATGTTCTCCTGGGTGACTTCGTTGCGCTTGTCGGCAAGGGCCTTGGCTGACAGGTCCTGGGGCGAAGTGTAAGGATATTTGTAAATCAGGATGCTCTGGTTGGTGAATGTGGTCTCATTCGAAATCCACATAAAGTCTGAGGTGATTTTTTTGATGCTGTATCCGGTAGGGAAGCAGGGCGAGCCGCCGATGAACTGGGATACCTGCTTGCGGATGGACAGATCCTCGAACTCGCGGGAGCTGTCGATGATGCGGTTGCGCTCGGCCTGTTCGAAGATTGCCAGCAGCGTTTCGGCATTGGCGCGGATAAGGGTGGCAGCGGCGCCCGGGTCCTTGGCCTCGAAGCGTACTACAGTCTGCGGTGCGGCCCAGACATCATTGTTGAGAACCATCTTGGCTTCGGGATAGTCTTCTCCGATATTGAGCCATATAATGTTGCGGTGCACCTCGAAGATCTTGTTGAACGACTGGGTGGGAACATTGAAAAGAGTGTAGAGGGGCTCCACTTGCGGGAGATAGGGGCAATCCTGGGCCATTATTTCCCTGATTGCATTGCCGGGCTCTGCCTCCCAGTCGCCTCTTGAGCATACGACTGCGACTTCGCCGGCTTTTCCGCTTATGGACGGCAGGATCTTTTCGCCGCCGCCGTTATTCTTGCACGCGGCAGACATCGTCAGGAGGATGGCAATCGCGCCAATCAGTCCTATGGTCTTTTTCGTTTTCATAATACGATGATTATTGTCATTTGAACAGGCTCCGTATGTCATTGCCGAAGGCCAGCACCATCAGGGCCAGAAGGAATATCATTCCTATGGTCTGGGCCACCTCCATAGCTTTGTTGCTCATCTTGCGGCCGGTGATCATCTCTATCAGCAGGAAGAGGATGTGCCCTCCGTCAAGGCCGGGGATGGGGATAAGGTTGAGCACAGCCAGCATTATCGACAGCATCGCGGTCAGGCTCCACACCCTGTACCAGTCCCAGGTGCCCGGGAATACGCGGCCGATTGAAATGAAACTGCCGACAGACTTGTAGGCCTTGGTCTTGGGCGAGAAGATGAGGCCGAGCTCCTTGATGTAGCTGCCGATGTAATTGCAAGCCTTGGCTATTCCGGCGGGGATGGCCTGCAGGAAGGAGTATGTGTGCTCGGTAATATGGAAGAACTTGTACGGGTCGCTCTCCAGCAGCACGCCGATGTGGCCTGCAGTGTCCACGGCCAGCGGCACGTCGAACACTTGGCCGGCGCGGTCGACAGAAGCTACGACTGAGTCTTCTCTGTGTCTGGCGAGTTCTTTCTGGATATCCTGCACAAGGAACATTTCATTGCCGTTGATGCCGACGAACTTGTCGTCGTTCTGCAGTCCGCTGCCGGCGTTGGGAGAATCGGCGGCGAGGCTGTCAACCACGAACGGGAAGGCCAGGCTGAACATTCCTGCGGAGTTGAGCATCGCAGGCATATAGACGGGGTCGATGGCAATCTGGATAGTGTCGTTGCCTCTGACAACCTGCGCTGTAGCGGCCCTTGAGCGGATCATATCGACCTGCAGCTGGGAGAAGTCGTCTACCGGCACGTTGTCGAAGCTCAGGATCTTGTCGCCGTTGCGGAAGCCCATCTCGTAGGCCAGGTCGTTCACGGCGACTCCGTAAGTCGCATCTTCATTCCTGATGTATTGTTCACCCCAGTGGTGCAGCACCGAAGCGTAGAGTATGATTGCCAGGATAAAGTTGAAAAACACGCCTCCGAACATCACGAGGAAGCGCTGCCAGGCGGGCTTTGTACGGAATTCCCAGGGTTGCGGCTCCTTGCTCAGCTGGTCGGCCTTGGTGGTCTCGTCGATCATTCCGCCGATGGCGCAGTAGCCTCCGAGCGGAACCCATCCGATGCCGTATTCGGTGTTGTCGGGGTATTTGTTCCAGTCATCATCGTCCAGCGCGCTGAGGTCGGCGTCTGCGGATACAGGAGTGACGTTCTTTGAGAAGAACTTGAAATGCAGTTTGCCATTGAACTTCTTGACCCTCATTATGGAGAACTGCGGATTGAAGAACATATAGAACTTCTCGACCCTTATCTTGAAAAGCTTGGCGAAAAGGAAATGGCCGAATTCGTGGATAAGGACCAGCAGAGAGAGGGCGAACAGGACTTGTACTATCTTGACTAAAACAATCATCTTTACAATTTGTTGACATATTCTTCGGCAGTCTTCCTTGCCGAATCGTTTGTTTCATAAATCGACTCCAGGTCCGGGGTGCGGACTATCTTGGAAACCGACATCGTGTGGTCAATGACTTCGGGGATTTGTCCGAAGCGGATTTTCCCTTGCAAAAATGCGGCCACGGCCACTTCGTTGGCAGCATTCATTATACAGGTGGCATTGCCTCCTTCCCTGAGCGCCGCGTAGGCATATCCCAGGCAGGGGAAGCGGTCTGTATCCGGCTTGAAAAATGTCATCGACGCCAGACTTGCGAAGTCGATGCGTTTTGTGTCGAGACGGCGGCGGAGCGGATAGCCGATGGCATACTGGATAGGTATGCGCATATCAGGCATACTCATCTGTGCCATCACGGTGCCGTCCTCAAACTGCACCATAGAGTGGATGACAGACTGAGGGTGGATGACAACTTCGATGTCTTCAGGGGCGGTGCTGAACAGCCAGCGGGCCTCGATCAGTTCCAGTCCCTTGTTCATCAGGCTTGCCGAATCGATTGTCACCTTGGCGCCCATTTTCCACCGGGGGTGGTTCAGGGCCTGTTCCTTCGTGGCGTTGTATATCGCTTCCCTGGAGGCGTTCAGGAAAGGACCTCCCGAGCCGGTCAGAAGTATTTTTTCTATCGGTGAGAAGTTCCCCGCGAGACATTGGAAGATGGCGGAGTGCTCTGAATCGACAGGCACTATCGGGGCCTTGAAGCGCTTTGCAAGGCCGGTCACTATCTCACCTGCGGCTACAAGGGTCTCCTTGTTGGCGAGGGCGATGGTCTTCGAGGCTTCGATGGCCGCGATTGTCGGCCGCAGGCCGCTGAATCCCACCATAGCGGTCAGGACTATGTCGATGTCTTCGCTGCGGACGAGTCTGCAGATAGAGTCAATGCCTGTGAAAACCTTGATGTCCAGCGGGTCAAGGGCGTTCTTCACCTCGTCATACCTGCTTTCGTCGCAGATGACGACAGCATTGGGGTTGAAGCGGGCAGCCTGCTCGATGAGCAGCTTGCTGTTGCTGTTGGCAGTGAGGAGTTCGACCTGGAATGCTTCGGGATGCTGGCTTATCACGTCCAGGGCCTGTGTCCCTATGGAACCTGTAGACCCTAGTATCGCTATGTGTCTTTTAGTTTCTCCCATTTCAGAATTTTATGTATTCGGTAGGATCGATAGCCTCTCCGTTGTGCCAGAGCTCGAAATGCAGATGGATTCCATAGCTCAGTTTGCCGGTGTCTCCTACCACGGCGATCGGAGTGCCAGCCGACACTCTGTCTCCTGTCTTCTTGAGCAGGCGGGAGTTGTGTTTGTAGATCGATACGAGATTGTTGCTATGCTGTATTTGTATCGTGTATCCTGTGTCGTCGTTCCAGACTGCGCTGATGACGGTGCCGTCGAGCACGGAATAGACTATTTCTTCTTCCGCCGCGGCTATGTCGATGTACGGATGTCCGATGGCGGCATTGTAGCTCTGAGTGACGATGCCCTTGACCGGAGTGAAGAAGTGGATGCCTTCGAGCTGCTCTATCTTGCGGTCGCGGGATGATATGTTGAAGGTCTCTTCGTTGACCACCTCGTTGCGGAGGATGGAGTCCTTCTGGGCGTACAGCTGCCTGTAAAGGCTTGTCGTCGAATCTTTCTGCATCACCCTCAGACTGTCCATATCGACGGGTTCGCGGCCGGTGACAATGCGCTGGATGTTGTTGACCTGGAAGGCCCAGAGGGACACCTCGTTCTCCAGGGAATCGATCCTGCGCTGGTTGGCCTCCTGGAGAGCCCTTGTCTCCTTGTTGGGATAGCCGGGAATGAGGTAGCGGACGGGAGTGTACGCAGTTATATAATAGGTGGCGGCAATCAGCAGCAATGCGGCGACGACGAACACGGTGATCAGGATGCCCTTCGTCGTCGTGCAGGAAAACACCTCGGAGGTGGTTTCAATCTCCCTGACGGTCACTCTCCAGTTGCGGCGGATGCGGAATTTATTTTTCAGTCGTTTGAACATAAATGTTAACTTTGCGGCCTATGGACAGAATAATCGGAATAGACTACGGGAAAAAGCGCACGGGGGTTGCTATGAGTGACCCGCTGATGATGTTCGCGTCTCCGATTGAAACTGTTCAAACAGCAAATATAATAGATTATCTTAAAAAAATGAGTCTGCAGGAGAGCATAGTACGCTTCGTGGTGGGCTATCCGATGAATATGGACAACAAGCCCAGCGAGGCGGCGGCCGACGTTGAGGTTTTCCTCAAGCAGCTGCGCAAGGCTTTTCCGGATATTCCTGTGACTCTGGAAGATGAGAGATTCACTTCAGTGCTTGCGCACCGCTCCCTCATCGACTCCGGAGTCAAGAAGATGGCCCGCAGGGACAAGGCGGCAGTCGACAAGGTGAGCGCCGCGCTGATCCTCCAGACTTTTTTAGACAGAAAAACTGACTGAAATATGATAATGCCGATTTTTCTTTACGGGTCCAAGGTCCTCCGGGAGGTGGCTGCGCCTGTAGACATCAAGAATGACGACCGCAATGCGGTGACGGAGCTTCTCAACAATATGGATGAGACTATGAAGAAGGCTGACGGCTGCGGCATAGCTGCTCCCCAGGTCGGTGTCAGCAAGCGTCTGATCATCGTCGACGGGCAGGACCTTACCGAGAAATATCCCGAACTCAAGGATTTCTACCGGAAGATGATCAATCCCGAAATCATCGAGGAGAGCGAAGAGACTTCGGAGTATAACGAAGGTTGCCTGAGCATTCCCGACGTCGACGCCGACGTGGTGAGGCCGAAGGTGATAACCGTACGCTACTACGACGAGAACTTCCAGCAGAAAGAAGAGACCTTCGACGATTTTGCGGCACGTATGGTGCAGCACGAGATAGACCATCTCGACGGCATTGTCTTCACCGACCACGCGACACCCATCCGCAAGAAGCTCATTTCGGGGAAGCTCCGCGGTATTTCCAAAGGGTGCGTGAATACACGCTACAAAGCCAAAGTGGAGAATTAGGGGCCTACTGGATAAGCCCTTCTGGGATTGTCAGGTAGATACGGCCTTTCTTTTCGTCGATGCTGTCGACCAGGTCTTCGTGACAGGGCAGCAGGACGCTGTCGTCTGTGTCCGCAAGTCTGACATCAAGGCACGGATTAGAAGGTATGTCGACGTATTCGACGACGGTGCCCACACGTCTGGATGTCTTCGCGTCGAAAACTTCCAGTCCGGCGAAGTCTGCGAAATCGTCATCCTCTTCGATGCTGAAGTATATCTCCCTGCCCACCAGTTCCTCGGCATCCTGCAGGCTGTCGACATCTTCGAGTTTCAGGAATGCCTTGGTGCTGCCGTGGGGCTTGAATTCTTCGATAAAAAAAGGAACCGGCAATTCATCGAAATCGATGAATACCGGTTCTGAAATTTCGAAATCTTCGGGAATCGAGGCAGTGCTTACTATGACGCCGCCCTGGGTTCCGTAAGATTTAAGAACACGCATGATTAAGCTTCTGCGGGAGCTTCTTCAGCGGCAGCTTCTGCAGCGGCTTCTGCTTCAGCGGCGGCTTTTGCCTCAGCTTCTGCAGCGGCCTTTGCGGCAGCTTCTTCAGCTTTCTTCTTGGCAATAGCTTCAGCACGCTCGGTGTTTACTTTGGCTTCTGCAGCTTTGGCAGCTTTGGCAGCCTCGATGCCGGCGTTCTTCACAGCGCTGATCTTGTTCGCGATCTTAGCATCCTTCTCAGCCTTCCAGGCATCCCATCTCTTCTGGGCCTCAGCTTCTGAGAAAGCACCCTTCTTCACGCCGCCGTCAAGATGTTTCTTGAGCAGTACACCTTCGTAAGAAAGGATACGACGGGTAGTGGGAGAGGGCTGGGCACCGCAATTGAGCCAATAAAGAGCTCTTTCGCTGTTGAGAACGATGGTTGCAGGGTTGGTGTTGGGGTTGTAGCTACCGATCTGTTCGATGAAACGGCCGTCACGAGGTGAGCGGACGTCAGTTACCACGATATGATAAAAAGCGTAATTCTTTTTTCCGTGGCGTGCAAGGCGAATTTTAACAGCCATAATGTGTTATTTAAAGTTAATAATGTGGTTAACTTCCTTATCTTCTCGAGAAAAGGTCTGCAAAAATACGCCTTTTTTTGAAATTACAAAACGCCGGAAGGATTTTACTCTTCTTTTTGGGCCGTAATCTTCACTGCCAGGAAGCCGAGGATGACGGCGATCGTAGAAGTCACAAGCACTGCGGCTTTGCCGACTGCCACCATTTCAGGATCGGTGAAGGCAAGGTTGTCGATGAACAGCGACATAGTGAAGCCGATGCTGCCGACCATACCCATAGCGAATAACTGCTTGTAGGTAGACTTGCTGGGCAGCTGTGCGAGCTTGAGTTTGATCGAAAGCCAGCTGAAGAGGAAAATGCCGACGGGCTTGCCGACCAGCAGGCCGAAGAATATGCCGAGTGCGATGTGGAAGTAGCCGGCTGAGAATATGTCGCCGCCGAAGGCGACTCCGGCATTCGCAAGTGCGAACAGCGGCATTATTATGTAGTTGACAGGTGTGCTGAGGGCAACCTGGAAACGGTCGGTCAAAGGGCTGATGTCATCCACACGGTTGTTGATCTGGTGCAGCAGGTCGAGCTGCTCGGGAGTGGTGTCGACTTCGAGCTGGCCGTGGCTTGCTGCCTTGAATTTGTTGAGCAGATGCTGGACGTTAGTGTAGAATCTCACTTCATTGATGCGGGTCTTGGCAGGGATGGTTATGGCCAGCAGCACACCGGCGATGGTTGCGTGGATGCCTGACTTGAAGACGAAATACCACAGGAACAGCCCCGGTATGATGTACATCATCGAATTGCGGACATTCAGGTAGTTGAATGCAAGCAGGATCAGCATCACGATGGCGGCGTAAAGCAGGAAGATGCCGTGGATGGCGTGTGTGGGATAGAATATCGCAAGGACGATGATGCTGCCGAGGTCATCCACGATGGCCAGGGCCGTCAGGAACACCTTGAGTCCTATGGGGCAGCTCTTTCCCAGAAGTGCGAGGACTCCCATCGCGAAGGCGATGTCGGTGGCCATCGGGATACCCCATCCATTGGCGCTCGCCGTGCCGGAGTTGAAGACAGTATATATAAGTGCAGGGAATATCATTCCGCCCAGAGCCGCAAATATCGGCAGCATAGCCTTCTTGGGCTGGGACAGCTCTCCGGCAAGAATCTCGTGCTTTATTTCAAGACCTACGTTCAGGAAGAATATAGCCATCAGTCCGTCGTTGATCCACTGGATGAAATCCATCTTGATGGAGAACTTGCCTACTTCGATACCCATATCCATATCCCAGATCCTGAGCAAATGCTGGAGGCTGGGCACATTAGCGACTATTACGGCTATGATGGCGCAGAAGAAAAGTATGAAGCCGCCGACCGAACCACTTTTAGTGAAGAGTTGGAAAGCGTTCCTCGTATATCTTCTTCCTGCGTTTAAGGCTCCTGTTTTCATGCAACGACTTTTCTGAAATATGGCACAAAAATACGATGATTTTATTTTATATTTGCAAAAATCATTTATCAACCAACATTATTCAAAACAAAGATGAAAAAGAATATCCTTTTCGCTGCATCTGCAGCATTGATCATGCTCTTCAGCGGTTCGGCTCTCGCACAGCCCCCTCAGGGCAATCCCAACAGACCTAACGGTGCTCCCCAGCAGCAGGGTGTGCGCACCCCTCCCAGCAGGGTCGGCGGTACCCAGCAGCCCAATGGCCAGGAAGCTCCCAGGATGACTCCCGATATGACCGAATTCTACGATCCGGTTCCCCCGACAGTGACTCCCGGTAAATTCGACGCAAAGAACCAGAACTGGGGCGCTCCCTCAGACGCTATCATCCTTTTCGACGGCACAAACCTTAACGAATGGGAATCAGCCCGCGGTGGCGGAGAAGCTCAGTGGACAGTAGCCGACGGCCTCCTCACAGTCAACAAGAGGGCCGGCGACATCATCACCAAACGTGAATTCGGCGATTTCCAGATCCACCTGGAGTGGCGTGTTCCGGAGGGAATCCAGGGCAGCG
Source organism: Bacteroidales bacterium (assembly GCA_017527625.1). The sequence continues at coordinate 637 of JAFXPV010000006.1, read as the reverse complement.
GCCAGAGCCGTGGCAACACCGGTCTCAAAATCGGTGGCAACACTGGCTATGAAATCCAGATCCTCGACGGTTACAACAACCCTACTTATGTGAACGGTATGGTAGGTAGTGTCTACAAACAGACTATTCCCCTTGCCAACCCTTCACGCCCCAACGGCGAGTGGCAGTACTACGACCTTATCTTCACTGCTCCTACTTTCAACAAGATGGGACAGTACAGGACCAAACCGAAAGTTACTCTTATATATAATGGTGTAGTCGTACTGAACGATGTTGAGATCATCGGTACCACTTCTTACATAGGCATCCCGCCGGTTAATCAGAACACCACTTACAAGCTCCTCCTCCAGGCCCACGGAGATCCCAGCGAGCCCGTAAGCTTCAGAAATATCTGGATTCGCGAACTCTAGAATCTGCTGTTTTCGATATATGGACCGGCGATTTTGAATTCGCCGGTCTTTTTTTTTGAAAATTTTTAATATTTTTTTGGAGATAAAAAAAGAAGGGCTATATTTGCAGCCCGTTTCGGAAGAACGGAGGATAAAGTTGATTGAAAAGATGGAAGACTAAGTGCTATTGGAAAAATAGTACAAGGCAATTGTAGCATAACAATTGAAAGAGCAAGCGTGAATTTCTT
>JAFXPV010000067.1 GCA_017527625.1 Bacteroidales bacterium | reverse complement strand
CCTCAGACTGAGGCCAAGAAGGGCTGGAAAGACGCTGTTTCAAGAACATTATCTAAATAACTAAATACTATTATGGAAAAATATCTGTTTGAATTCCTGGGAACTCTGGTTCTCATCCTGATGGGTGACAGCGTCGTTGCCAATGTCTGCCTCAACAAGACTAAAGGTCAAGGCAGCGGCTGGGTTGTCATCACGATGGCCTGGGGTTTTGCCGTGATGTGCGGCGTGTTCGTGTCCGGCCCTATCAGCGGTGCCCACCTCAATCCCGCTCTGACCCTGGGTCTGGCAGCTGCCGGTTCTTTCCCCTGGTCTGACGTGTTCGGCTACATCGTGGCTCAGATTCTGGGCGGTATCTGCGGTGCTGCTCTCGTTTGGGTATGCTACAAAGATCACTTCGACGCTACTGAAGACCAGGCTGCCAAGCTCGGCTGCTTCTGCACCATTCCCGCCATCCGCAACTACTGGCGCAATTTCATCTGCGAGGTTGTCGGCACCTGCGTGCTGGTGTTCATCATTATGGCCTTCGCCACTGAGGGCAACACTGCCGACTTCAATCTCGGAAGTTCGGGCGCGTTCCCTGTGACAATGCTTATAATGGCCATCGGTATGTCTCTCGGCGGTACCACCGGTTACGCCATCAATCCTGCCCGTGACCTCGGTCCCCGCATCGCCCACGCCATCCTCCCCATCAAGGGCAAGGGTTCAAGCGACTGGGCTTACAGCTGGGTTCCCATCTGCGGCCCGGTTGTCGGCGCTCTCCTCGCTGCCGGCCTCTTCGTGCTGGTATTCTAACATCCGCGTTATAACAGAATGTGACGGCCGGGAGCGTTTCCCGGCCGTTTCTTTTTGCAATCGACAGCCACATTTCGCGTTATGGAAAAGAATGGCTATCTTAGTTCCGAATAACTTGAAACAGTTTGACCGTATGTCTGATAATACCAAGAAACTTTTCAGCGAGGACTGGCTGGCCGTGTGGATCGGAGCCATTGTCATCCTCATCGGCTGCGTAGCTGTCCTGACGGGATGGTTCGACTTCGCAGCTCTCAAATTTTCGACCTGGCACTTCGGTGACCATACGATATGGGCCCAGTTGGGCAAATGGGCTTTCTGGGGCAAGCTGCTGCTGACTATGGCTGTACTCGGGCTGCTCTTCGCTGCCGGAATCAAACTGCAGGGCGGCAGCATCAAGAAGTTCCTGCCGGCCTTCATCTGCCTCTTCCTGCTGGCTGTCTTCGTACGCCTCATCAGCGCGGAATTCACTCTCAACCGCTACCTCGAGTGGGCGTTCTGGGCGTTGATCGTCGGTCTTCTCATTTCCAATACGGTAGGCGTCCCCGAGTGGCTGAAGCCCGCCATCCGCACCGAATACTACATCAAGACCGGCCTGGTGATAATGGGCTTCTCGGTGCTGTTCTCCAACATCGCCAAGTTCGGCCTCTACGGCCTCGGCATAGCCTGGATAGTCACCCCCATCGTCATAATATTTATGTGGTGGCTCGGCACCAAGGTGTTCAAGATCGACAACAAGCCACTGGTGATAACTCTTGCAGCCGCCACGAGCGTCTGCGGTACATCCGCTGCCATTGCCACCGGAGCGGCCGCCAAAGCGAAGAAGGATGACCTTTCCATCGCCATTTCAATATCCATCATCTTCACCATCCTGATGATGGTGTTCGAGCCTATGATCATCAAGGCAGCCGGAATGAGCCAGCTGATGGGAGGCGCGCTCATCGGCGGCACCGTCGACTCCACAGGAGCGGTGGTGTTGGCAGGCAATGCCCTCGGCGCCGAAGCCGAGCAGGCGGCTGTGCTTGTCAAGTCCATACAGAACATCCTTATCGGCTTCATAGCCTTCTTCGTCGCCATATTCTTCGCCACGAGGGTTGACAAAGGCTCGGAACGCAAGGTCGGCGCCAGCGAAATCTGGACCCGCTTCCCCAAGTTCATCATCGGATTCTTCGCGGCATCGCTCATCGCCTCGTTCATCATCCAGCCCGCTTTCGGCGGCGACCAGGTCAAGGCCATCAACGGCGTGCTGGACCAGTATAAGAACTGGGCTTTCGTGCTCGCCTTCACATCCATCGGCCTCGACACCAATTTCAAGTCCATCGCCAGGCAGATGCACGGAGGCAGGGTGCTGTGGCTCTACATCATCGGCCAGTTATTCAACATAGCGCTCACTCTCTTTGCAGTCTGGTTCCTGCTGTCCGGCGCTGTATTCGACATACCTGTCCTCTCTGAATTCAAATGATGGACAAGCGCAGGTTGTTGAAGGTAGTGACCATCTTCGCGGTGGCGCTGGCCGTGCTCTGCGCCCTGTACATAATGATCAACGGCCTCGGCCTCAGCGACAAGTACGATTTCGGGGCCGGGGCATATTATTACACCGACATTCCGGATTACGGGAATGTCATACACGACGACGCCTATGAGGCGCAGCTCCCCTACTGGGTCTACGTCGTGCTCTTCCTCAGCTGGGGCTTCCTGATGTACCGTCTCTGGGTATGGATTGACAAAAAAAGATGAATGGCCGTTAACAAAACGCCAGGCAGCCCGTCTTATTATCAAAACGATTTTTATGAAACGATTTTTGGTGACGTTGTTTGTATTGCTGTCTGTAACGGCAGTGTGCCAGGCCCGCAGGACTCCGGGCAAGAGCGATATCCAGGCTATGGTGAACGATATGAGGGCTGAAGCCCGCCTTGCAGGAATCAGTTCCGACAAAGAGTCAGTCTCGCTTCCCGGGATAAGAGTAGTGTCTGAAGCCAACGTGGAAATGGTGTCCATAGGCGGCATAGCTATGAAACTTGGCAAGAGCTTCAGTGGGCTCAACAGGGAAATGCCGGCAGTACGCGGCATCAGCAGTATGCTGGTTGTAAGTTATGAAGATTGCCCCGTGCACATCAAGGACAAGTTCAACGCAAAAATGTCGAATGCCCTGCGAGGCTGCGAGCTGCTGATGGAAGCCAAGGACAACGGGGAGAAAATGTCGATCTACGGCAATACCGCCAGAGACGGTGAGCGGGTGAACGACATCATAATGTTTGTACCTCAGGAAGGCGCACTGATATGCTTTTTCGGAAGCATAGACTCCAAGGACCTTGCTGATCTCGTAGAATCTACGACAAAGTAAGACGATGGGTTCTACCGAGTTCAAGGCCACCTGGCTTCCGCTTGAAGACGCTTTCTACCGCGTAGCCCTCTACATTCTGGAGGATGCGGCTGATGCGGCCGATGCAGTGCAGGATCTGTATATCAGGCTTTGGATCTCTCGCGACAAGCTCTCTGAAATACGTCAGCCGAAGGCCTACGGCCTGACGATGCTGAAGAATATCTGCCTCGACCGTCTGCGTCACGCAAATGTTGCAAGAAGCGAATCGCTCAAGTCTGCAGAATTCCGTCCCGGCGGCGAAGACTCGACGTTGGCGGCACGAGAAACGATAAAAGCCGTGGAGGCCGCTATGGCGCGTCTGCCTGACAACCAGCGCAAGGTGCTGCAGATGCGGGTCTTTGAAGATATGGAATACGCAGACATAGCTGCAGCGACGGGGCTGGCTGAAGGAAGCCTGCGCGTAATGCTCAGCGCTGCGAGAAAGACACTCAGGAAACTATTGGACAATTGAAAGCGATATGAAACGTATTGAAGATATAGAAAAGATGACGGCCGAAGAGCTTGAGGCTGTTGCTGACGACCGAAGCATCCCTGCCGGGAAAGCAGGAGCGAATGAGGTCATAGCCAAGCTTGAAATCGCCGAAGAAGCTTCAGGACGCTCGCCCCGCAAGGTATACATCAGCTGGATTTCCGGCATAGCCGCAACCTTCATAGTAATGCTGGGCATCGGCTTCGCACTTTGGAACCGCGGACCGAAAGACACTTTCGACGATCCCGCCCTCGCCTACGCCCAGGTGCAGGAAGTGTTCCGCCAGATTGGTTCAGGCGTCCAGCAAGGCAAGGCTGCCGTTGATGAGAGCAGCCAGATGATTACAGATGAAATAGAAAAAACAATAAATATCATACGATGAAAAAAATTCTGTTGACAGCGATTCTCGCAGTATTGTCTATGACCGCTTTCGCCCAGACGGGCAAATCTCTCTACGAGAAATATTCTGATATGGACGGCGTGACAGCAGTTTACATCAGTCCCGCTATGTTCAAGATGATTGGTAAACTCAGCCTCGATATGGGCGAGGAAGATGTGGACATCGCCCGACTCGTACGTTCTCTCAAGGGTATGTATATTCTGAATATTCCCAATTCAGGGCCTGCGAATCAACTGGCCGGTGAAGTATCGAAACTGATCCGCGGCGGCAGATATGAGTTGCTTATGGAAGCCAAGGACAGCGGCGACCATATGCAGATGTTTACCAACGGCGATGATGATATCATAAGGAGCTTCATAATGCTCAATACGGACGGTGACGAGACTTCGTTCATCAGCTTCGACGGCGATATCCTCCGCGAGGACTTCGAACGGGTAGTCGTAAATTCAGACCTCTAGTAGAGCAGGTTCATCTGTTGTTCATAATTAGTATAATCCATCTCTCAATTAAGGGAGATGGATTTTTTATATACAGATAAGCATAAGTGAAAGAATACAGGCCTTCAGGAAGCTCGTTCGCTGACGCTCACTCGTACCCTCCTACTGTCTACTTCGTCCTGCTACGCAGAACTCGTATCCAGCAGGCAACCTCCCTCTTCCTTGGCCGGGGTGGCCATATTCCTTCAGGCCTTATTCTTTCACTTATGCGCTATTATTTGTATATTTGAAAAATACAAACACTATAATTGTCACTATGAAACAACTGATAGAATGTGTTCCGAATTTCAGCGAAGGCCGCGACAAAAACGTCATTGATGCGATAGTAAAGGCCATCGCTGACACCAAGACCCCTGACGGACGCTCAGTCAGCGTGCTGAACGTCGACCCGGGCGAAGCCACCAACCGAACGGTAGTCACCTTCATCGGCGAGCCCGACGCTGTCTGCGAAGCGGCGTTCCAGGGCGCAAGGAAAGCGCAGGAGCTGATAGATATGAGGCTCCATCACGGCGAGCATCCCCGTTCAGGTGCGACCGACGTGCTGCCCCTGGTTCCCGTTCAGGGCATAACACTCGAAGAGTGTGCTGCACTGGCCCGCAAACTGGCCGAGCGTATGTACAAGGAGCTGGGTATCCCCTGCTACTGCTATGAGGCCGCCGCCTTCAAGCCTGAGCGTCGCAACCTGGCCGTATGCCGCGCTGGCGAATATGAGGCTCTGCCCGACAAGATGGCCGACCCCGAACGCAGGCCGGATTTCGGTCCGAAGCATTATGACGAGACGACCGCCCGCAGCGGTGCCAGCAACGTAGGCGCCCGCAACTTCCTGATTGCAGTCAATTTCAACCTTAACACCACTTCCGTCCGCAAGGCGATGAGCGTCGCCTTCGACGTGCGCGAGAAAGGACGCAAGGCCCGCGAAGGAGGCTCCCTGACCGGAGCGCTCATCAAGGATGAAAACGGAGAACAGGTATGGATCCCAGGGACGCTGAAAGGCTGCAAGGCCATCGGCTGGTACATCCCTGAATACGGAGTCGCTCAGGTCAGTATGAACATCACAGACATCGAAGCTACTCCCCTGCACAAAGCCTTCGACGAAGTGTCTGCCAAGGCCGAAGCCCGCGGAATGCGCGTGACAGGCACCGAAATCGTAGGCCTGGTGCCCAAGCAGGTGCTCATCGACGCCGGCCGCTACTTCCTTGAGAAACAGCATCGCAGCGTGGGAGTCAGCGAGAGCGAACTCATCAAGATAGCCGTTCGGAGTATGGGACTGTCCGACCTCAAGCCATTCGAACCGCACGAAAAAGTCATAGAATATCTGATTGCCGACCCTGCTGAAGAGGCTGCCAGGGAAAGGCTTGTGCGGATGACCGTCAAAGGCTTTGCCGAGGAGACAGCATCTGAATCTCCGGCTCCCGGCGGTGGCAGCGTCGCCGCAGTGATGGGAGCCTTCGCGGCCGCCCTGAGCACTATGGTGGCCAATCTGTCGGCCGGCAAGCGCGGCTGGGACGACCGCTGGGAAGAATTCTCGCAGTGGGCGGACAAAGGCCAGAAAGTGCTCTCCAGGATGCTGGAACTTGTGGACGAAGACACCCGCTCATTCGACGGCATTATGGCTGCGATGGGCCTGCCCAAAGGAACCCCTGAAGAAAAGGAAGCCCGCAGCAAGGCCATCGAGGCCGCGACTCTCCGTGCAGCCCAGGTGCCCCTCGAGACTATGAGGACTGCAATGAAGGTATTCCCCATCGCCGAAGCTATGGCCAGGGACGGCAATCCCAATTCGGCGTCCGACGCTGGCGTCGGCGCCCTTGCAGCCCGTGCCGCCGTGCGTGGCGCCTTCCTGAATGTCAAGATCAACGCCCAGGGCCTTGAAGACAAGGCTGCCGCAGAGCAGCTGATCGAGGAGGGAAAGGCTATGATTGCCAAAGCCGAGATACTCGAATCCGAAATCCTATCACTAACAAAACTGTAATATGGCATCTTTCCAGGAAGAAATTCTTGCCGGCATCCCCCAGGACAGCCTGCCCGAGCAGAAGCCTTACGACAATACAGTAAATCACGCTCCAAAACGAAAAGACATACTTACCGAAGCTGAGAAGGAACTTGCGCTGCGCAACGCACTCCGCTATTTTCCTCCGCAGCTTCACGCACAGCTGGCTCCGGAATTCGCCCGTGAGCTGAAGGACTACGGCCGCATCTATATGTACCGCTACCGTCCCTCCTACCGCATCTACGCCCGCGCTGTCGACGAGTATCCCGCAAAAAGCCGTCAGGCCGCAGCTATGATGGCGATGATACAGAACAACCTTGACGAACGCGTGGCGCAGCATCCCCACGAACTCATAGTCTACGGCGGCAACGGCGCCGCTTTCCAGAACTGGGCCCAGTACAGGCTGGTGATGCAGTATCTGGCAAATATGACAGACGAGCAGACCCTCGTTATGTACAGCGGACATCCCCTCGGCCTGTTCCCGAGCCACAAAGACGCTCCGAGGGTAGTCATCACCAACGGAATGGTGATTCCGAACTATTCATCACAGGACAACTGGGAACGCTTCAACGCACTTGGCGTTTCTCAATACGGACAGATGACCGCAGGCTCCTGGATGTACATCGGTCCGCAGGGCATAGTGCACGGCACGACCATCACCGTGATGAACGCCGCACGCAAGCAACTCTGGAAAAGAGGCCTCAAAGGCACTGAAGAAGAGCGTCACGGAATGCTCTTCGTCACTGCAGGACTCGGCGGGATGTCCGGCGCGCAGCCCAAGGCCGGCAATATTGCAGGAGTGGTCAGCGTCACCGCCGAAATCAACCCCGCTGCAGCTCAAAAGCGCTATGACCAGGGCTGGGTCGACGAGTTGCACTACGACCTGGACGAACTCATACCTCGCATACGCAAGGCCGTTGCAGACCGCCAGGTAGTGTCTTTGGCCTATGTCGGCAATGTCGTGGACCTTTGGGAACGGCTTGCCGACGAAGGCATCGCCGTGGATCTGGGTTCTGACCAGACCTCACTCCACAATCCATACGCAGGAGGCTATTATCCTGCAGGACTCAGTTTCGAGCAGAGCAAGGCTCTGATGGCTTCTGACCCCGAAGCTTTCAAGGAGGCCGTCCACGCCTCACTGCGTCGACAGGCAGCTGCAATAGGCCGCCTGACAGCCAAAGGGATGTATTTCTTCGATTATGGCAACGCCTTCCTGCTGGAGTGCTCGAGAGCCGGAGCCGACGTGCTGAACGCAGACGGCAGCTTCCGCTATCCCTCATACGTCCAGGACATAATGGGCCCGATGTATTTCGACTACGGCTTCGGTCCTTTCCGCTGGGTATGTATGAGCGAGGATCCTGACGACCTGGCGCTTACCGACGCCCTTGCTATGGAAGTGCTGGAAGAGGAAGCCCGCACCGCCCCGGACGAGATCAAGGGCCAGATGCACGACAACATAAAATGGATCGACGAGGCCGGACGTAACAAGCTTGTCGTAGGTTCGCAGGCCCGCATCCTTTACGCCGACTGCGAAGGCCGCACCAAGATAGCCCTCGCCTTCAACGAAGCCATCCGTGACGGAAGGCTCAAGGGACCTGTAGTTCTCGGCCGCGACCACCACGACGTGTCCGGCACCGACTCTCCTTTCCGCGAAACTTCCAACATCTACGACGGCAGCCAGTTCACCGCAGATATGGCAGTCCAGAACGTCATCGGCGATGCTTTCCGCGGCGCCACCTGGGTGTCGGTACACAACGGCGGCGGAGTCGGCTGGGGAGAAGTCATCAACGGAGGCTTCGGTATGGTGATTGACGGCAGCGAATCCTCTGCCCGCCATATCACTCAAATGCTCTTCTGGGATGTCAACAACGGAATAGCACGCCGCAGCTGGGCCCGCAACAAGGGAGCTATGAACAGCGCCGAGCGCGAAATGGCCCGCACCCCCGGCCTTAAGATAACTATGCCTAACATTGCTGACGACAACATTATAAAAGACGCCTTGACACTATGACACATAAAATCAGTTTCAAACACCTGTCCCTGGACAGGATAAAAGAGATAACGGACAAGCGTCTGAAGCTTGAGCTTTCAGACGAATGTACCTATGCGATAATACGTTGCCGGGAGTACCTCGACGAAAAGATCAAGTCGGTAGACCGGCCTATCTACGGCATTACTACAGGCTTCGGCAGCTTGTACAACGTCACGATCCCCGAGGCCGAGCTGGGTCAGCTCCAGCACAACCTGGTTATGTCGCACGCCTGCGGAACAGGCGAGACAGTCAACCCCGAGATAGTAAGGCTGATGCTGCTGCTCAAAGTGCAGAACCTCTCCTACGGCCATTCCGGCGCCCAGCTGGTGACTGTTCAGAGGCTCATCGATATGTACAACGATGACATTCTCCCTGTCGTATATACCCAGGGCTCTCTCGGCGCCTCCGGAGACCTTGTGCCGCTTGCCCACCTCTGCCTGCCCCTCATCGGGATGGGCGAAGTGCTTTGTAACGGAAAAGTAAGGCCGGCTGCAGAGGTCTGGAAAGAGAAAGGCTGGGAACCTGTGTCGCTGAAGAGCAAGGAAGGCCTTGCCCTTCTCAACGGCACCCAGTTTATGAGCGCCCACGCCATCTGGTGCCTCCTTAAGAGCTACCGTCTGAGCAAGTGGGCCGACCTAATCGGCGCTCTGTCGCTGGATGCCTTCGACGGCCGTATCGAAGCCTTCCTGCCGCTCACCCACAGGCTTCGTACCCACGAAGGCCAGCTGGACACTGCCGAACGCTTTATGCGCATCCTCGGTGGAAGCGAGCTCATCTCCCGCCCCAAGGAGCACGTCCAGGACCCTTATTCCTTCCGTTGTATTCCTCAGGTCCACGGCGCGGTCAAAGACAACATAAAGTATGTGCGTTCAGTCATTGAGAACGAGATCAATTCGACCACCGACAATCCCAATATCTTCCCCGACGAAGATATGATCGTGTCGGCAGGCAACTTCCACGGCGAGCCGATCGCCATTCCGATGGATGCGCTGGCAATCGCTGTCGCCGAGCTGTCAAATATCTCAGAGCGCCGCATATACCAGCTCATAGCCGGCGTGCGCGGGCTGCCCAAGTTCCTCGTGGCCAACCCCGGCCTGAATTCGGGATTTATGATTCCGCAGTACACCGCCGCTTCGATCGTCAGCCAGAACAAGATGCTCTGCTGGCCGGCATCCGTAGACTCCATCCCTTCTTCACAAGGCCAGGAAGACCACGTCAGTATGGGCGCCAATTCGGCCACGAAGCTCGTGAGGGTCGTCGACAACTGCGAGACAGTGCTCGCCATCGAGCTGATGAATGCCGCTCAGGCTATGGATTTCCGCCGTCCGGCGAAGACAAGCAAACTGCTCGAGGCCCTGCTGGCCGATTACCGCAAGGAAGTGCCTTTCGTGGACAATGACACCTACCTGTCTCCTCTCATCCACCGCAGCGTGCAATTCATCAAGAGCGAAAAGTATTTTTAGCGGATGAAAACCCTTGTCAGGAACATCGGGCTGCTTGCCGGTATCGGTAGCGATCTGCGCAAGGAAGGCGCCGCAATGAGATGCGTCGGCTGCCTCAAGGACGCCTGGCTGCTTATCGACGGCGAGTCAATAGCCGGCTACGGCCCTATGGCCGACGGTTTGCCTGCCGGGGCGGATGAGACCATAGATGCAGCCGGACGGATGGTCATCCCGGCTTTCTGCGATTCTCATACCCACGCTGTATGGGCAGGCAGCCGTGAGCGCGAGTTCGAAGACAAGATACGCGGACTGAGCTATGCCGAGATTGCAGCGAACGGAGGCGGCATCCTGAATTCAGCCGACCTGCTGCACGACACAAGCGAAGACGAACTGTTCGAGCAGAGCCTGGAGCGGGTCCGCGAGATGATGGCGGTCGGCAGCGGAGCCATTGAGATCAAGAGCGGCTACGGGCTCAGCACTGCCGATGAACTGAAGATGCTCAGGGTGATCCGGCGCATCAAGCAATCAGTCCCTGCCGTCGTCAAGTCCACCTTCCTCGGGGCCCACGCCGTCGCTCGCGGAATGTCACAGCAAGATTATGTCCGGCTGGTATGCAGCGAGATGATTCCGGCGGTAGCTGCGGAAGGCCTGGCAGATTTCGCGGACGTATTCTGCGAAGAAGGCTTCTTCACACCTGAAGATACTGCAGCGATCCTCGAATCGGCCTCCAAGTATGGCCTGCGTCCCAAACTGCACGCCAATCAACTTGCAGTGAGCGGCGGAGTCCAGGTCGGAGTGGCCCACGGAGCCCTGTCCGTAGACCATCTGGAAAGGACGACGCAGGCCGAGATCGACTGTCTCAAAGGCAGCGCCACTATGCCCACGATGCTTCCCGGAGCTTCATTCTTCCTACGGGAACCCTTTGGCGACGCCCGCGGCTTCATCGACGCCGGACTCGGAGTAGCCCTGGCCTCCGACTACAACCCCGGCTCCTCTCCTTCCGGCGATATGCGTTTCGTTATGGCCCTAGGCTGCATCCGTATGCGCCTCACCCCCGAGCAGGCCTTCAACGCAGTGACCGTCAATTCAGCCTACGCGATGGGCGTCTCCGACCTCGCCGGCTCCATCGCCGTCGGCAAACTCGCCAACATCATCGTTACAAAGCCCGGCTTCACGACCCCCGGCACCCTAGCCTACCGCTACACCACCCCCTTCATCGACAGGGTCATCCTCCGCGGAACAGCGCTGGAAGAACAATGATACACGCTTATGATAAACTGTAACTTGCCTCTGCAATGGAATGGCAACATAAAATGAGAATTCACCGGGATTTTTTCATTATATGCGGGGATAATGCGCCGGAGAACAAATAGATATCCCAAGCCAGCAACGCAAATAGAAAAAGGTTCCCAGGATTGCGGTGTAAAGGGCACAAAAACGCTCGGGCGGCGGCTCGCGCTACGTCCGCCTGTCGCGACAAACTCGCCCTTATCGTGCCGTCCTTCGGCCGGCCCGAACGTGGCTCAAACAGCGTCGCTCCCGGGCGGCGGACTTCGCTAATCCGCTTATTCGCCCTCGCGCCAGTGTCCTTCACACCGCAATCCTAGCACCAAAGACTTCTTAATGCACTTAATACAATTAATAACGTCAAGTATCCTTATTGAATTGTGCGACGAACTCTTCGCTCAGAGGAAGCAAATGTGCAATCTGTTTCTCCCTGGGAGAATAGTCGAATTCCTGAATCGCTTTCTGGATTGCTTCCGGTTTCATACCTCTACTTCATCGTTATGACCTTACTACTCTCTTCACCGAACTGAGAGATGACGCGGACAGCGATCTTGCGGCCAGGAACATACTGGAGAGATTCAGACTCGAAGCCGTAGAGGGTATCCCACATCTCGTCATCCAATTCAATCCTAAGCGTGTGCTCCGCCTTCTTCTTGGTAGTCAGACTGGCAACAGAGTTGAGTCCCTTCTTCCAGGCGTCGAATTCCTTCTTGTCGCCACCGCAGAAATGCAGGCTCTTTACGATAAACTGACGACCATCGTAATTATCGTCGATTTCCCAGTATGCAATATCTTCAACGCTACGCGCCTTCACGTCATCCTTAATGGGGTCGTAGATGTCCAAGCCACGGATTTCGACATGGCAGGTGCCAGGGCTGTCAACAACTAGAGCAATGTCGGGTTCGCCAATCGTAATGAATGAACCGGCGCCCTTGTCCTTTTTGAGCAGGCCGTCCTGCATCAGGTCATCGTGCATGCGAACCTTGGACACAGTGAACTGACCCAGGTTGTACTCCTTATCATCAATGCTATCTTGGAAAGAGAAGCCTAAGAGGACCAGCCAAGACGCGCCCTCCTGCAAACGGGTATCACGGAAGGTACGAACAGCCTCATTCACGGCACGTTTTGATATAGAACCGAATTTCGGGCCAATGTGAAAGTATACCAGGCGTTCGCGTCCATCAGCGTCGTTATAGTAGCCCTTAGCATTCAAGAACGGGTCTGAGACAGCTTCAACGCCGTGGAAGATAGCCTGCTGAGTTTTATCGCCATTACGGATACCACTTGTTTGCAGATGGCTAAAAATACGTTCCTGGAATAAGCGATTCTCCTCAGCCTCATCTGTGTATTGAGCTATTACTACAAGCTTGTCGTGAGGGAAGCATATATCGTCAACGAGGAAAACAAAGTTAGAGTTTTAGCAGAACGTCCCAATGGCCAACAAGCTGCCTGGTATGTATTTGAAATCACTGTCAAGGATGGTATAATATATCATCAAAAGATTGGCTCTTACGGGAAGAAGCAATTTGAAAAAGCGCTAAAAGCATTTCAAGACACGTCTGCGATTGGATGGCCAGATTACAGCCAAGGCCGGTCTTTTCATTGTGAAGAGATACGAGGACATATTCAAATATCGGCAAAGATTCATCAATAAAAATAAGGGGGTAATTAAAATATTGGTTGGAATAAGCATCTTGAGGGTAGGATTGCCAAAACCCCATAACCAAACTATTGGTTGGATATGGGTGAAAGGAGGATGATGCTTCTTCCAATTTTCTGGTTGGAAATATCAATGAAGGAGAGTGTTGGTTGAACACCGGCCCTTCTGCCCGGCCTGCAAAAGCGAACCGCCACCCCGGAGGGCAGCGGCTACATACGCGTGTGTTCAAGGCGGGCTACGCCCGCCAAAGAACGGGAATGGTCAAAATTATTGGTTGGAATCCTCTGAT
>JAFXPV010000066.1 GCA_017527625.1 Bacteroidales bacterium | reverse complement strand
GGCACACGGCGATGGCCTTCCTCCAGGGAGAAATGGCGTTGGCCATATCGTTCTGTTTAAGATATTCTCTGTAGTAAGAAAGGTTCACTACGCAATCTACACTGTCCTGTCCGGTTCCATACTTCTGTGCGAATGCAGGAAGGACTGCGACGAGTGCAAGGATTAATGTTGCTACTTTTTTCATTTTCGTTGTGGTTATTTGGCAAATTTATAAAATAGTATCAGTTGTACAAAACTTTCTGGAACCAGATGTCCAAGAGGTTCAGGCCCAGAGATATCTTCACGTAACGCTCCCTGATGTTGCCCGGGGAGGTGAGGCTGGCGGCTCCCGCAAGAGAAGTCTGACCGAGGTCCACGGCCACCGATACCGAAGTGCGGCGGTTGTAGACGGGCAATGCGAAGCCGAGTGTGATGCCGTTGGTGGTGACGGGCTTTCCGTCCAGCATAATGTACTGGTTCTTGTGGTAAGCACCGATGCGGTATGTCACCGTACGCAGGTAGTAGCGCACGTCATATCTGTTGGGAATTATCTCGAAGCCGGCGTTGAACGACTCTGCGAGTCCTGGAGAGAAGTTCACTCCGGGAGTAGGGTCGAACACGCTGCCGGTCCAGTCCTGGCGGGTGTAGTCGAAACCGAACATCCATACGCCGCTCTTGCGCAGGGTGAAACCTGCCGCCATTTCCTGGGGGATGCTGTAGGCAACCTGCTTTTTCACGTTGATCGTGGTGTCGGCGTAGTTGCCGCCGCTGGCATAGGCGAGGTCGCGGAACTCTCCCTTGACCTCGGAGCCGAGCCTGTATGTGGCTCCGACCGTCAGCGACATTGTTTCTCCGAGGGGCTGCTCATACTGGATGCCGGCCTTTGCCGACAGACCGCGGAGCACCGTGGTCCAGTTCCTGGAAGCTGTGCGCTGGAAGGTATTGGTCGTGAAATATGTAGAAGAGTTGCGCTTGATCGTACCTATATAGAATATACCGTCTGCTCCGAGGCTCAGGCGGTCGAAAAGGGTGACGCCTGCACCGGCGAAGAGCTGGTTGATGCCGCCCTGGCCCGCGCGGAAGTACTGCACGTCACCGAGGCTGGCGATTACCGGATCCTTGTCCTCGTGGTACATAAAGGCGTAGCCGGTATTGCTGAACGGCATCACGCCCACCCTGAAAGCAGAATGCTTGTAGATGGGGAACGAAGCCACGATGTGGTCGATATTGAAGAGGTTCTTGGCGCTGCGGGCGAGATTGCCGTTGGCATCGGCACCTGCGAAAAGCATATTTGACTGCTTGAGGCCGAAGTCCAGCATAAAGGCGTCTGCGTCACGGGCGGTCACGGCTGCGGGATTGAGGAGGTTGATGAGGTTCGGGTCGCGGAGACCTACTCCGATGCCACCCATCGCAGCGGTGTTCTGGTCACCCACCGTTTCGAGCTGTCCGAGACCGAACAGTGAATAAGGAGAATATGATGAGAAGGCTTCCTGAGCCGCTGCAGGCAGCGTCACAGTCAGAACCGCTATCAATATGAAAAACTTTTTCATCATCTTTTTCATAACAATTCCAAAACAGCCTCCAAACCTATCAGGACCAGGTCCTGCTCAACTGTCGCCTTTCCGTCCAGACCTTCGGCAAAACGGGCTGAATTGCCTCCGGTGAGTATGAGCTTGCGCGTCGGATGAGCGGCGACGTAGCCTTTTATTTCAAACATTATGCCGAGAATATTGCCGGCGGCCAGGGCGGTGTCCAGGTCATAGCCCACGCTGTCGATTGAATTGATGTCGTGGCTGTCCAGGAAATCGTCCGGATTGAGGTAGGGAATCTTGGCCGTATAGTGGCTCAGGGCACGGTAGCGGGTGCGCAGGCCGAGGGATATCGAGCCGCCCCTGTAGTAGGGATAGACCACCGAAGGATCGGCCTCGTCGCGTACTGCGTCGATGAATTCCACTGTCGTTGCTGTGCCGAAATCGAAAACCAGTTTGTCCTGGAGCGGATAGAGCACCTCGGCGCCGAAGATGGCAGCCATCCGGTCGGCACCCATTCCCAGAGGCATATGAGCGAGAACGGTCAGCGGATCTGCGGGGGCGGGCTTCTTCTTTTCTATCAGGTCCTTCACGAAGTCCTCGTCGAAGTTGATGAAGTTCCCGCACTTGAGCTCGAGCATCTTCTCGAGGTAGAGGCTCCGGTTGCGAACGTTGCTCAGCACGATGTTGTCGGCCTTGCGGCGTCCCAGACGCTGTCGCACATATGAGATGGATTCCTTCTGGGTGGCGAAACGCATAACGTCGGCTCCGGCCAGACGCTCTGACGGATGGGCCGGGCAGAAAGCCACCTTGCAGGAAGTGTTGCCTATGTCAATTAATATGTTCATAATTTGGCAATGAACCACAAATATACAGAATTTTTATATCTTCGCATCAAATGACCGGGGGTCAGAACACATTTTCGCAGGCAAACTGGTTTGTCAACCTCGAAAAAGTCCGGGGCGCTGTCTCGGCGAAGGCCGTCTATTTCTCAAAAATCGCGAAACAACTGAAAAACAAAGCCTTGCATCTGGTCGTAATGGAGACCAAGAAGCAGGCCCTCTTCTTCACCAGCGACATCTACAATTTCTTTGACGAAGAAAACGTATATTACCTGCCGCTTTCCGGCGAAGAACGATCCAAGGAATCGCTCAAAGGCGTGTCCGAAAAGGTGCAGCGCACATCTGCGCTCGCAGCGATAGAGAACTTTTCGGCGAAGGTCGGCTGCGACGACCTGCCCCAGGCCCTGGGATCCTGCCGCTCGGTCGACATCGGCGACGGACTGCGCGACCGCAAGGCAGGCCGAGACCAGACCGTGGTGGTCTGCTACCTCGATTCCCTCAGGGAAAAGGTGCTCCGCAAGAAAACCACCCGCGAAAACGTAGTCTCCATCGGCGTCGGCCAGCGTATCGGCCACGAAACGCTCAAGGGCGTGCTGCAGGCCATAGGCTTCACCAAGGCCGATTTCGTCACCAGGCCCGGAGAATTCGCCCTCCGCGGTTCCATCATTGACATATTCTCTTTCGCCGACAACCAGCCCTACAGGGTTGACTTCTTCGGCGACGAGGTGGAGAGCATATCCCATTTCGAAGTCGACAGCCAGCGCAGCACCGACAACCTTCAGCAGGTGGAGATATGCCCAGACCTCTACAGCAACTTCGAAGAGAAAGATTATGTGGGAATAGAGGATGTGCTGCCCTCGAGGGCCGTCATCTGGATGGAAAATGACTTTGTGGAGCAGCAGCTCGGCACTTCCGGCTATGAGAAGCTCCTGCAGCCCGCAGAGGTCAAGACCCTGCCCCAGCCGGTCTTCAACAAGAACTTCGAGATCCTGGTGCACGACATAGCCGACAAGCAGGAGAAGGGCTACAAGGTCAACATCCTTTCGGTCAATCCCAACCAGATTTTCCGAATGCAGCAGGTGCTCAGGGAGTTCTCCTCCTCGCAGGCCATCATACCTCCCGCATTCCTCGACCTGTCGCTGCACGAGGGCTATGTGGACTGCATTTCCAAGAACTGCTACTACACCGACCATCAGATATTCGAGCGCTACCACAAGATAAAGGTGCGCCGAGAAGTGGCTCCTGCCGAAAGACTCACCATCAACGACCTGATGAGCTTCAACATAGGCGACTATGTGGTGCACATCGACCACGGCATCGGCCAGTTCGGAGGCCTCGTGAAGACTGTGATAGGCGACAAGATGCAGGAAGCCGTGAAACTGATCTACAAGGACGGCGACGTGATTTTCGTGTCGATCCACGGCATCCACCGCATCAGCAAATACAAATCGGCCGACGGCACTCCCGCGAAGGTCAACAAACTGGGCACAAAGGCCTGGGAGACGCTCAAGCACAAGACCAAGTCGAAACTGAAGGACATCGCCGCAGACCTCATAAAGCTCTACAGCGAGAGGATGAGCTCCCGCGGCTTCGCTTTCAGCCCCGACAACTACCTGCAGCAGGAACTCGAGGCTTCGTTTATGTACGAAGACACCGCCGACCAGCAGAAAGCCACCGCGGCCGTGAAGCAGGATATGGAGAGTCCCCATCCGATGGACCGCCTCATCTGCGGCGACGTGGGCTTCGGAAAGACCGAAATAGCTGTCCGTGCGGCTTTCAAGGCCGTTTGCGACGGAAAGCAGGTGGCCCTGCTCGTGCCCACGACCATCCTTGCCTTCCAGCACTACCAGACCTTCAGCGGCCGCCTCAGGGATTTCCCCTGCAACGTGGAATACCTTAGCCGGCAGAAGACCGCCCAGCAGGTGAAGGAAATCGGAGAAAAACTGGCTGCCGGCAAGATAGACATCCTCATCGGCACCCACCGCATCCTCAACAAGAACCTGCACTTCAAGGATCTCGGCCTGCTGATAGTCGACGAGGAGCAGAAATTCGGCGTTTCGGCCAAGGAAAAACTACGCAGCCTGCGCAGCAACGTCGACACGCTGACGCTCTCGGCTACTCCCATACCGCGTACTCTGCAGTTCTCGCTGCTCGGAAGCCGCGACCTGTCCATCATAAACACTCCTCCCCCCAACAGGATACCTATCTCCACTGAACTCATCGACTTCAACGAAGACACCATCCGCGACATAATAATGACCGAGGTGGAACGCGGAGGCCAGGTATTCTTCCTTCATAACAAGGTTGAGGACATCCTGTCGGTGGAAGACATCATCCGCCGCATATGCCCAGGCATCCGCACCTGCATAGGACACGGCCAGATGGAGGGAGAAGACCTCGAAAAAACGCTTCTGGACTTCATTGACGGGGATTATGACGTGCTCATCTGCACCACCATCATAGAGAACGGCATCGACATACCCAACGTCAACACAATAATAATCAACCAGGCCCAGAACTTCGGCCTGAGCGACCTTCATCAGCTCAGGGGACGCGTGGGACGCAGCAACCGCAAGGCCTACTGCTATCTGATAGTGCCTCCTATGACATCTATCTCCGACGATGCAAGGCGCCGCCTGAGGGCCATCGAGACCTTCAGCGACCTCGGCAGCGGCTTCAACATAGCGATGCAGGACCTGGACATCCGCGGCGCCGGCAACCTGCTGGGTGCCGAGCAGAGCGGTTTCATCGCCGAGATGGGCTTCGAGACATATCAGAAGATACTCCAGGAAGCACTGGTGGAAGCCCGTACCGAAGCCGGAGTCTACGAAGAATATGAAAGGGCCCTGGAGAAGGCTTCTGC
>JAFXPV010000065.1 GCA_017527625.1 Bacteroidales bacterium | reverse complement strand
GCTCCCGCCGTCCCAAAAAAAGGGACGGCGGGCGCACCGAGTATCAAGCAATTATTCTTTCACACAACGGACACTGGCAACTCGAGTCTTATGCGCTTTATAAAGCCGGAACAAGTTGAGGTCTCTATTATCATCGCCAAACTGATCGAACCTGTATGCTCCCGGGGTATTCTCTTCATATCCCATATTTTCCTCACCTTTAAAATATTCCTTAACAAAGAATCCGTCATATGCCCACACAAATACGTGGTAATAACTGTTTCTTTCCAAGGAACAATAACCGTTCGCAGCTTTGATCTCAGCATAAGTTGGTGTACTCCTGGTAATTTTATATTCCTTGGGAATGCGGACTCCCGTACTTGGATATCTGATATCTCCGACAGAAAACCCATTGTTTTGTAAACCCGCTGCCGCTACTGTCCTGAACGATTCAACAAAGGCATCATTCCATACAGCTTTGCCGGGAACCTTCCATCCAGGAGGACAGGGGTCAAAAATAGTTTTCTGCTCATCCCACAGATCATCAGTCATATTATTTGCCCAACCATTAAATCCATAATCATCAAGACTAGCATTGCTATTCCCACGAAAGATTAGGTTAGTCGGATTATTAATTAAATATGAAACCGGGACATTATAAGCATTGGATTGGGTTTGCCCCATTATATTTTCAGGTGTACCTAAAATAGCGGGCAAATTTGCTGTTTTCCAATTGGCACCACTGATATAGCCATCATAATACCCTGTAAAGCAGGTATTAAGGAAAGGATCTTTGCGTCCCCATTGATACATCAAACCGTAGTCTTCAGTGTTCTCGGCATTGTAAACTGCAGCCAATGCGCCAAGATTACGGTCCATCATTTGGGCACCCCCAGGATATGTTTGGGTCTGAATCGCATCATCAGTAAACCACAGATGCCAACTCCAGATAATCTCATTGCTTGAATTGTATATAGCAACCACAGCATTGCCTTCCCTATATGGATTACCGGATGAGAAGAGTACATAGCCATCTTGATAGCGGATATCATTGATCAATTCTCCTTCCAAAGGTGCTACATTGGTACCGAATGTAGCCCATAACAACTTTGCTGAGACGATATTGGCAGCATCTGTCAGAGGGTCGATACTTGCCTTTGCAGCACTACCGTTTCCTTTTTTAGTAGCCAGAAACTTGTAATGACCTTTCGCTGGAACAATGTAGCTATTGGCCGTTCCACCGGCACTCAGGTCCGTGCGGGGATAGTCGTTTGACACGTTGGCACCATCCTCAATGGTTATAGTCCCAACCGTGGATTCGGCGTGACCGTGACCTATGGCTTCAGTAGCACCGTCGCCCTTAAATGAGGCAACCCATTCAACTGTATTGCGAATAGTAATATTCCCGCATACAGATGTTGAAGCACTTCCTGTTCCTATGGCCGCAGCACCAGTACCGCCGTAAGCAGAAACGGTTCCACCGGATATAAGTATATCACCGCAAGTGCCCTTGTCACCGATACCCGGACTGCCCGCAGCCCCTTGGGCAGTCACCTCACCACCACTTATAGTGAGCAGACCGCCGGCACTGATGCCAGAGTTGAACGTGGAGTTGGCACCCGCTCCCGTCGCTGTCACATAACCACCGCTGATAGTAATATTGCCGGTTGCCTGCAAGCCGTGAGAGCCATTGGCATTAACGGCACCTCCTGTTATCACGATATTCTGGCTTGCTTCGACAGCATTATTCCTGGTATCACCATAATAGTAATTGTTTCCACCCCAAGCCGTAAGCGATCCACCTTCAACGGTTAGATTCCGAACGCTTATTGAAGGTTTTGATGAACCTGCCTGGACATCGTTTGCACTCAAATTCAAGGTGCCCCCTTCTATCGTCACATCTGAATCGCCAATGATACATCCTATACCAGGCCAACCACCACCGCTGCCGGTCAAACTTCCAGTGCCCTGGATAGAAAGATGTCCGCCAGAGCCAAGTTGGATGAAATTGTAACTGTCCCTGCTGTCAATCAGTTGAAAGCGGTTCACACCTTCCAGAATTACAGTTGCATCCTCCTGCACTACAATCTGGTTCAAGGTAGCATCTCTCAGAGTTATAGTCGCTCCGTCTTCCAACGTCACAATACAGTCATTACGTACACCTGTAAGGATAGCTGAAGTTCCTGCGGGCACAGTCAGATTCTTGTCTTCTAATGAAGACAAATCGATAACCTGTATTTGGAAGTCATTGAACGATATGGCAATCTGTGTAATGCCACTCCTTGCGACCAGAATGCTTCTGTCTGCCTTAAGAGAACGGGTTTGTGCTTTTCCATCAGTTGTCCTTACTGTTATATTCAAACCAGTGTACTCCTTAGCCGGGACAGCGATGTAGAACGGCTTTGCAGTGCCGTTAATTGCGACGCCGGCACCGCAGTTGAGGGTTACGCCTGCTGTGCCTGAGACTGTCGCAGCCACAGGGGTCTCGGAACTCAGAGCCTCAACATTGGTGATGGGGCCGCTCATTGGCTGCTCTGCGCTCAGTGAGATGCTGGCCACAGAGATATCAGGCAGGCTTGTCGACAGATTCAGGCAGATGATACCGCCGAGGTTCTTAAAATTCAGGCTGGTGGTGCTGCTGCCCGCAAGCATCGGCGCTCCTGTGATGTTGCCTTCGGCATAGTCCTGGGTGGCAGGCAGAGCCGGGGCTCCGTTGTTATATATGCTTGCAGGATACCAGGCTTTGAAAGGCTGTTCAGCAGCCGCAGTTCCAGACACAAAAGCAAATGTGGCAGTGGTAGTGGTGCTTTCCGTGCTGTATACACCCACGTTCGGGGTTGTCGCACCATCCACTATCGTAATCTGGTCACCGTTCTGCCATACAACATTGAAATTCTCTCCATCCGGGGAGAGGACTGTCTTGGTCGCTGAACTTTCAGTGGTAGCAGTGAACACCAGGCCGGTGGATTCCGAACTGCCGGGGGTCGGTATTTCTGCAGGGATGTCTATCTTCTGTTCGCAAGAAGACAGTGCGAAGGCGGCAAGGGCCGCAATAACGAAAAATCTCTTCATATCCATTCCTCCCTCCTATTCAAAATCGCTGTCAGTGTACGTCGTACCCAAGGTCCGATACTGTTCCGTACTCTCGCCGCTGTAGGCGATCACACCTTCAATTGCAACCTCGACAATCCCTGTCGCCGGCGCTTCGTAAACACGCTTTTCCATATTTGACTAAATTTTGACAAATATGGCCAGAGCGGCCCGAAAAGCGGGTTTCACCTTATTTATACAGCTGTGCTACTTTTACAAATAAAACGACATACGGCACAAAAACACACATCCGTCCACGGAAACACCCCTTTCGATGGACGCTCGGGCTTGACGGACTCTTGACGGCAGGCTTTACTGCATCATATGGATCCTTGTGAGGTAGGTCTTGGGCAGAAACGAGGTAGGTCACGGGCACAAATGGGGTAGGTCCAACAAAAGGTCTGGGACCTACACCGCAAATCGGTCCTGCAGTCAGTATAGCGGGGTAGGTCTGGCTCTTTTGACAGGACCTATCCCAAAGAGTCACGCCACCTACCCCAAAATATGCCGGGACCTACACCAAAACTGGCCGCGGGACCTACCTCGTGTAGAACTCGATGGTGCGGATGATGGCGCGGCGGCAGACGGGACAGAAGCTGTCGCACTCGTTGATACGCATACGGCAAACCTGGGCGGGACGATAGACGCCGTGAGTGCAGTTGCCCGCACCTTCATAGACTCCGATGTGGCCGTTCAGCCCGGCACGCAGCTCCGGCGGAAGCGTGCTCCAGACTCTGCGCACATCGACGCTGTCCAGTAGCGCATCCTGCTGTGTGGGGACGGGCGTTCCGGCAGGGAGCATATCCGCCCACTTGCTGCCGAAATCTTTCAGAGTCGTGATGTTCGGCTCCCAGGGTTCCGTATCTGCCGGATACATCGGATCGAACTCGTCGTAGGCATATTCGTCGGCCAGGCCGGCGAAAGCGTGACCGAATTCGTGGACGAAGACAATGCCCGAAGTCGGATGGTCGCTGCAAGCCACGGAGATATTGTTGTAGATGCCGCCACCCCCGTAGAGCGGAGTGTTCACCAGCACTATCACGTGCTCGAACGGCACGGTTCCAAGGGCATCATAGAGCTTGCGCATAGCCGATGTAGTGAGGTATCGGTCGCTATAGAATGTATCGTAATGCGAAGCCACGGCGGTGTCGTGCCATACGCCCTCCCGGGGCACGCTGGGGCCTTCGTCGGCAGAAGGCACGAAGACTGCGCGGATATTGAAGCGGTCGCGATACGAAGTGTAGGGCTCGGTGGCAAACAGGCAGTCACGTATCAACTTTCCCGCGTCGGCATAGAATTTATCCTTCTGGCTGGCCAGATAGCCTTCGCTGACAACCACGAGGTCCAGCGCCTTGTCGACGGGACCACCCTCCTGCAGCACTCTCAGTTCACCCTTCGCGGACCTGCCGGGCTGACCGCCATCCCCAGCCTGCACCTTCCTCAGCAGTATATCCTTCGGATCCACGCTGTGCGTAAGCCTGGCCGCCACGGCAGCGTGAGTGTCGAAAAGCGTCACCTCAACCGTCACGGGCTCTTTAGGGAACGGCACCTGCAGGCACAGCTCGAAAGCTCGGGGGCGGGACTCAGCCTCCGGCGTGGCCTGCCACTCCTGGAACAGCGATGAAAAACCGTTCTTGTAAAGCAGCTGCCCCGACAGCCCGCTGCGGACCGTGACCTGCCCGTTGCCCTGGAGCAGCAGCGAGTCCAGATGCTCGCGGCGCCCGGCCCATACGGAAGTAGCGAGCATATCCTGCAGATATATTTCCTGACGGGAGGCATCTCCGGCCAGAGCGTAGTCGAGGCGCAGCGTCGCATCCTCAAAGAAGCGGTCGAAAGACAACTCCGGCAGCGGAAGCACAGCCTCGGCCGGCGCCGGTCCCATCTCGAATTCCAGCACGCCGCCGCGAACGATACTGCGGTGCTTAAGGAACGGCCGCCGAAGCTCCCGACCGTTCAAAGTAACCCTCTGCACATAGCCGCCCTCGCCGCTGCGCAGAAGGGTGAAGGTCCTGCCGTTCTCGAGATTGATTACGGCCTTGTCGAATGAAGGCGCTCCGAGCGCATATTCGCCGCTGCCGGGGCAGACGGGATAGAAGCCTAGCGTGGCGAAGATGTACCACGCACTCATCTGGCCTGCGTCGTCGTTGCCGCTGAGCCCGCCCGGAGTATTGCGGTACTCCGTAGCGATGATGTCCCGCACGGCGTCCTGGGTCTTCCAGGGCTGCGAAGTATAGTCATAGAGCCACGCCACCTGATGGCAGGGCTCGTTGCCGTGCCAGTAGCGCCGCTCCGTGAACATAGAATCCAGCCGGGCGGTGAAGGCCTCCTCCCCTCCCATCTCAGCCATCAGGCCGGGAATATCCTGAGGCACATACCAGGCATAGTGGGCCGGTGTACCTTCAGTAATGAATGAAGTCTTCTTCAGATAATTGTTGTCAGTCAGGAAGCTGCCGTCAGCGTGGCGGCCCTGAGGCCAGTGGGTCTCGGGACTGAACACGTTGCGCCAGTTGCCGGCGCGCTTGCGGAACTTCAGCCAGTCGACGAAGTGCCCCAGACGCAGGGCGATCTGCGACAGGCACCAGTCGTCGTAGGCATATTCCAGCGTGCGCGACACCTGCTCGCGACGATGGAAAGCGTGCGGAACCTCGTCTTCCAGCGGCACGTAGCCATATTTAAGATATGAGTCCAGGGCCCGGCGGCCGCGGCCGTCGATATATAGCAAGCTGTCGGAAGGCGTATGCAGGGCGTTCTGCCGCATCGCCTTGTATGCCTTGGCCACCTCGAAGCCGCGTATACCCTTGGTCCACGCATCCACGATCATACTGACGCAGTGGTCGCCGATCATTGCGCTGGTGTAGCTGCCCCAGCAGGGGAAGATGGGCAGCCAACCGCCGCGGTCCCACTTTCGCAGCAGCGCATTAACCATCTCGGAAACCCTCGAAGGCTCGATGATGGTCAGCAGGGGATGCAGGGCGCGATAGGTGTCCCACAT
>JAFXPV010000064.1 GCA_017527625.1 Bacteroidales bacterium | reverse complement strand
TCTTCTACGGCGATTCCTTTACGCCTAAGCTGGCCGCAGCAGTGGCGGAGGCCGAGCGTAACGACAAGGCCACCATCTTCGGCTACTGGGTGAGCGATCTCCAGCGTTACGGCGTGGCCGAGTTCGACCGTGACGGCAACTGCGTGGGCATCGAGGAGAAACCTGCCGAGCCCAAGAGCAACTATGCCGTGGTCGGCCTGTATTTTTATCCTAATGAAGTGGTAGGCATAGCGGAGAACGTAAAGCCTTCGGCAAGGGGCGAACTAGAGATTACATCGGTAAACCAGGCCTTCCTTGGGGCCGGCAAACTGAAAGTGCAGCTGCTGGGCCGCGGCTTCGCCTGGCTCGACACCGGCACCCACGATTCGCTGGCGGAGGCTTCCACTTTCTTCGAAGTAATCGAGAAGCGGCAGGGGCTTAAGGTAGCCTGCCTGGAAGAGATAGCATACCGCAACGGCTGGATAGATGCCGACAAGGTGAGGGAAGACGCCGCACCGATGATCAAGAACCAGTACGGACAATATCTGATGCGGCTGATTGAACAGTGATGTCTAAGAAAAAAGGGATAATAACGGCACTTCTGTGCGGAATCGCGGTCGGTTGCGCGTTTATGGCGGGATTCCACTATACCTACGCCAAGACGTCGACCAACGAATACTGTATGTCCTGCCACGTCCATACCCAGGCCGACGACAGCTGGAAGCAGTCTGTGCACTACAGCAACGGCTCAGGCACGGTCACTGACTGCGTAGCCTGTCACCTCCCTCCCGAAGATGTCCCGATGCACCGCTTTGCGGTAAAGACCCGGATGGGCGTCAAGGATATGTTCGCGAAGATGTTCAAGGACACCGACAAGATAGACTGGGATGCCAAAGGCGAATTCGAGCACGCCCGCAAGATAGTTTACAACGAGAGCTGCCGCAAGTGCCACACCAATCTCTATCCCGAAGGCGTCAGCGACGAGGCCGTCGTGGCCCACCTCTATTACGAAGAATATGAGAAGAAGCTGAACCTGCAGTGCATCAGCTGCCACCTCGATGCCGGCCATTTCGATCCGAATTACAAGCACGAGAGTATGAAGTCGGCCCCCGTGACTGCAGGGCCGGTGCATCAGACCCGTGCCGAAGTCTCGGCCTTCGAGGATTTCACGGAGACTGTGCCCGGCACTACCGCTTCCATAAGGATGATAGCCATCCCCGGAGGTAGCTTCACCATCGGCTCTCCGGCAGGCGAGCCTTTCCGCAAGGATGACGAAGGTCCGCAGCGTAAGGTTACGGTGTCGCCGTTCTTTATGGCCGAGGTCGAGACGACCTGGGACCAGTTCTGGGCTTTCTACAATGAGACAATGTCCGAAGGCCGCACCCCTCCGGCAGTGATATATGCCAACAATACTCGCGAAGACATAGATGCGGTCAGCGGCCCGACTCCGCCGTTCGGCGCTCCGGACCAGGGTTGGGGAATGGGCTCCCGCCCTGCCATTACTATGACCCACTATGCGGCGCAGACCTTCTGCCAGTGGCTGTCGCTGAAGACAGGCAGGACCTACCGCCTGCCGACCGAGGCCGAATGGGAATATGCCGTCCGCGGCGGAACTGACACCCCCTACTGGTTCGAAGGCAGCCCGAAGAAATTCTCACAGGAAGGATTTATGAGAGGCGTATTCAAGGCCGACACGGCAGTTATCGCCACCAACGTGGTGTACGCTGCCAATAGCGGCAACCGTACGCAGGAGCCTTCGCGTGTGGCTGCCAACCCCTTCGGGCTGAAGAATATGCTCGGCAACGTGATGGAATACTGCTCTGACTGGTATGCCGAAGATGCCTACGCCTCCCTGCAGGACGGAGCTGTCGATCCGCAGGGGCCGGCTGAAGGCGCTGAGTATGTGGTTCGCGGCGGCAGCTATGCCTCCGATGCTGCGCAAGTGCGCAGTGCGGCCAGAGGCAGCACACACCACGACGACTGGCTGCGCACCGACCCCCAGAATCCCAAGAGCATCTGGTGGTATTCAGACATAAAGGGGATAGGCTTCCGTGTGGTATGCGAAGTGCCCGAAGAGTTGAAATGACAAATAGACAATAAAATACATAGCTATGAAAAAACTTTCAAGAAGAGAATTTTTCGGCTGCAGTGCAGCTATCGGAGGAGCGGCAATAGTTGCTTCGACACCCATCCTGTCTTCGTGCAGCGGCAAAGGCGGGGACGCAAAACTTGTTCCTCTCAAACAACCCGGTGAATACTATATTCCTGACCTGCCCGACAAGGCAGCGGACGGCCGTGAACTGAAAGTCGGCCTGATCGGTTGCGGAGGCCGCGGAAGCGGCGCCATCGACAATCTGCTGGCAGCTGCCGACGGCATCAAGGTCACTGCGGCCGGCGACACCTTCAAAGACAAGACAGATGCCTTCCTGAAGAAGATGCAGGAGAAAGGCCAGGCCCTTACTGCCGACAACTGCTTCGTGGGTTTTGACGCATACAAGAAAGTCATCGACTCCGGAGTGGATATGGTGATAGTCGCTACACCTCCCGTATTCCGCCCTTATCATTTCCAATATGCCGTATCCAAGGGTGTGCACTGCTTCCTGGAGAAACCTATCGCAGTTGACGCCAAAGGATACCGTCTCATAATGGCGACCGCCAAGCAGGCACAGGCAAAGGGCCTTGCAGTTGTGACCGGCACGCAGCGCCATCACCAGCGTCCCTATGTGGCCGCTTTCGAGAAGATCCAGCAGGGC
The DNA here is from genome assembly GCA_017527625.1 of Bacteroidales bacterium. The sequence goes on along the minus strand of JAFXPV010000064.1, from coordinate 21,435 downwards.
TATATCGGTGAGATCACCGGAGGCAACGTCTACTGGAACCAGGGTATGCTCTGGTATCGCGAGCGCCAGAAGGGCTGGAGCGATATGGAGTGGAACATCCGCGACTGGGTGAACTGGAAATGGCTCTCAGGAGACCATATCGTCGAGCAGCACGTACACAATATCGACGTCTTCCTCTGGATGGCCGGCGGCATCCATCCTGTCAAGGCTACGGGAGTGGGTTCGCGCCAGCGCCGCATCACGGGCGACCAGTACGACAACTTCAGCATCGACTTCGAGTTCGAGAACGGCATCCATATGCATTCGTTCTGCCGCCAGATAGACGGATGCTCGGGCAATGTAAGCGAGTACGTACAAGGCACGAAAGGCTCCTGGAACAGCGTGGAGCACGCTATCAAGGACCTTCAGGGCAATGTGATATGGAAGTTCGACGAGGAGGCTGCGAAGGCTCAGTTCAAGCAGCACGATCCCTATACCCTCGAGCACGTCGACTGGGTCAACCATATCCGCAAGGGTGAGATGCTTGATGAAGCAACACAGTGCGGAATGTCAACCCTGGCCGGCATAATGGGCCGCGAGGCGGCATACACCGGCAAGACCATAACTTGGGACGAGATGAGCGCGATGGACCAGGACTACCTGCCCGCAGATATGGACAGCCTCAAGATCGGTCCCCTCGATCTCAAGAAATACACCGTTCCCGTTCCGGGCGAAGCTAAAAAGTAGACTATGGACAGGAGGAGTTTCTTCAAGACGACGGCCGCCGGAGCAGCTGCTGTCGCCCTGGCCTCAGGCCCCGCAAGTCTTCTGACATCCTGCGCACCGAAGCCTAAAAAGGCAGATGTCCCCTTGAACCTCTCGTTCCAGACCGGAATCGCCGTCGGCGAGAGCTATGCCGAGAAATTCGATTATATGGAGAGCCTCGGCGTGGTCGGTTACGAACCCGGCGGTCAGGAGCTGGTGCGCCGCTATGATGAGATAGCCAAGGCCCTGGAAGGCCGCAACCTCAAAGTGTCTGCCATCTGCGCGGGCTTCCGCGGTTTCATCCTTGCCGAGGATCCGGCCGTAAAGGCTGAGTTCGACAGCTCGATGCGCGAAATCATCGACGCGGCCGGGCAGATAGGCTCTACCGGAGTGATAATGGTTCCAGCTTTCAACCATCAAAAACCCTGTATGCCTCATACTATCGAAACAAGAGATTATCTTTGTGCCCAGCTTCACGAGCTGGGAGAGTATGCCCTCAAGAAAGGCACTGCAGTGATCCTCGAGCCGCTGAACAGGGCGGAAGCCTTCTATATGAGGCTTGTAGCCGATGCGGCGGCCATCTGCCGTGACAGTGAAAGCGAAGGAGTGAAGTGTATGGGCGACTTCTGGCATATGAAGGAAGAGACCAGCGATTATGCTGCACTGATGGCAGCGGGCAAGCAATACCTGCGTCACGTGCATATAGCCAGCCGCGGCCGCAGGGTGACTCCGGGCGAAGACGGTGAGAAGGATAATTATATTGACGGTTTCCGTGCGATGAAGGCTCTGGAATTCCCGTATTATATGTCCTTCGAGTGCGGATGCGCCGGCGACCGCAAGGAAGCCAATGCAGCGGCTCTGGAGTTGCTGCGCAACCAGTGGGAACAAGCTTAAACTGATAAACTTAACATAATGAAGATACTCGTCACCGGAGCTGCCGGTTTCATAGGTTACTACGTTTCAAAACGGCTCATCGAAAGAGGAGATGAAGTGGTCGGGCTGGACAACCTGAACGACTATTATGACGTGCGTCTGAAGCACGCCCGTCTTGCGGAACTGCCGGCTGGATTCCGCTTTGTCAAGATGGACATCGCAGACCGCAAGGCTCTGCCGGAGCTATTCGCCGCGGAGCATTTCGATGCAGTGGTGAATCTTGCCGCCCAGGCCGGAGTGCGCTACAGCATCGAGAACCCCGAAGCCTACATCGACAGCAATCTTGTGGGCTTCGCCAATATTCTGGAATGCTGCCGCCACAATCCGGTGAGACATCTGGTATACGCAAGCTCCAGCTCGGTGTACGGCGGAAACGAGAAGGTTCCTTTCGAGGAAACGGACTTCGTGGACAATCCGAAGAGTCTCTACGCTGCTACCAAGAAGGCCAACGAACTGATGGCGTCCTGCTATTGCAGCCTGTATGGAATGAAGGCTACCGGCCTGCGTTTCTTCACAGTCTACGGTCCCTGGGGCCGTCCCGATATGGCCCCGATGCTCTTCACCGACGCAATCCTGGCGGGCAGACCGATCAAGGTGTTCAACAACGGCAATATGCGTCGCGACTTCACCTATGTGGACGACATAGTGGAAGGAGTGATACGTGTCCTTGACAAGGCTCCGGAGAAGGGTCACGAGGTTTACAACATCGGCTGCTCGAATCCCGTGATGCTGATGGATTTCATATCCACTCTCGAGAAGGCCCTCGGCCGCGAGGCAGTCAAGGAGTTCCTCCCTATGCAGGCCGGAGATGTGCCGCAGACCTACGCCAGCACGGCGAAGCTCGAAAGGGATATGGGTTACAAGCCTGCCGTCCAGCTTGCTGACGGACTGCGCCAGATGGCTGAATGGTATATGTCGGACAAGAATCCGTTGAGGTGATTATGAAGATAAAAGTCAGGCAGACGTCTATAAAAGGACTTATAGTCATAGAGCCGCACGTCTTCCGTGACGGCAGGGGCTACTTCTTCGAAAGTTTCAATGCACGTGAGTTTGCTGAAGCTACAGGGTTGCAAGTTTCGTTCGTCCAGGACAACCAGGCACTGTCGCAGTACGGAGTGCTGCGCGGCCTGCATTTTCAGCTGCCCCCTCACAGCCAGGCAAAGCTTGTCAGCGTAGTGCGGGGCAAAGTGCTCGACGTCGCGGTCGACCTGCGCAAAGGTTCTCCCACTTATGGGAGATACGAAGCGGTGGAGCTTTCTGAGGACAACCACCTGCAGGTGTACATACCGCACGGCTTCGCCCACGGCTATCTGGTGCTGAGCGAGACGGCACTGTTCCAGTATAAGTGCGACAGTTTCTATGCTCCCTCATCGGAAGGGGGCTTGGCGTGGGACGACCCTGACATCGGCATCGAGTGGCCGATTGACAGGCGGGAAATCCTGCTTTCCGAAAAAGACAGCAAGCGGGGCTTGCTTATAGATTTTGATACACCTTTTAAATATTGATACAATAATGGCTTACAAAAGGAACATAATGATTACTGGCGGCGCCGGGTTCATCGGCAGTCACGTAGTACGTCTCTTCGTCAAGAAGTACCCTCAGTACCACATCATCAATTTCGACAAACTGACATACGCCGGAAACCTGGCCAACCTCAAGGATATCGAGAATGGGCCCAACTACAGTTTCGTAAAGGGAGATATCTGTGATTTCGATCTTGTAAGCCGCCTGATCGCCGAAGAGAACATTGACGGTATCATCCACCTGGCAGCAGAAAGCCACGTGGACCGCAGCATCAAAGATCCTTTCACTTTTGCGAAGACGAATGTGCTCGGCACGCTGTCACTGCTGCAGGCGGCCCGTCTGCAATGGGAGAAGACCGGCTACGAGGGGAAACGCTTCTACCACATCTCTACCGATGAGGTTTACGGTGCGCTTGAGTTGACGCACCCCGAAGGTATCAAGCCGGAGTTCTCGGCCCACGAAGTCTACGGCGACAAGTTCTTCACCGAGGATACCGCCTACAATCCCCACAGCCCCTACAGCGCTTCCAAGGCTTCTTCGGACCACTTCGTGAGAGCCTTCCACGACACCTATGGAATGCCTACCGTCGTCACCAACTGCAGCAACAACTACGGCCCCTACCAGTTCCCGGAGAAACTGATCCCCCTGTTCATAAACAATATCCGCCACCGCAAACCTCTTCCCGTATATGGCAAGGGAGAAAATGTGCGTGACTGGCTGTATGTCGAGGACCACGCCCGTGCGATCGACGTTATCTTCCACGAAGGGAAAGTGGCTGACACCTACAACATCGGCGGCTTCAACGAGTGGAAGAACATCGACCTGATAAAGGTCCTCATCGCAACAGTCGACAGACTGCTGGGCCGCCCCGCAGGAGCCGACGAAGACCTTATCACTTATGTGACCGACCGCGCCGGCCACGACCTGCGTTATGCGATCGACAGCCGCAAGCTCAGCCGCGACCTGGGCTGGACGCCTTCTCTCCAGTTTGAGGAAGGCATAGAAAAGACAGTCCGCTGGTACCTTGACAACCAGCAGTGGCTGGACAATGTCACCAGCGGAGACTATCAGAATTATTACGATGCAATGTACGGCAACCGTTGAGTCCGACTAAAGGACTGACAGGATATTGTCGAATATAAGGTCGAGTTCTTTCTGTGCGACGCGCGAATTCGCTGTGCACGCTATCACCACGTCCTTGTCGGGGAAGATGAGGATGAACTGGCCCATAGCTCCGTCTGCCCTGTAGCCGTTGTGACGGCTTCTCCACATCTGGTATCCGTAGCCCTGTACAAGGTCACTGTTATCCTTTGTTATATTCCTTTCTGCCAGTTCCTCTTCGCGGATGCCTGCGGGGAGGCTGTATATCTGCTTCTTGGAGGCTTCGGCTATCCATCCCGCGGGAATCAGCTGTTTACCGTTCCACACGCCGTTGTTGAGGAAGAGCTGTCCCATCTTGGCCATATCTTCTGTCTTGAGGAAGAGGCCCCAGCCGCCGTGGTTGATGCCGTCAGCTGTTTCGCTCCAGTGGATGCCTGAGATATGGAGCGGTTCGAAGAGGCGGGGCTGCAGATAGCTGAATACGTTCTCTCCGGTGACTTTCTGGACGATGGCTGAAAGCATCAGCGTAGCGATGCTGTTATAGCAGTAGAAGGTGCCGGGCTTGTGCTCCACCGGGTATGCCAAAAAATCCTTTACCCAGTCAAATTCGGCATTCTGGCTGTTGGCGCCGGAAAGCGCATTGCCGCCTTCCTTGCGCATCGCATCAAAGGTGTGGTCTACGTCGTGGCCGCAGCTCATAGTAAGAAGGTCCCATACGGTCATAGCTGCAAGGTTGTCGCTCACCTGTTCGGGAAGCTTGTCGGGGAAGAATGAGATTACTTTGTCGGTGAGGGCGAGCTTGCCGTCTTCAATTGCAAGTCCGACCGCCGTGGCGGTGAAGGTCTTGCTGACAGAGTACATAATGTGGAGACTGTCCGGGGTCCAGCCGTTGAACCAGCGTTCTGCGAGTACCTTGCCGTGCTGCATCACCATAATGCTGTGCATAGTTACACCTTGGGCTGTGTCGAGGGCTGCGTAGTATCGGTCCATTGCGGCTGAAAGTTCAGCTGACGGTTCGGCTCTCTCCAGGGAATCGCCGATTTCTTTGGTCTGGTTGCAGGATATGGCCGCTGTCAGAGCGATGGCTGAAAGCAGGCAGATTATTCTTTTACTCATATAGGTATTGGATAATTAATTATTTATAATGTCTGTCGCGAGCAAATATAAATAAAAATAAATTCGTCCATAAAAATAGTGCTTGAGTCTGAAAATTATATTTTTTCTAATAGTACCCCCTGAAAAATAGGGGTGTCTTTTGAAAAAATGCAACTTTTGTTGTTTCTTTGCTGAAATTTCAAAGAGTTATGGCAGATTCTACAAGATTCAGGGCTCTGGAACAGATGCAGACCCGTCCGCCCGTGGAGTTCACTCCCAGCGACAGACAGATTTCAGAATATTTCGGAATTGACGTGTTCGGCAAGGAGCAGATGCGCGAGTATCTCTCAAAAGATGCATTCGCCAGCGTGATGGAAGCCATCGAAGGCGGCAAGCGCATCGACCGCAAGATAGCGGACCAGGTCGCGGCCGGAATGAAGATGTGGGCCATATCCCGTGGCGCCACCCATTATACCCACTGGTTCCAGCCTCTCAACGAATCTACCGCCGAAAAGCACGACGCCTTCCTGGAGCCTCTTCCCGGGGGCAAGTCATTCGAGTCGTTCAGCGGCAATGTGCTCTCGCAGCAGGAACCTGACGCCAGCTCTTTCCCCAGCGGCGGCATCCGCAACACCTTCGAGGCCCGCGGCTACAGCGCCTGGGATCCTTCTTCTCCGACTTTCGTTATCGACAAGACCCTCTGCATTCCCAGTATCTTCGTGGCCTACACCGGTGAGGCTCTGGACTTCAAGGCTCCGCTGCTGAGGGCGATGGCTGCAGTTGACAAATCTGCAGTGGAAGTCTGCAAGTTATTCGACAAGGACATAGACCGGGTGGTTACGAACCTCGGCTGGGAGCAGGAGTATTTCCTGGTGGACGAGGCCCTGTTCAATTCGAGGGCCGACCTGCAGCAAACCGGCCGCACCCTGATGGGCCACCCTGCTGCGAAGGACCAGCAGCTCGAAGACCATTACTGGGGTGCCATCCCGGGCAGGGTGGAGAACTTTATGAAAGAGTTCGAGGAGCAGGCATACAAGCTCGGCATACCTCTCAAGACACGCCATAACGAGGTGGCTCCCAATCAGTTCGAGTGTGCTACCGTATATGAGGAGGCCAATGTGGCGGCAGACCACAACATCCTTCTGATGACTATAATGAACAAAGTGGCTCCCAGGCACCACCTAAAAGTCATTTTCCACGAAAAGCCGTTCCAGGGAGTAAACGGCAGCGGCAAGCACTGCAACTGGTCGTTGTCGACCAACACCGGAGTCAATCTCATCGCCCCGGCCCACAACCCCAAGGGAAATATGCTCTTTCTGACATTTTTCGTCTGCACCCTGATGGCGGCCGAAAAATACGGGTCGTTGCTGATGGCCTCCATAGCCTCCGCCACAAATGCCCACCGTCTGGGCGGCAACGAGGCCCCGCCTTCAGTGCTTTCCGTCTTCTGCGGAAGCACTATGACAGCGATGATGGACGACATTGAGAAAAGTGCCGCCAGCAAGTTCACCCCCGAGGGAAAGACAGCCATAAAACTCAACATCGGCAAGATTCCCGAGATTATGCTCGACAACACCGACCGTAACCGTACGTCTCCCTTCGCTTTCACCGGCAACCGCTTCGAGTTCCGCGCCACCGGTTCCTCGGCCAATTGCTCTATGCCCATCATAGTGATAGATACGGCGGTGGCGGAACAGTTGGACTCTTTCCGCGCCGAGGTGGAGAAGCTCCTTGCCAAAGGGATGAAGAAAGACGAGGCCATACTGAAGACCATCCGCAAGTTTGCAATAGCTTCCAAGGACATCCGCTTCGAGGGCAACGGATACAGCGAGCAGTGGCTCTCCGAGGCCTACAAGAGAGGTCTCAAGGACATCAACTGCGTCACAGAGGCCTTCAAGGAGTACCTCGACGAGAAGAACGTCGCTCTCTTCGAGAAATACAAGGTTATGAACCGCAGCGAGATCACGGCCCGTTTCGAGATAAAGGAGGAAACCTACCTCAAAAAGATACAGATAGAGTCCAAGGTGCTGGTGGATATGGCAATGAACCACGTGATCCCTACGGCCATCAAATATCAGAACATCCTTCTGGAAAACGTCCGCGGCATCAAGGAGTTCTTCCCCGACAAGCTTCAGGAATATGCCGGCAAAGAGATGGAAACTCTCAGCCGTATTGCCGAGCTGTCGAACATAATCAACGAGACGGCCGGCCGGATGACTACCATCCGTCACGAGATCAACCGCATCGCAGACATCCCCCGCAGGGCAGGACAGTATGAAGCCCGGATAGTGCCCATTATGGCTGAACTGAGGGCTTCGATCGATGAACTTGAACTGATAGTCGACGATTCCCTGTGGCCGATGACCAAATATCGCGAGTTATTAGCGTCTTTGTAATGCACTAAGTCAGCAAATTATTATTAAATTTGTTTGATTCAAATCTGTATTAACCTCACTAAAGCTATAAACTATGCAACTCGAAGGCAGAAGACAAAGCACCAATGTCGAAGACCGCAGAGGTTCTTCGACAGCCAAGACCGTAGGTGGTCTGGGTCTCGGCGGAATCGTTATCGTAGGTATCATCTATATGCTTCTGGGCAGGAATCCCGTCGAAGTGCTGCAATATGCCAACGGCCTGGGCGGCGGAGTCAGCGGCACTGAATACGTCGAAACCGAAGAAGACCGCCAGCTTTTTGAATTTGCAACCAAGATCCTGGCCGGCACCGAAGATGTATGGACCGATATCTTCCGCCGCAACGGTATGACCTATGTTCCCCCGAAACTCGTTATTTTCAACGATGCGGTGCAGTCCGGCTGCGGCGGGGCTACTGCTTCTTCCGGCCCCTTCTACTGCTCTGCAGACCAGAGCGTATATCTCGACCTGTCATTCTTCAAGGATATGCAGCGCCAGTTCGGCACATCAGGCGATTTCGCCTGGGCATACGTCATCGCCCACGAGGTCGGGCACCACGTGCAGTATCTGCTCGGCACCCTCGACAAAGTGCACCAGCAGATGGCCCGCTCGTCCAAGACCGAGTCCAACCAGCTCAGCGTAAGACTTGAACTGCAGGCCGACTTCTTTGCGGGCGTATGGGCATACCACGACAACCAGAAATACCGCTCGCTGCAGGACGGTGACATCAAGGAAGGCCTTGACGCTGCTTCAGCCATCGGCGACGACCGTCTCCAGAAACAGTCATACGGCCGTACAGTGCCCGATTCCTTCACCCACGGTACTTCCGCACAGAGGATGAAATGGCTCAAGAAAGGCCTGAGCACCGGCAATCCTGCAGACGGCGACACCTTCTCTCCTGCATACTCGGCTTTGTAATTTGTATGCGGCAGGAGGCTTTTTGCGGGCCTGTTTTTTGGAAAAATATGCATTCCCCGGACTTTTTGTCTCGGGGAATGCTGTTTTCAGTGTCAATATGGCGCGACGATATCTAAATTAATGTATATCTTTGCCGCTTGTAAACACTATCGAAAGTTCCTATGAACACTCTATTTGATAAAATCTGGGACAGACACGTGGTCCAGCAAGTTGAAGACGGTCCGGTGCAGGTCTATATCGACCGCCTCTACTGTCACGAAGTGACCTCTCCCCAGGCTTTCGACGGCATGCGCAGCCGCGGCATCAAGTGCCTGCGTCCGGACAAGATATTCTGCATGCCCGACCATAACACCCCGACACACGACCAGGACAAACCCATAGCAGACCCCGTGTCCAAACAGCAGGTTGACGCACTTGCTGCCAACGCCGCGGAGTTCGGCCTGACCCATTTCGGAATGATGGATCCCCGCAACGGCATCATCCACGTCGTAGGCCCTGAGAGAGGCCTGTCGCTGCCGGGTATGACGATAGTGTGCGGCGACTCCCACACTTCCACCCACGGCGCTATGGGTGCGGTTGCATTCGGCATCGGCACTTCGGAAGTGGAGATGGTGCTCGCCTCGCAGTGCATCCTCCAGCAGAAGCCCAAGTCGATGCGTATCAGCGTTGAAGGCAAGCTCGCAAAAGGCGTGACCGCGAAGGATGTTGCGCTTTACATAATGAGCAAGATGACGACAAGCGGAGCGACCGGTTATTTCGTGGAATACGCAGGCAGCGCCATCCGCTCCCTGAGTATGGAAGGCCGTCTGACCCTCAGCAACCTCTCGATAGAGATGGGAGCCCGCGGAGGTTTCATCGCTCCCGACGAAGTCACGTTCGAATACCTCAAGGGTCGTGAGTATGCCCCCAAAGGCGAGGCGTGGGACAAGGCCGTCGAAGAGTGGAAGACCCTCAAGAGCGGCGACGACGCCGTCTTTGACAAAGAGATACTTTTCAAGGCAGAAGACATCGAACCTATGGTCACATACGGCACCAATCCCGGTATGGGTATGGGTATTTCCAGCACTATCCCCGCCGTTGAAGATATTCCCGAGTCCGGCCGGGAGTCTTTCCTGCGCGCGCTGGACTATATGCAGTTCGCTCCCGGTGATTCGCTCAAGGGCAAGAAGGTCGATTATGTGTTCTGCGGCTCCTGCACCAACGGCCGTATCGAAGATTTCCGCGCTTTCGCATCGATTGCCCGCGGACGCAAGAAGGCCGACTGGATCACTGCCTGGCTGGTTCCCGGCTCGTGGATGGTGAAGAAGCAGATAGAAGACGAAGGACTGGACAAAGTTCTGGCCGCCGCCGGTTTCGAAATACGTCAGCCCGGCTGTTCTGCCTGCCTGGCGATGAACGACGACAAGATCCCTGCCGGCAAGCTGGCCGTCTCTACGTCCAACCGTAACTTCCAGGGCCGTCAGGGTCCGGGCTCAAGGACTGTCCTTGCAAGCCCTCTTATGGCTGCAGCCGCTGCCGTCACCGGTTACATAACAGATCCAAGAACTCTCCTGTAAAGCGCGACCAAGATGAAACAGAAATTCAACATAATAAAAAGCACCTGCGTGCCTCTGCCTCTGGAAAACGTCGACACCGACCAGATAATCCCCGCACGTTTCCTGAAAGCTACGACCAAGGACGAAAAGTTCTACGGTGACAACTTGTTCTGCGACTGGCGCTTCAACGCCGACGGCACCCCCAATGCCGATTTCGTGCTCAACAATCCGCTTTACGGAGGCGAGATACTCGTTGCCGGCAAGAACTTCGGCAGCGGAAGCAGCCGTGAGCACGCTGCCTGGGCTATCGCAGGATATGGATTCAAAGTCGTGATATCCAGCTTTTTCGCCGATATCCACAAAAATAACGAACTCAACAACTTCGTGCTTCCGGTAGTCGTCAGCGAAGCTTTCCTGGCAGAGCTTTTCGACAGCATCGCCAAGGACGCTGCGACGGAAGTTACCGTGGATGTCCCGGCTCAGACCGTAACCAATATGGCTACTGGCAGCAGCGAGCATTTCGACATCAACGGATATAAGAAATACTGTCTGATGAACGCTCTGGACGATATCGATTTCCTGCTTCAGAGCAAAGACAAGATAGAAGCCTGGGAGAAAGCAAACGCATAGTACCGCTATGAGAGTAGAGATAATGGATACGACTCTGCGCGACGGCGAGCAGACGACCGGGGTGAGTTTCCTCGCCCACGAGAAACTGCTCATCGCACGCACGTTGCTGATGGACCTCAAGGTCGACAGGGTTGAGGTGGCGTCGGCGCGTGTTTCCGCAGGGGAGAAGGATTCCGTAAAGGATATATGCGCGTGGGCTGCCCGTCACGACAAACTTGACCGCATCGAGGTCCTCGGTTTCGTGGATGGCGGTGCGTCGCTGCAATGGCTTCTGGACTGCGGCTGCCGCACTATGAACCTGCTTTGCAAAGGTTCCCTGCGCCATTGCACACAGCAGCTGAGAAAGACTCCGGAGCAGCATTTCGCGGACATACGCAATGCTGTGGCGGACGCTACCGCCCAAGGCGTGTCAGTCAATCTCTATCTCGAGGACTGGAGCAACGGAATGAAGGATTCTGCCGACTATGTCTTCAGCCTGATGGATGCCCTTGCGGACAGCGGTGTCAAGCGCTTTATGCTTCCTGACACGCTGGGAGTGCTGAGTCCCTGCCAGGTGTCAGTCTTCATAAAGAAGATGGTGGATGCCTACCCCGGAGTGCATTTCGATTTCCACGCACATAATGATTACGACCTTGCCGCAGCAAATACCCTTGCTGCAGTGAAAGCCGGAGCGAAAGCTGTCCACACCTGTGTCAACGGGCTGGGAGAGAGGGCAGGCAATGCGCCTCTGGCCAGCGTCCAGGCCATACTCAAAGACCTGGCTGACGTTGAGACCGGCATAGACGAAGGCCGTCTGCACGAAGTCAGCCGTATGGTGGCGAGCTATTCAGGAGTTCCTATCCCTCCGAACCGCCCCGTTGTCGGAGAATATGTGTTCACCCAGGTGGCTGGAGTCCACGCCGACGGAGACAAGAAAGACAATCTTTACTGCAACGACCTTATTCCCGAGCGTTTCGGGCGCAAGAGGGAGTATGCCCTTGGCAAAAACAGCGGCAAGGCCAATATTCTCAAGAACCTCGAGAGCCTGGGACTCGAGCTGACCCCCGAGCAGACCCGCCGCGTGACGGAGCGCATCATCGAGCTCGGCGACAAGAAAGAAGTGGTGACTGCAGACGACCTGCCTTACATCGTGAGCGACGTGCTCAAGCACGACAGCGCAGTGGAAGACAGGGTCAAGCTCCTGAGCTATATGGTTACCACTGCATACGGCCTGAAGCCTATCGCGAGCGTGAAGCTTGAGATTGACGGCGAGATATACGAGGGACAGGCGAGCGGAGACGGTCAGTACGATGCCTTTGTGCGTGCCGTGCGCCACATCTACAAGGACAATATGCATACTGCCTTCCCGTGGCTGACGGACTATGTCGTGTCGATTCCTCCCGGAGGACGTACCGACGCCCTGGTCCAGACCACGATATACTGGGACTGGAACGGTCGCGTGATACATACCCGCGGCCTTGACGCAGACCAGGTTGAGGCTGCCATCAAGGCGACGCTCAAGATGCTGAACATACTGGCCAGCGAACATAAAGACAATAATTAAACAAGCATAGATATGGATTTCAAGATAGCAGTACTTGCCGGCGACGGCATCGGACCCGAGATTTCGAAACAGGGTGTCGACGTTATGAGCGCGGTTTGCGCAAAATTCGGACACAAGGTGGCTTTCAAGGATGCGATCTGCGGCGCCGCCGCGATCGATGCGGTAGGTGACCCCTTCCCGGAGGATACTTTCCGCACCTGTATGGAAGCTGACGCAGTCCTCTTTTCAGCAGTAGGCGACCCCAAGTTCGACAACGACCCTACGGCCAAGGTGCGTCCCGAGCAGGGTTTGCTTGCAATGCGCAAGAAACTTGGCCTTTTCGCCAACATCCGTCCCGTCGAGACCTTCGACTGCCTTATCCACAAGTCTCCGCTCCGCGAAGACCTGGTCAAGGGTGCCGACTTCATCTGCATCCGCGAGCTCACCGGCGGTATGTATTTCGGTGAGAAATATCAGGACGACGACAAGGCCTACGACACCAACTACTATACAAGGCCCGAAATAGAGCGCATCCTGAAGGTCGGTTTCGAATATGCCCGCCGCCGCAACCGCCATCTCACGGTGGTTGACAAGGCCAACGTGCTTGCATCAAGCCGCCTGTGGCGCAAGATCGCCCAGGAGATGGAGAGCAGCTATCCTGATGTCCGCACCGACTATATGTATGTCGACAATGCAGCGATGAGGATGATCCAGGAACCTACTTTCTTCGACGTGATGGTGACCGAGAATACTTTCGGAGACATCCTTACCGACGAGGGCAGCTGCATCACCGGCAGTATGGGCCTGCTGCCTTCGGCATCCACCGGAGAGCATACTCCCGTATTCGAGCCCATCCACGGATCCTGGCCCCAGGCCAAGGGCCTCAACATCGCCAACCCCCTGGCCCAGATACTCTCAGTGGCTATGCTGTTCGAATACTTCGACTGCAAGGAGGAAGGTGCGCTCGTCCGCAAGGCTGTCAAAGCCTCTCTCGACGCCAATGTCCGCACTCCTGAAATCCAGGTAGAGGGCGGAGCCAAGTACGGCACTAAAGAGGTCGGAGCCTGGATAGTGGATTACATCAACAAAGCTTGAGCAAGCTTGTAACATTCCTGAAAAACTGGGCCCTGCCTGTGTCTATGGCGGCGGGTGTGGCCGCGTATTTCATCTTCGCGGCGCTCAATCTGCCTCCGGCCGCCCACGTTGCTGCCAATAAGCTGGTGGGCTTCCTTCAGCCCGCTCTGCTTTTCTGTATGCTGTTCCTGTCGTTCAGCAAGATCGACCCGGCCACGGTGCGTTTCCGTCCGTGGCACGCCTGGATGCTGCTGATACAAGGCGGCACGTATCTGCTGATGGTGCTGCTGCTTGTCCTGACAGATTTCAGCGAGTCGGTCGACATCCTCATCGAGAGTTTTATGCTCTGTATGATCTGCCCGACGGCAACCGCCGCCGTAGTTGTGACCGACAAGCTCGGCGGAGATATGGCTTCCACCGTAACATATACGATGCTAATCAATGTGGTTACCGCCTTCCTCATTTCGGTCTCAGTGCCGCTGCTGAATCCTGACACCACGATGAGTTTCGTCCAGGCCCTGGGTACTATGATGGGCAAGGTGTTCTCGATACTGGTGCTGCCGCTTCTGCTGGCAGTGCTGGTGCGGTATTTCCTGCCGAAGCTGAACAAGCTGGTCTGCAAGCCCAAGGACCTGGCGTTCTACCTCTGGACCGTCTGCCTTGCCCTGGCACTTGCCATCACCACCCGCTCGCTGGTGCACACCGACATCGCGTGGTACTACATAGCCGGTATCGGCGTCATTTCGGCTGCGACCTGCGTGCTGCAGTTCGCCCTCGGTCACAAGATAGGAGAGCGCTACAGCGACCGCGTGACTGCCGGCCAGTCCTTCGGCCAGAAGAACACGATGTTCCTCATCTGGGTCGCCTACACCTTTATGAACCCGGTAACCTCCCTCGCCGGCGGCCTCTACAGCATCTGGCACAACCTCTACAACTCCTGGCAGCTCTACAAGGAGCGGCAGAAATAGCCGGCTTTGACAACTGATATTTGTTTGCCCTTTGAGCATTTTTCGATACATTTGCGACATATACATTAATCCAATTACTACGATGCAGAAACGTTTCATTCTTCCGGAGGATCAGATCCCTAAACAATGGTACAACATCCAGGCTGAGATGCCCAACAAGCCTCTGCCTATGCTCAACCCCGGTACCAGGCAGCCAGTTACTGTAGACGAACTCAGCCACATCTTTTCGAGAGCGGCATCAGAACAAGAACTCAACACCACGGACGCGTGGATTGACATCCCTGACGAGGTCCGAGAAATGTATAAATTCTATCGCTCGACACCTCTTGTGCGTGCATACGGTCTCGAGAAAGCTCTCGGCACACCCGCCCACATCTATTTCAAGAACGAGAGCGTAAGCCCGGTGGGCTCGCACAAGCTCAACAGCGCCCTGCCGCAGGCATACTACTGCGCCAAGGAAGGAATCACCAACGTAACCACCGAGACCGGTGCCGGCCAGTGGGGTACGGCCCTGTCATACGCAGCGAAGGTGTTCGGCCTTGAGGCAGCTGTCTATATGGTGAAGATTTCTTACGAGCAGAAGCCTTACCGCCGCAGCATTATGCAGACCTACGGCGCCCAGGTTATCGCCTCTCCGTCAATGTCGACCCGTGCCGGCAAGGATATCCTTACCGCACAGCCTAACTATCAGGGCTCTCTCGGCACTGCCATCAGTGAGGCTGTGGAGCTTGCAATGAACACTCCCAACTGCCGTTATTCCCTCGGCTCTGTGCTCAACCACGTCGTGCTTCATCAGTCCATCATCGGTCTCGAGGCCGAGAAGCAGATGGAGATGGCCGGCGAGTATCCTGACCTCGTAATCGGATGCTTCGGCGGCGGCAGCAACTTCGGCGGCATCTCGTTCCCGTTTATGCGCCACGTCTTCTCAGGCAAGAAGAACACCAAGTTCCTGGCAGCAGAGCCTTCAGCCTGCCCGAAGTTCACAAAGGGTGTTTACCACTACGATTTCGGCGACGAGGCCGGTTATACTCCGCTGATTGCTATGTACACCCTGGGCCATACTTTCCAGCCGGCAAACATCCACGCCGGCGGTCTCCGCTATCACGGTGCAGGAATGATCATCTCACAGCTCTACAAGGACGGTTATCTGTCTGCAGTTGACATTCCGCAGACCGAAACTTTCAAGGCCGGACTGCTCTTCTCGCAGACCGAGAGCATTATTCCAGCTCCGGAGTCTTGCCACGCCATCGCCGCAACCATCCGCGAGGCCGAGAAATGCAAGAAGACAGGCGAGGAGAAGGTCATCCTCTTCAACCTCAGTGGCCACGGCCTGATCGACATCGCAGCATACGACAAATATCTGGCAGGTGATCTGACTGACGCTACCGTGTCTGACGAATATATCCAGAAGAGCATCGCCGAACTGAAAGCTAAATTAGGATAATAGCCTGATGGAAGAAAACAGCCACAAGGTAAAGCAGAGCCAGAGAATCCAGACCTCCATTCTCAGCAAAGCCGAGAAGAAGGCTCTCAACTGGCTTGCCGCAAGGCAGCCGGCCTGGGTTACATCCGATATGCTCACTGCAGTCGGGTGTGTGGGCACTGTCCTCATAGCGTTGGGATATGCACTGTCCGGCAAGGATGTCTATTTCCTCTGGCTCGCAACCTTGGGCCTGTTCGTCAACTGGTACGGAGATTCGCTCGACGGGACCCTTGCACGCTATCGCGGCACACAACGTCCTACGTATGGCTTCTTCGTAGACCATATGGTCGACTGTATGAGCGAAGTCGTGATGTTCGTGGGGCTGGGCCTTTCTCCGCTGATCCATTTCAACCTGGCTATGCTTGCCCTTGTGAGCTATCTGCTGATGTCCATCTACGTCTATATCACGGCACATCTCAAGGGGCAGTTCAAACTGACCTATGCCAAGCTCGGGCCGACGGAGCTTCGCGCACTGGCAGCCATAGTCAATACCGTGCTGATTTATGTTGCTGCCATCAGGGAATTCTCCCTGGGTGTGACCGTTCTCGGCCATAGTGCAGGCCTGTCGCTGCTTGACCTGGTGGCGATAGCGATAATCCTTGTCCTGCTGGTGTCGCTGGTCATTAACTTCTTCAGGGATGCAAAGGAATATGCCAGGCTCGAACCCAAAATCAAAAAGTGGAAGTGAGCCGGCCAACGTGATTCTCGGCATAGACGAGCTGTGCCGGATGTCACCGTTGTTCCGCGGACCTATCGGCAGGGGCCTCGCCCGGTTGCTGATGGATGCCTTCAGTGTATCCCGTATCAACAGACTCTATGACGGCGCAGCAGGCAGCCGTGGTATAGAGGCGTGCTCCCGGGTCATCGACGGGATGGGCTGCAACTACCTTGTCGGGAATGTCTCAAACCTCGCAAAGATTCCTGCGGAAGGAGCATTCATCACGGTCAGCAACCACCCTTACGGAGGGCTGGACGGGCTCATCTGCATCGAACTGGCAGGCTCCAGGAGGAAAGACTACCGTTTCGTGGTGAACAATATCCTTGCCCGGGCGAAATCGCTTGGCGATGCCTTCATTACAGTGACTCCGACCACTACTGAGAAAAAGGCCCCGGACTCGGTCACGATGAGCGGAGTAAGGGCAATTATGAAGCAGGTGCAGGATGGCCACGGCCTCGGATGCTTCCCTTCGGGAGCCGTGTCGGACTACAAGCCGAAACTGCGCAAGCTCCAGGACCGCGAGTGGCAGGAGAGTATGCTGCGCATAATCCAGAAGGCGAAGGTGCCGGTCATTCCCATCTACTTCCCTGACCATAATTCCGGATTCTTCTATTTTCTCGGGCTCATCAGCTGGAAACTGCGCCTGCTGAAGCTCCCGTCGGAATACTTCAACAAGCATAAGGGGAGGCACCGGGCCATCGTCGGGGAGCCCGTCTCAGTCGAAGAGCAGTCTTCATTAAGGGATGTCAGGGCGTACGGTGAAATGCTTCGAAGGAGGGTATACGAAATGCCCGTCCCTGAAGAGTATGTGTCCAGAGACGAGCTGTTCGGTATTGTCCGGGACTAGATGTTAGGCTCTTCCCAGACCTTTGTGTCGGTGCAGTTGACAAGTACTCCCTGTCCGCCGCAGGAGATGCGGAACTCTCCCTTTTCCAGACGCCACTTGCCGTCAGCGCCTACGAAAGCGAGTTCATTGGCAGGCAGTTCGAAAGTCACGGTCTTGCTTTCACCAGGGGCGAGGGATATCTTCTCGAAGCCGCGCAGGCGTTTGACATCGGGGATCAGTGAAGCTACAAGGTCTGAACTGTAGAGCAGTACAGCCTCCTTGCCTTCTCGGTCCCCGTTGTTTGTAACCTTCACCGAGAACTTCAGCACATCCCCGGCCTTGAAGTTGTCCGGAGTCAGCAGCTGGAAGTCGCTGTAGCCAAAACTTGTGTAGCTCAGGCCAAAGCCGAACGGCCACTGCACGTCCATAACTGCGTCGTAGTTGTAGACGCCTTCCATCACTTCGCGGTGCTCGGACACTTTGTAGTCGTAGGTGTGCAGCGCATTGATATGTTTGGGATATGTGAACGGCAGCTTGCCTGAGAAGTTCTCGTCGCCTGCAAGCAGGGCTGCCAGCGCGTCACCACCATAGTTGGACGGCAGCATCACGTCAACGACGGCTTTGGCCAGCGGCTCGATGTCGCCGATGATGCGCGGACGACCCTCGTTCAGCACGAGGATTATGGGCTTGCCGGTAGCGGCGAGAGCTTTCACAAGATCCTTCTGGTTGGCGGAGAGGTTGAGGTCGTCGGTGTTTCCGGGAGTCTCGCAGTAACTGTTCTCACCCACACAGCAGACTATCACGTCCACGGTGCGGGCCACGTTCACGGCCTGCTGGATGCTGGCTACGATGTCATTCTCCCACATACCGTAGCGCTCGTCGTAGACAACGCCGGGAACCCAGGTCACCTTGCCCGGGAAGCGGTTGCTGAGAGCTTCCTGGATGGTGTTGTACTGCGGCACGAAATTGTCGGCGCTGCCCTGCCAGGTATAGCTCCATCCGCCGTTCAGCGTACGCAGGCTGTTGGCGTTCGGGCCTGTGACAAGGATGCGCTCGGTGCCCTTGAGAGGCAGGATGCCGCCCTCGTTCTTGAGCAGCACTTCAGACTCTACTGCAGCTGCGTATGACTCCCTGCCGAAGCGTTCGCAGGCGAAGTCTGGATAGTCGTGCTCCCAGGTGGGATTGTCGAACAGACCCAGGCGCACCTTCAGGCGCAGGATGCGGCGTACAGCGTCGTTGATGCGCGACAGCGGAATCTCCCCGTCTTCAACCAGAGATACGATGACGTTTACGCATTCCGGATCGTAGGGGTCCATAATCATATCAATGCCGGCATTGATGCCCATCGCGACGGCCTCGCGCTTGTCGGCGGCCACGTGGTCGCGGGTATACAGATTGTCGATGTCAGCCCAGTCGGTTACCAGCATACCGTCCCAGCCCAGCTGCTCCTTGACCCAGCCGGTAAGCAGAGTCTTGTTTGCGTGGGTGGGGATGCCGTTGATCGAGGCGGAGTTCACCATAGCGGTGAGGGCGCCGGCCTGGAAGCACTCCTTGAACGGGCGGAAGAATTTCTCGCGCAGGTCGCTTTCGATGATGTAGGCGGGTGTGCGGTCCTTGCCTGTGTGCGGCACGCCATAGCCCATAAAATGCTTGATGCTGACGGCAGCGTGCTCCAGGTCTATGTGGTTGGGGTCGTCACCCTGGATGGCAAGAGTCTCTATGCGTGCCATCTCAGCCTGCAGGTAGGGATCTTCGCCCCAGCTCTCCCACATTCGCGGCCAGCGGGGGTCGCGGCCGAGGTCCATAACGGGTGAAAATACCCAGGGCACCTGAGCCGCCCTGGTCTCGTAAGCCTTGGCCTCACCCATCATACGCGGATATTCGCGGTTGAAAGTCGCAGCCAGGTTGATCTCCTGAGGATAGAGAGAGCCTTCGATCAGGTAAGATGCCCCGTGGATCATATCCAGGCCGTAGATGCAGGGGATGCCGATGGCTTCCATAGACTTGTCCTGGATCTGCTTCACCATAGCTGCAGTGTGCTCGCGGGAATGGGCGGCATCGTGCATCACGTTCAGGATGGAGCCGACCTTGTACTCTCCGATTACTCTGTCGAGTTTTGCAGGGTCTATGGCTTCCCTGGTGGCATCCTCAAGGACGGAGATATTGATCTGAACCATCTGCCCGGCCTTTTCCTTGAGGGTCATTCCTTTCAGCACGCTCTCTACTTTTGCCTCGACCTGCCGGTCTGTGGCGATAGCCTTTGGTTGTTTGCTGTCTGCACAGCCGGCGAGCAGGACGACTGCCAGCGCCGCGGCTGCGACTTTCATCGCGATGTTTTTCATATTCTTATCTTTCAAGTATTATCAAAGATAAGAATAAAACGTGAAATCAGCTGTTGTAGCAAGTCTCGCCGTGTTCGTAAATGTCGAGGCCCTCATCTTCAATCCGGGGCTCAACGCGGATGCCGTGCACTTTGTCCAGCAGCTTGAAGGTGGCAAAGCCCAGCGCGAAGGCCCAGATTATGGTGACGGTGACGCCGAGGACCTGGATGCCCAGAAAATGAGCTCCACCGCCATAGAACAGGCCCTCTTCCGTGGCAAACAGACCGGTCATTATTGTGCCGAGAATGCCGCAGGTGCCGTGTACGGAGACTGCGCCCACAGGGTCGTCAATCTTGCAGACCTTGTCTATCAATGCGACTGAGCCAACCATTGCCAGACCGCATACGGTACCTATGATAGCCGAACCACCTATAGAAACCAGGTCACAGCCTGCCGTGATGCCGACAAGACCTGCCAGGATGCCGTTGCACACCAGAGATAGGGACGGCTTTCCATAAACCAGCCAGGTCAGCAGCAGGACTGACAGTCCGCCGGTGGCCGCCGCCATATTGGTGGTACACATTACGTGCGATATGGCAATGGCATTCTTGGCCCCTTCGGCAGCCAGTTGAGAGCCTGGGTTGAAACCGAACCATCCGAACCAGAGTATGAAAACTCCCAGAGCTCCGAAGGTGAGGTTGTGGCCGGGTATGGCTCTGGATTCGCCTGTCTTGGAGTATTTGCCTATCCTGGGGCCGAGCACTATAGCTCCGGCAAGCGCGATGACGCCACCGCAGGAGTGGACTACCGTAGAGCCTGCGAAGTCGTGGAATCCGAGTCCGCTCAGCCATCCGCCTCCCCAGGTCCAATGTCCCTCGATAGGATAGATTACTACGGATATGATTATTGAAATCAGGATGTACATCGAGAATTTGGTCCTTTCCGCCATTCCGCCCGATACTATGGTTGCAGCAGTTGCGCAGAAAACTGTCTGGAATATCAAGGTGCACTCCGCAGGTATGTTGCTGTCGCCGATGAACGACCAGTCGAAAAGATGAAGGCCGCCGATGAAGCCGTTTCCGCTGCCGTGCATCAACCCGAAACCAATCATCCAGAACAGGAAAGAACCGATCATAAAATCGACGAAGTTTTTCATAAGGATGTTGGCAGTGTTCTTGGAACGGGTGAAACCTGCCTCCACCAGCGCGAATCCAGGTTGCATAAAAAATACAAGCATAGCTGCTCTAAGTACCCAGGGCGTATCAAGTCCGCTTATTCCAATTATCTCTTCCATTGTTGTAATCATTTAAGGGTTATTTCTTGTCTGCCAAAACTGTGTCTCCGTGCTCTCCCGTGCGGATTGACCAGGTGTCATCGACAGGACTGACGAAGATTCTGCCATCACCCACGCTGCCTGTCCTCGCGGCGCCCATAATGGCATCGATTGCGGGCTGGACGAACTGGTCTCGGCAGATTATGGTGATTTCAATCCTGGAGATGATGTCGGTGCTGTACATCACTCCCCTGTAAATCCTGTCTTCCCGGTCCTGGCCTATGGCCTTGACTTCGGCGTAGGAAAACCAGTTGATGTCCGCCTCGAACAAAGCTTCCTTGACATCTTCGAAACGGGT
>JAFXPV010000005.1 GCA_017527625.1 Bacteroidales bacterium | reverse complement strand
TTTTGGGAGTGCAAAAGTAAACAGTCTCTTTGAAATATACAAATTTATCTTTTTATTATAACAATCTTTTTTTCCACGAACCATTCTCCGCCGTAGAAATCGCTGATATCTATGACCGATAGCTTGCGCGCATCGAACATCCGGCGCGAAATGCAGCGGTCGATCTCCTCGTCCAGGTCTCCGCCCTTGAGATAGAGCACTCCTTTGTCGTAACGGCCCTTGATCCAGGGCAGCATCTTGTCGAGCGAAGTCACTGCGCGTGAAACTACGTAGTCGAAGCTGCCCGGCAGATTCTCGGCCCGGTCGTTGACCACCCTGACATTCTGCAGCCCGAGCGCCTCGGCGACCTGCGACGCCACCTTGGTCTTCTTGCCTACGGAGTCGCAGAGCAGGAAGTCGCACTGCTCGAAAAATATGGCCAGCGGAATGCCGGGAAAGCCGCCGCCGGTGCCAAGGTCGAGGATGCGGTCGCCGGGCACCACCATACCTTTCATCGGCAACGCCAGGGCCAGCGAGTGCAGCACGTGGTGCTCGTAAAAGTTGTCCATATCCTTGCGGGAGATGACGTTTATGCGGGCGTTCCACTCGTCGTAGAGCGCCTTGAGCGCGGTGAACCTCTCGATCTGCCGTTCGCTCAGCGACGGGAAATATCTCAGTATCTCTTCCATATCCTTAGTGGGCCTCCAGCCAGTTTTTGCCGCTGCCGCATTCTGCGATCAGCGCCACGCGCAGCTGGCAGACGCTCTCCATCTGCTGCTTTGCGATCTCCATCACCCTGTCCAGTTCCTCGGGCACGACGTCGAAGACAAGCTCGTCGTGGACCTGCAGGACCATACGGCTCTTGAGTCCCTCCTGCTTCATCCTGCGCCATACGCTGACCATCGCCAGCTTGATGATGTCCGCCGCGCTGCCCTGGATGGGAGCGTTGACTGCGTTCCGCTCGGCGAACTGGCGCATATTGAAGTTGCGGGCGTTGATGTCGGGCAGGAAGCGCTTGCGGTGGAACACTGTCTCGACATAGCCGTTGCGGCGGCATTCCTCCACCGCACGGTCGATGTATGCCCTCACTCCCTTGTAGTTCTCGAAATACTGGTCGATGAGCTGCTTCGACTCGCTGCGGCTGATGCCCAGCCTCTGTGAAAGGCCGAAGGCCGATATGCCGTAGATGATTCCGAAGTTGGCGGTCTTTGCGTGGCTGCGCTGCTCGCGAGTCACCTCTTCCACCGGCACCTTATATATCTTGGCTGCAGTGGCGGCGTGGATGTCGTGTCCGCTGCGGAAATCCTCGATCATCCCTTCGTCTCCGCTCAGGTGGGCCATTATGCGCAGCTCTATCTGGGAATAGTCCGCAGAAACTATGTATCCTCCCTCTTTCGAAGGCACGAAGGCCTTGCGGATCTGCTGTCCCTGCGCCGTGCGGACGGGAATGTTCTGCAGGTTGGGCTTGAGGGAGCTCAGGCGGCCGGTGGCCGTGAGAGCCTGGGTGAAAGTGGTGTGTATCTTGCCGTCCGCAGGGTCTGTGAGCTGCTGCAAAGGCTCTATATAAGTCGAGATGAGCTTCTTCAGTCCCCTGAATTCCAATATCTTGTCTATCACAGGATGTTTGTGGGACAGGGCCTGCAGCGTCTCCTCGTCGGTGGGATAGTTGTCGCGGACGTTCTTTTTCGCCTTGTCGTCGAGATGCAGCTTTTCGTAGAGCACGACGCCGATCTGGCGGGGGCTTGAAAGGTTCAGGTCAGGTTCCCCAGCGAGTTCGCGGGCTTCTTCCTCCACCTTCAGCATCTGCGTGTTGAGCTCACGGCCGTAATCCACCAGGGCTGCGGTGTCGACCTTGACGCCTTCGTGCTCCATACTGGCAAGCACCTCCATCAGATGCATCTCTATGTCGGTGTACAGCGCCGTCAGACCCTGGCTGCTAAGTTCGTCGCAGAGCACCGGCTTGAGCAGGCTGCAGGCGGCGGTCTGCCTTGCGACAGCCAGCCTGTCCTCGTCGTCCCCCGCCTGGGCAGCAGCGGCAGCGAACAGGTCGCCCTGCACCGCCGAGTCAGCCTCTACTGGTTTTTCCAGCGACAGGTCGAGATAGCCCTTGGTGAGCATATCCAGCTTGTGGGAACGCTCGGGATTGATGAGATAATGCATTATCTCTATGTCATAGAGGTCGCCGGCAAGCGTTGCGCCTTGCCTCAGCAGCTGTCTCATCAGGGCTTTCAGGTTATAGCCGGCCTTGGCCACGGAAGCGTCGCAGAGCAGGGCCAGGGCCTCAGGGTCGTCTTTGGCGCAGCGGCAGAATGCGGTCCCGGATGCGAATATGAATCCGTCGTCGCCGGCGACTGCGATTTCTGACTTCTCCGCCGCCAGACGGCGTATCTCGCCGAAGCTCACTTCACTGACTTCCATTGACTTGGCCTGGGCGGCTGCAGGGGCTTCCGGTAAAGGCTCCGGAGCGTCGGGCAGCAGCCTGCGCAGGGAATTCATCTCGTGGCGGGCGAAAAGCGCGGCTACAGCGGCGTTGTAGCAGGCCTTGTTTATGAAGTCGTCCTCGCTGTAGTCCAGCGGCACGTCTTTCTTTATCGTGATGAGGAACTTGCTCAGGGCGATGTGGCTTTCCGATTCGCGGAAGTTCTCCTGCATCTTGGCGGACAGGCTGCCCAGGTTTGCATAGATGTTCTCTACGCTGCCCCATTCGCTTACGAGCTTCTGGGCTCCCTTCTCGCCTACCCCCTTCACTCCCGGCACGTTGTCGGATGCGTCGCCCCAGAGGGTGAGGATGTCTATGACCTGCAGCGGGCTGGAGATGCCGTACTGGGCGCAGATGGCGGCTTTGTCCACCACCTCGTTGTCGGCTCCGCCCTTGCCGGGCTTGTACTGGAATATGTGGTCGTCGATGGCCTGCCCGAAGTCCTTGTCGGGAGTCACCATATACACGTCGGTCTGGCTGCCTGCGAAACGGGCGGCGAGGGAGCATATCACGTCGTCGGCCTCGTAGCCCTCCTTCATCACTACCGGGATGCCCAGGGCGCCGGCGATCTCCGTCAGCGGCTCCACGGAATCGATCACGAGCTGCGGAGCGGCCGTGCGGTTGGCTTTGTACTCGGGGTAGGCCTCGTGGCGGAACGTCTTGGCGTGGGCGTCGAAGCATATCGCCACGTGGGTGGGATGCTCCTTGGAGAGCACCTCGAGCAGGTATTTGGTGAAGCCGAAGAGAATGGAAGTATCCTCCCCCTTCGAATTGACCATAGGCCTGCGGAAGAAGGCATAGAACATCCTGAAGATCAGGGCGTGGCCGTCTATGATGAAGAACTTGTTCATTGTCTCTGCCTTACTGCTTCATAGAGGACGATGGCTGCTGCGACCGACACGTTCAGGCTGCCGATCTCTCCCATCATAGGGATACGGGCCTCGGCGGTGCACAGGTCGAGCACTGCGGGGCTGATGCCCTTCTGCTCGGAACCCATCACTATGGCGGTGGGCTTGCGGAATTTCACGTCGTAGAGGGAGGTCTCGGCCTTCTCGGTGGCTGCGACTACCTGGAAGCCGGATTCCAGCAGATAGTAGAGTGGGAGCTTGAGGTTGGTCACCTTGGCCGTCGGCACCCTCAGCAGGGCTCCGGCGGAAGTCTTGACGGCGTCGGCGTTGATGGCGGCGCCGCCCTTCGCGGGCAGTATGATGCCGTCCACTCCCGCGCACTCCGCCGTGCGGGCTATGGCCCCGAAGTTGCGCACGTCGCTCACTCCGTCGAGCAGCAGGAACAGTGGCGCCTCCTTGCGGCTCATCGCCAGCTCTATCATCTCCTCGTAAGGCACGTAGTCTATCTGGCTGATATACGCCACGACACCCTGGTGGGCGCCTTTCACGAGGCTGTTGAGTTTCTGGAACGGAACGAACTGGAACGGGATGTCGTTCTGCATAAGGGCGTCGAGCAGCTCACGGTACTGAGCGCCCTCCATACCCTGCTTGAAAAGCACTTTCTCGAATTTGCGTCCGCTGCGCACGGCCTCAGTCACTGCGCGCATACCGTAGATGTAGTGGGTCGTATTTTCCATTATATATCTATCTGGGACCACTGGTCCATTTTGATGTCAAGTTCTCGTTTCTGCTCCAGATACTGGCGGGTGAGCTCCATTATGTCGTCCTGCGGCGTCGGAGCCGAGAGCTTCTCCTCGATGGCCTTCATCGCCTGCTCTATCTGCTCTATCTGCCCTTCCAGTTTCCTGGCCAGATTCTGCTTGCGCGAGCGTTCGCGCATCGCCGCCTTGTCGGCCGCCCGGTCTTTCTGCGACTGGGTCACCTCCGGCTTCTTCGTCTCCGGCTGCGTCTTGGCCGTCAGGGCCTCTATCTCGCGCATCGAGCTCATCTTCTTGTTGGCCAAAAAGTCGTTGATGCCGCCCAGGTGCTCTTTCACCCTGCCGTCGCCGAACTCGTAGACCTTGCTCACAAGGCCGTCCAGGAAGTCACGGTCGTGCGACACGACGATCAGCGTGCCGTCGAAGGCCTTCAGGGCAGTCTTCAGCACATCCTTGGAGCGGATGTCCATATGGTTGGTGGGCTCGTCGAGGGCCAGCAGGTTGTAGGAGGTCAGCATCAGGCGGGCCATCGCCAGCCTCGAGCGCTCGCCGCCGCTGAGCACCGCCACTTTCTTGTCTATGTCTTCGCCGCGGAAAAGGAAGGCTCCGAGGATGTCGCGCAACTTGGTGCGGATGTCGCCCACAGCCACCTTGTCGAGGGTGTCGTAGACGGTGTCGTCCATATTCAGCACGTCTTCCTGGTTCTGGGCATAGTAGCCTATCTTGACGTTGTGTCCCACCACAGCCGCTCCGGCCAGCGGAGTCAGCTGCCCCATCAGCACCTTCATCATTGTGGTCTTGCCCTCGCCGTTGCGGCCTACGAACGCCACCTTCTCCCCTCTCTTTATCTCCAGGTTCGCTCCGTCGAGGATTATCTTCTCCGGCTTGTCGGGGTATGCTATCACTGCATCTGTCACCTTGAAGGGCACGTCGCCGGAGCGCGGCGCAGGCGGGAACTTCACCGCCAGCATACTGTTGTCTTCAAGGTCTATCTTTATGCGGTCAATCTTCTCCAGCTGCTTGATGCGGCTCTGGACCTGATTGCTCTTGGTGGGCTTGTAGCGGAACTTCTCGATGAACTCCTCGGTCTTCTCTATCATCCTCTGCTGGTTCTCGTACGAAGCCCGCTGCTGTTCGATGCGCTCCTTGCGCAGCTCCACGAACTTGCTGTAGCTCACCTTGTAGTCATATACCTGGCCGAGGATTATCTCCACCGTGCGGTCGGTGCAGTTGTCGAGGAACTTGCGGTCGTGGGATATGAGCACGATCGTCCCGGGGAAACCCTGCAGGTACTCTTCAAGCCACTGGATCGACTCTATGTCGAGGTGGTTGGTGGGCTCGTCGAGCAGCAGGACGTCGGGCTTGCGCAGCAGGATCTTGGCCAGCTCGATGCGCATATTCCAGCCCTGGCTGAAGGTTCCGGTGGGGCGCTGCAGCTCGTCGGCCTTGAAACCCAGGCCCTTGAGCACTATCTCGGCCTGCGCCTGGGGAGAGGGGCCGCCGTGCAGCGACAGTTTGTCGTTGAGTTCGTTGAGCTCGACAATCAGGTCGGAGTATGCCTTGGAGTCGTAGTCCTCCCTGGCCGCCAGCTCGGCAGATATGGCGTCGAGGCGCGCCTGCATCTTGAAATATCCGTCGAATACGGTCATCGTCTCGTCGATGACGTTGCGGCTGTGGTTGTGCTCCATCTGCTGGGGCAGGTAGCCTATCACCGCGCCGGCAGGCTTTGCGATACGTCCCGATGTAGGGCTCTGCAGGCCTACGATCAGTTTCAGGATGGTGGTCTTGCCCGCGCCGTTCTTGCCGACGAGTCCGATGCGGTCGCGGTCGCTTATGTGCAGGTTGATGTTGTCCAGAAGCGTATAGCCCCCGAACGACACTGTCAAATCGTTGATGGAGATCATTCGCCGGCCTCCCCGGCTTCGATCAGAGTATGGTCGTCGACGTCGCTTTCGTCTTCGTCCATCTCCTCGTAGTCCTCATAATCGTCGTCATCCTTCTCTTTGTTCTGGTCCTTCTCGCTGCGGCAGACCATAATGCTGAATTCATACAGCAGGTAGAGCGGGATGGCGACTATCATCATTGTGAAGGCGTCGCCGCTCGGTGTGATGATGGCGGCAAGGATGACCAGGATGACGATTGCGTGACGCCTGTATTTCTTGAGCAGTTCCTTCGAGATGAGCCCTATGCGGGAGAGCAGCGCAGCCAGGATGGGCATCTCGAAGACTATTCCCATCACGAGTATCAGACCCAGGAACATCCCGATGTACGAGGTCAGGGAGATCTCGTTGGGGATGTCGGGCGACACCTGGTAAGTTCCCAGGAACTTGACCGTCAGCGGCAGCACCAGGAAATAGCCGCAGGCAAGGCCCAGATAGAACAGGATGCCCGCGAAACCGAAAGTGCCTCTGATGGCCCTTTTCTCCTTGGGGTAGAGCGCCGGCCTTATGAAGGTCCACAGCTGGTAGAAGAAGAAAGGCATTCCGACTATCAGAGCCACGAAGAACGAGACTTTCAGATGTGTAAAGAACTGCGCGGACATTTCGATGTTCATCACTTTGATGTCGAAATTGTCCACACCCTTCAAACCCACCAGGCCGAGCAGCTTGTCGAAACCCCTGTACAGGATGAAATCGGAGTTCAAGGGGCCGAAGATGACGTTGAACATCGGCTCCTTGAAGAAGAATGCCGCCACGGTCAGAACCAGCAGCACTCCCACTATCCTGAACAGTACTTTCCGCAGCTCGTCAAGATGGTCCCAGAAGGACATCTTTACATCTGCCATTACTCGCTATTTTTTAGTATCTTCAGACATTACATCCTTCTTGATGTCGTCGAATTCTTTCTCGGCTTCTTTCATTCCGCCTTTGAATTCCTTGACACCTTTTCCGAGGCCGCGCATCAGCTCGGGAATCTTCTTGCCTCCGAAGAGCAGAAGGACTACAAGGACGATGGCTACTATTTCCCAGGTACCCAGGGTCAGGGGGATAAAGAACAGTGTAAGCATATCTGTAAGTATTAGATGTTTATGATAATTCGTTGAGTCTTGCTTTGAGGGCCGCTATCTTGGCGGTGGCGTCAGCGAGCTTCTTGCGCTCGGTCTCGACTACCTGGGCGGGAGCGTTGGCCACGAACTTCTCGTTGCCGAGCTTTGCGTTCACGCCTTTCAGGAAGCCTTCGTAACGGGCTATCTCAGCTTCGATCTTGGCCTTCTCCCCTTCCTTGTCGATCATACCTTCCAGCGGCACGAAGAACTCGAGGGTGCCGACCATAAAGCTCTGGCCGCTGCCTTCGTTCTCGAAGCTTGCTGCAGTCGCTGTGGAGCTCACGTTGGCCATCTTCTCCACCACGGGATACATAGCCTCGCTGAAGTCGCCCTTCACCTTGAGGCTGAGGGCCTCCTTGGGTGAGATGCCCTTGCCCTGACGCAGGGCGCGCAGCTCCATCACCACCTTGCAGGCCGCGTCGAAGTCGGCGATGAGCTTGTCGTCGCTCACGCCTGCCTTCGGCATATCCTGAAGCATTATGGTCTCGCCCTCGCCGCGCTGGGCGATGTTCTGCCACAACTCTTCGGTGATGAACGGCATAAACGGATGCAGGAGCTTGAGCAGCGAATCGAAGAAAGCGATGGTAGCGTCGTAGGTGGCACGGTCGATCGGCTGCCCGAAGGCGGGCTTCACGAGTTCGAGGTACCAGGCGCAGAAATCATCCCAGAACAGCTTGTAGACAGCCATTGCTGCATCGGAGATGCGGAACTTGCTGAAATGGTCTTCGTAGGCCTCGATGGTCTTTGACAGATGGCTGCCGAACCAGTCGACGGCCACCTTTGAGGCCTTGTTCTGAGCTGTGTCGGCCACCTGCCAGCCTTTCACGAGGCGGTAGGCGTTCCATATCTTGTTGCAGAAGTTGCGGCCCTGCTCCACCTGGCTCTCGTCGAAGAGGATGTCG
>JAFXPV010000004.1 GCA_017527625.1 Bacteroidales bacterium | reverse complement strand
CCGCGTCCGCAAGGAATATCCGAACGCACAGGTATACGCTACCACCCTGCGTCAGGTCAACCACACCAACAGCCACAACTGGGGCGCCATTATGTTTGAAGACGGCAACTGGCACGTTGTCGAGCCTCGCGAGATCCACGTACTCGACCGCATCGGCGGTGGTGACGGTTTCGTGGGCGGCCTGCTCTACGCTATGCTCAGAGGCTGGGAGCCCGAGAAATGGATCCAGTTCGGCTGGGCTACCGGCGCTCTTGCAACCACAATGCTCACCGACTACGGCCAGCCTGCCGACGAGGACCAGGTTTGGAGCATCTGGAAAGGCAACGCACGTGTAAAACGTTAATCCACCGAAACTATGCTTTACTACGCAAGAGGTTCTAAAACCGACAACATCACTCCGGACGAAGTGCGCGCTGCGCTCAAGCAGGTGTTCGACGGGATGGGTCCCAAGAACAGGGTCATAGCCCTGCCGCCTGACTTTACGAGATTCAATTCGTATGCAGGCCCCATCACGGAGATGATATATGACTACTACCAGGACAAGCTGACCGACGTGATGCCCGCGCTCGGCACGCATACCGCAATGACCGAGGAGCAGATCAAGACTATGTTCGGACACACTCCCCGCGACATTTTCCGCGTGCACGACTGGCGCAACGACGTGGTGACTGTTGGCCGCGTGCCTGCCTCTTATGTAGAGGAGGTGTCAGAAGGCAAACTGCACTACGACTGGCCCGCACAGGTCAACAAGCTCCTCCTCGAGAAAGACATCGACCTTATCCTGTCGATAGGCCAGGTGGTTCCTCACGAGGTGGTTGGAATGGCCAACTACACCAAAAATCTCTTCGTGGGTGTCGGCGGCAGCGAAGGCATCAACAAGAGCCACTTCATCGGTTCGTCATACGGTATGGAACGCCTGATGGGGCGTCCCGGCGGTCCCGTCCGCGCCGTGTTCGAGTATGCCCGTCAGCATTTCATCCCTGATCTTCCGATAGTCTATATCCAGACCGTGCTGGCCAAGAACAACGACACCGGCAAGATGGAGCTCAAGGGTCTTTTCATCGGCGACGACGCCGAGTGCTTCCGCAAAGCCTGCGAACTGTCGATGGAGACAAACTTCATTATGCTCGACAAGCCCATCAAGAAATGCATCGTCTATCTTGATCCCGAGGAGTTCAAGAGCACCTGGCTCGGCAACAAGGCTGTTTACCGCACCCGTATGGCACTTGCCGACGGTGCCGAACTGATTATCCTCGCTCCGGCCCTCAAGGAGTTCGGCGAGGACAAGACCATCGACGGCCTCATCCGCAAGTACGGCTATAAGGGCACTCCCCACACTCTCGAGTGCACCGAGGCCAACCAGGACCTGCAGGACAACCTGGGCGCATCGGCCCATCTCATCCACGGTTCTTCGGAAGGACGTT
This sequence comes from Bacteroidales bacterium, assembly GCA_017527625.1. Next base: position 16,803 of record JAFXPV010000004.1, on the reverse strand, counting down.
TCCACATCACCTACTGCCCCGGCGACGGTATGACCCGCGAGGAGATCGAAGGAGTCGGCTTCGGCTACTGCCATTACAACGATATGGTAGCCCGCTATCCCATCGAGAGCCTCAAGGACGGCTGGAACACAATGCCGGACGGTGAGGAAATCTACTACATATCCAACCCGGCGCTTGGACTCTGGGCGCATCCCGACAGATTCAAGGACTAACTTCAATTCAAGAATAAAAAACAAACAATACTAATGGAGAAAAAATCAGACATTGGCCTTATCGGCCTGGCGGTGATGGGTGAGAACCTGGTGCTGAATATGGAAAGCAAAGGTTTCCGCGTAAGCGTCTTCAACCGCACCGTATCAAAAGTTGAGAATTTTATGAATGCCCGCGCCAAGGGTAAGAACATCTACGGCGCAATGTCTCTCGAAGACCTCGTGGCTTCACTGGAGCGTCCCCGCAAGGTGATGCTGATGGTCAAGGCAGGTCAGGCAGTGGACGACTTCATCGAGAAGCTCATCCCGCTGCTGGAGCCCGGTGACATCATCATCGACGGCGGCAACACCCACTATCCCGACACCAACCGTCGTACCGCTTACGTAGAGAGCAAAGGTCTGCTCTACATCGGTACCGGCGTTTCAGGCGGAGAAGAGGGTGCCCTCAAGGGTCCGTCACTTATGCCCGGCGGTTCTAAGGCAGCCTGGCCCATCGTTGCTCCCATCTTCCAGAAGATCTGCGCACAGGTCGCTGACGGCCCTTGCTGCGACTGGGTAGGCGAGAACGGTGCAGGCCACTTCGTAAAGATGGTCCACAACGGTATCGAGTACGGCGATATGCAGCTTATCTGCGAGTGCTACCAGATTATGAAGGATCTGCTCGGTATGAGCAACGAGGAGATGAGCGAAGTGTTCACGGAGTGGAACAAAGGCGACCTCGACAGCTATCTCATCGAGATTACCCGCGACATCCTCGCATACAAGACTCCGGAAGGCGAAGCAGTCGTCGACTTCATCCTCGACACCGCAGGCCAGAAGGGTACCGGCAAATGGACTGCCATCTCAGCTCTCGACCAGGGTGTTCCGTTGACTCTTATCTCAGAAGCCGTGTTCGCACGCTGCCTGTCAGCCCAGAAGGACGAAAGGGTAAAGGCTTCCAAGGTTCTTGCAGGTCCGCGCCCCGCATTCAAGGGTGACAAGAAAGCATTCCTCGCCGACCTCCAGAAAGCTCTCTTCGCAGCCAAGATCATCTCTTACGCCCAGGGTTACACTCTGATGCGTGCCGCTGCCAAGGAGTACGGCTGGGATCTTAACTACGGCGGAATCGCCCTTATGTGGCGTGGCGGCTGCATCATCCGCTCAGTCTTCCTGGGCAAGATCAAAGATGCATTCACCAACAATCCTGCCCTCGAGAACCTTATGGTCGACCCGTTCTTCTGCAAGAAACTGCAGGAGGCTCAGGAAGGCTGGCGCAACGTGCTTGCTACAGCTCTCACCAACGGTATTCCCGTTCCGGCCCTCACAGCAGCCCTCACTTACTATGACGGCTATCGCTGCGAACGCGTTCCTGCCAACCTGCTCCAGGCTCAGCGTGACTACTTCGGCGCCCACACTTACGAGCGCACAGACCGTCCGCGCGGAGAATTCTTCCACACCAACTGGACAGGCCACGGCGGAGACACCATCTCCGGCACCTACACCGCATAGTGCGGCATTCTCCGATATGGAAAAGGATGGCTCACACCGGGCCATCCTTTTTTATTGTCCGAGAGCCCTTGCAGGGCTTAGCTTGTCTCTGCGCTGTGGCCGGCCTGGCCTGACTTCTTCTGGCGCCTGCCTGGCTGCGGAACGGCCTTCCTTGGCGCAGTGGTTTCGTCATCTGAGAAATAGTAATACCAGTAGCTGTCTCTGTAGAACTGCGGAAGGCTGCCGGGCTGGGCAAGGACTTCGCCCTGGAACGAGGAGTAGCGCTGGAGCGTCTTCTCGCTGATGCCTTCAGACCTGCCTGCCAGCACGAGCGCCTCCTCATAGTAGCGGGGGATTGCAGGATATCTGTTCCTGGCCGAATTGAATACAGCCTGGAAGTCGTCGAGGTTCTTCTGCAGCAGCAGCGAGCACAGCACCCTGTCTAGTGAGGAAGGAGCGTTGATGCCGCCTGCTCCCAGAAGGATTAGGTTGGCCAGCGGGTCGCGGGTGATCAGCGGGACGGCTGTCCGGAATGCGAGGCTGTCGGCCTCGCGGGGAGTGCCTTCGGCCATACGGTCGGTGAAATGCCGTACATACTGGGAGTGAAGGGTGCTTCTAGAGAGCACTGCGGCGTATTTGCGGGCAAGGTCGTAGTTGCCGATGGAGTAATAGTCGGAGAGCAGGCGCCTCAGCACGAGGAAACTCTGCCCGTGGTCTTGATACGTGGCCAGCTGGAAGTAATTGTGGATGGCCTCGTTCGGACAGTGCAGCGTCTCGTAGAGGACGGTGTTGAAGAAGTAGCGGACTTCGTCTTCCGGCCGTTCGCAAAAATCGAAATCACTGCGGCTTTGGACGGGATATCTGAAAAGTTCATCTCCCAACCTGCCTTTTTCTCCCATCGCCAGGAAGGCGTAGGGCATTATTTCGGGGTCGGCAGCAGCCCGCTCAGGCGTCGCGATGGCCAGTATGCGGTCCCAGTCGGACATTACGGCTGCGACCTTCAGCGATGCGGTCCTCTCGCGCTCACGTATGGTGCCGGACAGGGCCAGAAACAGGAATGCTCCGGATGTCAGAAGGGCGCTCGCGGCCAGGTTCGTCCAGAATGGAAGTGTCTTGCGCGCTTGTCTGCGGGGCAGCAGCCGGCTCGCGAGCCAGACCAGGAACAATATCAGCACTGCGGCCACCCCGCGTCTTGCCGTGGGAGCGAAGGCTATTGCGATCCACAGGGCGCAGCTGAGGGCGGCGGGCAGGATGTCCGTGTACAGGGCGAAGCGCCTCAGTATGCTGCGGGTCAGGAAGAAGGCTGCCGTCACTGCTGCGGCGACGATAAGCGGAGCGTAGACGCCGAAGCGGAAGAACTGGGTCAGGAAGTCTGCTATGATGCCTGACAGGGGGAACGGGGTCCGCAGCATTGTGGAGAAATAGTCTCCGCTGAGCAGGAAAAGCCCTTCATACTCCTGCAGGACGAAACTGTCCTTCTGGAGGAGGAGCGTAGAGAGGAACGCCCCGGCGAAAAGTATCAGAGGTGAGACCAGTTTTTTCATCGGGCGAACATTGTGCTGACTTGTTTGGACAGTGACCCCGGGTCTGCATTGACGAATTCCGGGATGTTATATGAAGTGAGGCGTAGCGTGTTGTGCTGCGGGTCCTTCTGGGGGAGCAGGAACGGTTTGGTGAAATGGCCTTCCCCGTCGAAGTGGGAGAAGAACAGACGGGTGTACCGGCCGTCTATCCGGCGGCTGGAGAAGACAATCCAGCGTCCGTTGGGCGACCACGAGTGGTAGCTGTCCGCGTCGGGGCTGTCGAGTTCGTCGGCCCTGCGGACTTCGCCGCTCTCCAGGTCCAGAAGCCACAGGTCGGCTTCCTTGTGCCAGATGGGGAAGGTGCCGTAGGCTGCAGCGGTGAAAAGCATCCATTTGCCGTATACTCTCGGGAATGAGACGGAGAGAGTGTCGCTGGCAAACACGGTCCAGGGCTCTCCCTGGAATTGCCCGTCGCTGAAGCGGATGGCCTTCAGGGCGTAGCGGATGCTGCCACGGCTCAGAGGAACATTCTCCGGCTGCGGGGCGCTGCAATAGTAGAGGATATCGCCCGCGGGCGACCAGGCGGGGAAGGTCTCCATCTCCTGCTCGTTGAACAGGGGTGCGTAAGTGGTGACGGAGTCTGTCTGGAGGTCCATCAGTATGATGTCCGAGAAGTGGTCGTACACTTCCACCGGCTGGGAACCGGTGATGGGGAAACTCTGCTGGGTGGAGTTGGAAGAGAAGGCTATGTATCTGCCGGAAGGATGCCAGGCCGGGTAGGTTCCCTGCCGCTTGGGGCCGATTGTGGCCAGGTTGAGCAGGCGCAGATTGTCACCGTCGCGGAAGATCGTGCCTCCGCCGGGTCCGCGGGCGTGGAACATCATCCGGGAAGGATCTCCGCCGGCAAAATTGTGGCAGTTGACGCAGCCCCAGCCTGTCGCGCTGTTGTGTACGATGGCCGTTTCCTTGTAGGATGCGAGCTCCCTGGAATAGATGCCCATCTGTCTCCAGCCCTCGTAATTGGGCTCTATCAGTCGGTAGGCTATGTAAGGGGGAATCTCGTCGCGGGAGATGAAGACCTTGAAGGGGGCATATTCGATGCCTTGGCGGCTGCCTTTCTCCCAGGCCTTCACGTAGTAGAAAAGGGTGTCGGCGATGCGCTCCGTGCGGCAGGACATCTCCCTGCCGTCAGCCATCTCGAAGCTGAGTGCGGCCATAGACTCCGGCACAGTCACCCCCACGTAGTCGGGGAAAATCTCCGGGCAGCCGTCGTCCGGCGTGAACTGGACCCGGTTGCAGGCTGCCGCCACCAGAAGGCAAAGCACAATCGATACCTTTTTCATATCCCCAAAGATATCAAATTACTCTAAAATCTTAAATTTGTATAAACAAAGCATTACAGATATGGCACTCGAACAACAGATACAAGAAGACATCAAGGCGGCTATGAAGGCCAAGGATGCCGTGGCTATGGCAGCCACCCGCGCCATCAAAGGCGAAATACTTCTATTCAAGACCAGCGGAGCAGGTGTGGGCGAAGTCACCGACGGCGACGTGCTGAAGATGATACAGAAGCTCATCAAGCAGCGCCGGGAATCTGCGGAGCAATATGCTGCCGCAGGACGTCAGGAGCTTGCCGACAACGAGCTCGCCGAAGCTGCAGTGATGGAGAAATATCTTCCCAAGCAGCTTTCAGCCGAAGAAGTAAGGGCCAAGATCCAGGAGATAATAGCTCAGGTAGGAGCTACATCCATCAAGGATATGGGCAAGGTGATGGGCGCTGCCAACAAGGCCCTGGCAGGCCTCTCTGACGGCCGCACCATCTCCGGCATCGTCAAGGAGCTGCTCTCATAGCTTGGTAACACTCCTTATCATACTTGTCACTTCCGCAGTCAGCATCCTGTGTTTCAACGGGAGGCTGAATTACCACGCCCTGAAATTCAATGCCTGGGCGGTATGGAACCGCAGGCAGTGGTACCGCACTCTCAGCTACGGCTTGGTGCACGCAAACTGGGGGCATCTGATTTTCAATATGCTCACGCTGTACTTCTTCGGAAGTGTAGTGGAGAAGTATTTCGCGGCTGCTTTCGGAAGCCTGCGCGGACTTGTCCTCTATGCGGTGCTGTATGTCACCGCCATCGCCGTATCAACTGTCGCGGACCTGCTCAAGTTCAGGAACAATCCTGACTACAATGCGGTGGGAGCGTCCGGCGCGGTATCGGCTGTTCTGTTCGCCTCAATCCTCTTCGAACCGCGGATGGGCATCTACATCTTCTTCATCCCAATCCCGGTTCCCGGATATATCTTTGCTCCGCTGTACCTGCTTTACTGCTGGTATATGGCCAGGCGTAACATCGACAACATCGGCCACTCGGCCCACTTCTGGGGAGCAGTATACGGTCTGATATTCCCTCTGGTCTGCCGTCCCGGCATTATTGCGCATTTTCTGTCCCAGCTGGGTTTCTAGCGGAAGTTTACTATCTTTGCCGTATGCTTATACTCATAATCACCCTCTTTACACTTGCGGTGTTTGCCGTGCTGATAGTGCTGGCAGGCGTCAAGGGTTTTTTCAAGGGGGCGACTGAGGAATTCCACCGGCAGCACGGCGTCCTGACAAAACTGTTCCGCAACCTCAAGGCACGCGGCATCTGGCGCAGCAGACACAAATCCGCCAAAGGGCTCCCCAAAGACGACGCCCAGGACATAGATCCCGAACTCTGACAGTCTGATTATTTCGGGAGTTTGCGGAAGAAGCGGAGGATGACTATGACGGCGAGGATGGCGGACATCACGTCGGCTACGGTCTGGGCCATCTCCACGCCGCGCAGGCCGAGGATGCGGGGAAGTATCAGTATTACCGGGATGAAGAACAGACCGTTGCGGGACATCGCCATAATGTTCGCCTGCAGGGAATGGCGAGTGGTCTGCAGAATCATATTGGTGTACATCACCAGCGGCACGAGGGGCAGCGACAGGCACTGCCAGCGAAGGGTGGCCGCACCCACCTCGATGACTTTCGGATCGTGGCGGAAGAAGCCGACCAGGGTCTCGGGAAACAGGAGCCCTATGGCTGCGCAAACCAGCATAAAGACAGTGCCGATTTTCAGGACGTAATTGTAGCCTTCACGGACCCTGCCGTACAGGCCGGCGCCGTAAGAGAAACCGCACATCGGCTGGAAACCGTGACCGAGGCCTATTGTCGCAGCCAAGAATATGAATGCTATCCGGGAAACTATGGACATTCCAGCTATGGCCTCGTCGCCGTACACTCCCGCCGCATTGTTGAGGAGGGCGATGCTGATGCTGGCAAGCCCCTGTCTCGTAAGGGAGGGGGTGCCTCCTGCCAGCACTTCTTTGAAATAACCCTTGCCCCATACGAAATTGCGCAGGTCGAGAGTCAGGTCGTCGGTGCGGCGGTACATAATCAGCAGGAAAAAGAAGCTGAACATCTCCCCGACGAAGGTCGAGATGCCCGCTCCGCGTATGCCCATATCGAGGACGAAGATGAGGATGGGAGCGAGTATGACGTTGAGCAGGGCGCCGGAGATGATGCCCCACATCGCATAGCTTGCATTGCCCTGGAAGCGCATCTGGTTGTTGAGCACTATGGCGCCCATAATGAAGGGCGTGGCCATCAGCACCCAGGACAGATAGACCATCGTATCGGGAAGGATGGTAGGGGTGGAGCCCAGAAGTACGGACAAAGGCCTGAGGAACAGCAGGCCCGCCAGTCCCAGCACAACGCCCGAAAGCAGCGTGTGAACCAGCCCGACCGCAGCCATCTGTTCGGAGTTCTTCCGATGGCGGGCGCCGAGCTCTCTGGAGATATAGGTGCCGGAACCCTGGCCGAACATAAATCCCAGGGCCTGGATCACCGACATCGCCGAGAAACTGATGCCTACTGCGGCAGTGGCCTGGGTGCTTATGCGCCCGACGTAGAAAGTAGACACTATGCTGTAGATGCTGGTGACCAGCATACTGATGCAGGAAGGCAGGGCCAGCGACAGGATAGCTTTGGAAACGGGCCCTTCCGTAAGAAGTTTATGGTTGTCTTTCCTGGACACTACTCGTTGGGGAAATTGAAATAAGTGTCGGGGAAAGGCTCGTCCTTAAGCGTGAAATGCCACCACTCTTCTTCATAAGGCTTGAAACCGGCATCGACCATTACTTTGCGCAGGTACATACGGTTGGCATACTGCTGAGGAGTGACAGCCTGCTGGTTGCCCGGATGGGAGAGCTCTCCGAAATAATCGAAGGTACCGCCCATATCTACATTATGGCCGGCAGCCATATCGAAAATAGTCATATCAATGGTGCTTCCTCTGGAGTGTCCTGACCTGGAAGCAATGTAGCCCAGTTTGAAAAGCACCGACTTGTCCAGTTCCGGATAGAAATATGCCTTCATCCGGGTGTCTTCAACATCCTTTGCCCACGCCTTGAAATGGTCCACGGCCATCTGGGGCCGGTAGGCATCATAGACACGTATGCGGTAGCCGTCTTTGACAAAGACGTCGCTGGCCTTCTTGAGAGCCGCTGCAGCTTCCTTGGCCAGGTAGGCCACGGGAGCGTTGTAGCCGTCGATCCTGTCTCCGACGAAGTTGTAAGTGCTGAAGTAACGGACTTCGAGCATCGCATCGGGGATGACATCGGTAATCTTCACAAAGTCGGAATTGTCGAGCGAAGGGTCCGGCGTCATACTGCTGGCCAGGGCGACAAGGCAGCAGAGCGCGAAACAGACAAGGAACGAATTGCTTTTCATTGCGTCATCATTATTGGTGAAGCAAAAGTACTACATAATTCCTATTTTTGTAACCGAAATGACCCGGACAGATATCATAGACCTTATGATGCACCACGGTGTCAAACCCACCGCGAACCGCATCCTCATCGCAGCGACTCTGCTCAGTGCCGGCCGCCCGATGTCGATGGCGGAGCTGGAGAATGCCATCGGGACCATCGACAAGTCCGGCATCAGCCGCACGCTGGCCCTGTTCCGGGAGCAGCACCTGGTCCATACCATCCAGGACGGAAGCGACGGAGTGCGCTACGAACTCTGCCACAGCCATTCCGACAGCCACGATGAAGACGCGCACGTGCATTTCTACTGCACCAGCTGCCGCAAGACCTTCTGCCTCGAAGACATAGCCATCCCCGAAGTCGCACTTCCCGCCGGATATGAAGGCGACAGCGTCAACTATATGGTCAGCGGCATCTGCCCCAAGTGCCGCAAACATTGCAACTGAGTTGCACGTCCGGCTCCATAACTTTGCCCCCGTAACAAACAAAGCAAAGCTATGGCACACGAACATAACCACAATCACGAACATCACCATCATCACGAGGAAGAAAACGAAACCCGCGGCAACCTTATCAGGATTGCAGTGGCTACTGTGCTGCTGATAGCGGCGGTGGTAATCGAAAAGAATACAAACCTTGCAACCTGGCAGCTGCTGCTGGTCTATCTTGTGCCCTACCTTGTGGCCGGATGGGACACGCTGAAGGAAGCTGCTGAAAGCCTGGCTCACGGCGAGGCCCTCGACGAGAATTTCCTGATGAGCGTGGCGACCATCGGTGCCCTTGCAATCGGATTCCTGCCCGAAGCGGCGACCCAGTTCCCCGAGGCAGTCTTCGTAATGCTCTTCTTCCAGGTCGGCGAGCTGTTCGAAGGAATAGCCGAAGGCCGCAGCCGCAAGAGCATCGCGCACCTTATGGACATCTGCCCCGACACGGCCAACCTGGAGCAGGACGGTGAAATCAAAGTCGTGCCCTGCGAAGCCCTCAAGGCCGGGGATATGATAGTCATCAAGCCGGGTGAGAAAGTGCCTGTGGACGGGGTCGTGAAGGAAGGAACTTCATCTGTCGACACCGTTGCCCTCACCGGTGAAAGCGTGCCGAGAAAGATAGAAGCAGGAGACGAGATCCTCTCCGGCTGCGTAAACCTGAGCGGAGTGCTCCGCGTAAAGGTCGCCAAAGAGTTCGGCGAATCCACTGCATCCCGCATCCTCGAGCTTGTGGAGCACGCTTCCGAGCACAAGTCCCGCAGTGAAAACTTCATCACCCGTTTCGCCAGGGTATATACGCCGATCGTAGTTGCGGCAGCGGTGCTGCTGGCAGTAGTGCCGACTCTGCTGGGCGGAGCCTTCTCGACGTGGCTCTACCGCGCCCTGATGTTCCTCGTAGTGTCCTGCCCCTGCGCCCTCGTGCTCAGCGTGCCCCTGGCATTCTTCGGCGGCATCGGCGGAGCCTCCCGCAAAGGCATCCTGGTCAAGGGCTCAAACTATCTTGAGGCCCTGTCGAGGATGGAAACAGTAGTCTTCGACAAGACCGGCACGCTGACCGAAGGAGTCTTCGAAGTGGTGGCAGTCCACCCCGAAATCATCGAAGAGAAGGAGCTGCTCCATCTGGCTGCCCACGTCGAGCGCTTCAGCACCCACCCCATAGCGGCTTCGCTGCGTGCCGCATATCCCGAAGAAAACGACGACTGTGTGATAGAAAATGTGCACGAGCTGTCCGGTAAGGGCATCGAGGCAGTGGTCAACGGTCACAAAGTGTGCGTCGGCAATCCGTCGATGATGGAACTGGTCGGAGCTGAGTGGCACGATTGCGAAAAAACAGGCACCATAATCCACGTAAGCCAGGACGGCATCTATCTGGGCCATATAGTGATTGCAGACCGCATCAAGGCAGATGCCGCCGAGGCCGTCTCAGCCCTCAAAGCGCAGGGTGTGGCCAAGACCGTGATGCTGACTGGAGACCACGAAGCGGTCGGCAAGGCTGTGGCGGAAGAAATCGGAATCGACGAATGGCACGCAGGTCTTATGCCGGCCGACAAGGTGAGCCGCGTGGAGGCCCTGCTTGCAGCCAAACCTTCCGGCAGCACGCTGGCCTTCGTGGGCGACGGCATCAATGACGCCCCGGTGCTGGCCCGTGCCGACATCGGCATAGCGATGGGAGCCCTCGGCTCGGATGCAGCCATTGAAGCCGCAGACGTAGTGCTGATGGACGACAAGCCCTCGAAAGTCGCCGCTGCCGCCGGCATCGCCCGCCGCACGCTGCGCATCGCCCGTGAGAACACCTGGTTCTCGATCGGCATCAAGATCCTCGTGCTCCTGCTTGCAGCCTTCGGCGTCGCCACAATGTGGATGGCCGTCTTCGCAGACGTCGGAGTCACCGTCCTCGCCGTCCTGAACGCAATGAGGGCGCTGCGTGCGTGATATGTCAGAAATAATCCTTATCTTACGGTCATAATATAACAACGCTATGATTCACGATTTTATCTACAACATTCCTGTGAAGGTGTATTTCGGCCGTAATCACCTCCATCATCTTGGTGAAGAATTGAAACGCTTCGGCACGCGTGTGCTTATGACATACGGTGGCGGCTCGATAAAACGTATGGGCCTCTATGACAAAGTAGTCAGGGAAATCAAGGCTGCAGGCCTGGAACTGTACGAACTCGACGGCATCGAGCCGAATCCCCGCATCGACTCCGTCCGCAAGGGCGCGCAGATGTGCAAGGACCACAAGATCGACGTGCTTCTCGCTGTCGGCGGCGGTTCGACCATCGACGCAACCAAATGGATTGCAGCCGGCGCGTGCGTAGACTTCGACCCCTGGGATTTCCTGGACCTGAAGAAGTGCGCTCCCGTGGAGAAAGCCCTTCCAATCGTTGACATCCTGACTCTGTCAGCAACCGGTTCGGAGATGGACACCGCAGCGGTGATCAGCAACCCCGAGACAAAGGACAAGATAGGCCGTCTCGACCCTCACATCCTTCCGAAGGTGTCTTTCCTCGACCCTGAAAATACGTTCACCGTAAGCCCTTACCAGACAGCCTGCGGCTCGTCGGACATTATGAGCCACATCATCGAGGTGTATTTCACCACCGACCAGGATCTCTTTATGCTCGACACCTTTATGGAGGGTATGATGAAGACCGTCATCAAATACGCTCCCATAGCAATGAAAGAGCCCGACAACTATGAGGCCCGCGCCAACCTGATGTGGACTTCGTCGTGGGCAATCAACGGCTTCGTGACAGCCGGCAAGAAACACGCCTGGAGCTGCCACCCGATGGAGCACGAGCTGTCGGCCTTCTACGACATCACCCACGGCCACGGCCTGGCTATCCTGACCCCGAGATGGCTGGAGTACTGCCTCGACGAGACAACCGTATCGAAGTACGTCCAGTTCGGAGTCAACGTGTTCGGCATCGACCCGAGCCTGCCGCCGATGGACATCGCCCGCAAGGCTATCGACGCTCTTGCAGACTTCTTCTTCAAGGATCTCGGCCTGAAGAGCACCCTCCCCGAGGTCGGCATCGACGAGACCCACTTCGAGATTATGGCAGGCAAGTCAGTGAACTTCGACACCCTGCCCGGCTTCAAGCCGCTCAAGCAGAAAGACGTCATCGAAATCTACAAGATGTGTATGAAATAGAGGCAGTCCAAATCAAAAAGCCCGGGCTCTTAGGAACCCGGGCTTTTTTGTTGTCTCAAAGGCTTAGTAGCTCAGACCCGCACCGCAGGGGATAAGGGCATAACCCTCTGTCTCCATAAAGCTCGGGACATCTTCCATGTTGGCTTCGACAGCCTCCTGTGAGGCAGGCAGTCCGAACGGCATCTTGCCACAAGGGTTGAACTTGCCGGTTGCGACGTCGAGCAGGGCTGGAAGGGTGGTTCCGAAGGTCGCCAGCCAGGTGTCGGCGGCGCGGCCCTTGAGCTCGCTGAGCACCCACGGCCTGCTGCAGTTGACTGCGACTACGACCGGTCTGGTGATGGCTATGGTGTTCATATAGCGCACGTCGATGTTGTTCGCAGAAAGCAGGTTGCTGATGTCGGTGTTGCCTGAGGCGCCGCCGAGGAATCCGCCGCCTCTTCCGGCCGTTCCGGGGAATACCCAGAATATCACGACGTCAGCCTTGAGGGGTTTGTCCACGAACTCTACGTCCCAGACATTGTTGTCAACCTTGACGGCATTGTGCTGGCCGGAAGCGTCGACCCTTTCGACATACACCTTGGCGCCCTTCTTCAGAGGCAGCACTGAGCGTTCGTTGCGCATCAGCACGATGGATTTACGGAAGGCGGTCTCGGCCATCGCGCGGAACTCGTCGCAGTTGGCTGTAGCCTCAGCCTTGTCGGGATCCACGTAAGGATTCTCGAAGAGACCGAGCTTGAACTTTTCGATGAGCAGTCTGGTCACAGCTGTGTCGATCTGTTCGTCGGTGATCATACCGGCGTCATATGTGGCCTTGAGGTTCTTGATGTCAGCTCCGCCGGAGAAAAGGTCGGTGCCGGCAGCGACGGCCTTGGCATATCTCTCCTGATAGCTCAGGTCCTCGACGCCCCAGGGCATATTGTTGATGGGGCCGGTGTCGGAGTTGACGAGGCCTTTGAATCCGAGGGTATTCCTCAGAAGGTCGGTGAGCAGGCCGTAGTTGAATGCCGAGCCGACTTCTTCGTACTTGGTCTCGTGAGGACGGGCATAGTAAGGCATAATGCCGGAAACGCCCGCATCGACTGCAGCCTTGAACGGCTTGATGTGGTAGTCGAACATTCCGCCGGGATAGATGAGGTTCTTGCCGTAGCTGTAGTGCGAATCCCAACCCTTCATCTCAGGACCGCCGCCGGGGAAGTGTTTCATAGTGAGGGCCACTGAACCGGGGCCGAGCTCTTCACCCTGGAAACCCTTGACAAGCTGCTCCGCTATGACCGACACTCTGTCGGCATCTTCGCCGAAGGTGCCTTCTATCCTGCTCCAGCGGGGCTCGGTGGACAGGTCGAGCTGATACATATAGCCCTTCCGGATGCCGCAGGCCGCCCATTCGGCAGCTGCGCTCTTTGCAAACTGATAAACCAGCTCGGGGTCGTCGGTGGCTCCCAGACCGAGGGTGCCGGGCCACTGGGTGAAGTAGCTGTTGCCCACGTTCAGACCGAGAGAGTTGTCGACTGCCACGTGGTTGCGCGGATTGGAAGCGAAGATGGCGGGTATGCCGAGACGGCTGCCCTCGGCGACTTCCTGCACGTTGTTGGCCCACTCGGCCATCAGTCGGGCCGGGGCGTTGGCGCGGAGGATGAAATGGCGCAGATGCCTCTCCATAATGCCTTTGGTCGTGCCGGAGACATTGATGGACTCATCGGCCGCCTCGCCGGTGAAGTTGTTGCGGTTGGTGACCTGGTCACGCTCGTTGAGTTCCGCAGTGCCCTGCGGCCCCATATTGATCTGGGAGATGATCATAAAGCCGATCTTCTCGTCGATGTCCATCTTGGACAGAAGGTCAGCCGCCCTCTGCTCCGGAGTCAGGCGCCAGTCCTCGTACTTGTCGAGCTTTCCGTTCTTGTTGAGGTCCTTGAATTCAAGGCCTCCTTTCTTGATTATCGATACGCTCCTGGTGCCGAGTTCAGGCTGTTCGTAGCTCTTGCAGGCGAACAGCAGCGGCACGATGAGCATAATGGCAAAAAGTTTTTTCATATAGTTACGTTTAAAAGGATTGCTATGTAGTATGACAGTTCGCAGAGGAGGAATGTGGCCCCGCAGCAGTCACCGGTGTAGCCTGCGATGCGGCGTTTCATCAGCCCTGCGAGAAGCAGCATCACGATGGCCGGGATACCGAGCTGCCAGAAAAAGGCGAAAGGCATCCAGCCGAGCCAGAAAGTCATCACCGCTGCCGGAGCGATGCCGAAGACGAGGCACATCAGAAGCTCGTGCCATTTCATCCGTGAATAAACGGTCTTGTTCTTGGCTTCCTCTGCATTACGGGCATAGGGCAGGAGATTGGTCAGCTGGGCGGCGCAGCATTTGGCCCAGCAGTCGCCGGCGAGCACGACGATGCAGAGCGTATCGCGGGACAGGGCAGCCGGAAGCTGGAGCATCAACGCGAAATACACAATCAGACCGATGACCCCGTAGGTCCCGATGTGGGAGTCTTTCATTATGGCCAGCGTCCGCTCACGGGTGTTGCCGCCGCCGAAGCCGTCGATGAAATCGGCCAGGCCGTCCTCGTGAAGGCAGCCTGTCAGCAGCAGACGTGCCACGAGGGCTGCAATCCAGGCCAGCGTGAGGGGCATCACGTTGCTGCAGAGCCAAAGCACTGCCGCCGTCACGAAACCTGTCAGCCAGCCGACCAGCGGCCAGAGCGGAACCACGCGCTTGAAAGCCTCGGCGGGAATCTCGCGGATGCGCCAGAAGGGCATGCGGGTGAAGAAAGTCAGTGCGGCCAGCAGTCTCATCGCTTAGAAGTATTTAGTGATGTCGGCGCCGGAGAACGTGTCCATCTGGTTGATCATCCTCACGGCAGATTCAAGTATGGGATAGGCGCAGATAGCGCCGGTGCCTTCGCCCAGCCTGAGACCCAGGTTCAGCAGCGGCTTCGCGCCCAGGGCGTCAAGCATCTTGCGGTGGCCCGACTCGTCGCCGCAGTGGCCGAAGACAGCGTAGTCCAGCACTTCGGGGTACATCTTCGAGGCAGCCAGCATACAGGCGGTCATTATGAAGCCGTCCACCAGGATTATCATCTTCAGCTCGGCAGCCTGCAGCATTGCACCCACAGCCATCACCATCTCGAAGCCGCCGAACCAGCGGATTATGTCGCGGGCCGAACCGTCGCCAGCATAGCCTTCCATCGACCTGCGCAGCACATCGTATTTGTGGCGTATGCCCTCGTCGTCGAGGCCGCTGCCTGCGCCTACACACTCAGCCAGCGGGATGCCTGTAAAATAGGACATCCATATCGATGAAGGGGACGTGTTGCCGATGCCCATCTCGCCGAAGCTGATGACGTTGCTGCCCTCGGCGAAGCACTGGCGGACGACAGAGGCTCCGCCGGCCAGGCACTGATCCATCTCCTCCGGGCTCATCGCCGGCCCGTGCAGGAAATTGCGGGTGCCGCGGCCGACCTTGAGATCGATGATGCCCCGGTCGCGCGGCAGGTCGTAATCCACTCCGGCATCCACCACCTTGAGGGTGAAGCCGTGCTGGCGGCAGAGGAAGTTGACTCCGCCCGTACCCTGGGGGTGGGTGAAGTGGCATACCTGCTGCCAGGTAACTTCCTTCGGGGCTATGCTGACACCCTCGTCCACGATGCCGTGGTCGCCGGCGAAAACTATGTTCTGGGGATGCCGAAGCTCGGGCGAGAGAGTCTGCTGTATCAAGCCGGCCTGCAGAGCCAGCTCTTCGAGCCGCCCGAGGGAGCCTTTGGGCTTAGTGAGGTCGTCGATCTTTGCCTGCAGCGCAGGCCTCAAGGCCTGGCGGGGATGTTCAATATGGAATTCAGTCATCTGCTATCCTTTGATTTTAACGGATATTCCGCTCACCATCAGGAAGACTTCGTCGGCGCGGGCTGCGACATACTGGTTCATCCAGCCCTGCAGGTCGGTGAACTTGCGCTGCAGTTCGTTCTGCGAGGTCCCGCCCAAGCCGATTTCGTTGGTAACGAAGATGAAGGTGGCATCCTGTGCGGTGAAACGGTCGAATTCGGCTTTGACCGCTTCCAGCGCACTGTCGGTGTCGCCTTCCATATCATAGAAGAAATTGGTGGCCCACAGGGTGAGGCAGTCTACCAGCACCACGCGGCCGGCCACACTGTGCCTGCTGAGGAACTTCTCTTCTTCGATATTGGTCCACTGCGGACCGCGGCGTTCCTGATGCCGGCGGACACGCTCGCGGAACTCGTCGTCCCAGATACGGGCAGTGGCAAGATACACGGGATCGGCAGCCAGGCTGAGAGCAAGAGCTTCGGCCTTGGAACTTTTCCCTGAACGGGCTCCACCGGTTATGAGTATTATGCGTTTCACATCCCAAAATTAGTTTTTTTAAGCAAACAATTCTATATTCGCGACGCATTTCGGCAATCAGGAGGCTGAGCCCAGCCACACTGATGAAAGGGAACACGGTGAGAAACCGGGGCTGTACCTGCAGCTGTAATCTCCGGCAACGATTTGTTAGATCCATCGCCACTGAACTCCTTGTTCGGGAAGGCTTGACAGATCTGGAGAAAGCCAGAAGACCTACCGGAAGCATTAATTACGTGCGCTCAGGAACAAGCGCGAACGCAAGATGGCAATAAAAAGAATCTTATTAATCTTTTTGGCACAGTTATGCGCGGTTTCTGCGGTTCTTGCCCAGTCCAGCCTGCAAGACACCGTGGTGATCGACAATGCTACTGTGACGGCAAAATCTAAGGAACAGAACCTTAGGGAAGGGGCTTTTGCCATCAATGCCGTCAGTATCCGCACTCAGGCAGCCACGCTTCAGTCTCTTACACAGGCCATCGACCGCACCAATGGGATACGCATCCGTGAAGAAGGAGGAGTGGGAAGCGACTTCGATCTTTCCATCAACGGAATGTCCGGTAATTCAATACGATATTTCCTGGACGGTATGCCGCTAGATGCGAAGGGAACGGGAATGACACTGGCAAACCTGCCCGTCAACATCATCGACCGTGTGGAAATATACAAAGGTGTGATACCGGCCAGTTTCGGCAGCGATGCACTCGGCGGAGCAGTAAACATCATTACCAACCGCAGCAGCCGCAATTTCGTGGATTTCTCATACGGCATCGGTTCGTTCCACACCCACAAGGCAGACTTCAGCGCGCAGTACAT
>JAFXPV010000063.1 GCA_017527625.1 Bacteroidales bacterium | reverse complement strand
AGGTGGTCTTGCGGGCGCTGCCGCGGGTTGATTCGAAGTGTACCCACTTGGAGTCTGCCGACCAGGACACGGGGACGTCGGCGGCTTCGTGGAAGGTCAGCTGTACTGCCTGTCCGCCGGCGACGGGCACGACATAAACGTCGTTGTTACCCTGAATGTTTGAGCTGAATGCCAGCCATTTGCCGTCGGGGGATACGAGAGGGGAGTCCTGCTCGCCTTGCATTGTGACGACTGCGGTGGCCTGTCCGCCGGTTGCAGGAACGGAATAGATGTCTCCGTCGTAGCTGAAATAAATCTGCTTTCCGTCGGGTGAGAGTGAAGGGTGGGATGCGAACCGGATGTTGTCGGCGTGGGCGAGGACAGGGATGGCTGCCAGTGCGATGACGACAAAGAGGAGCTTCTTCATATCGTTAAGCTTTAGATATTGATGTCTGGGACGGGCTGCTGCCGTTTCTTTCGGCAGGGGTGCAGCTCAAGAGGGCAAGCACGAGCACGCAGGCTGCGATGATGGCGTATAACAGTGCTTTGAGAGTCGGGCTTTTCTTTTTCTTCATATCGTGCTGTCTTCTCTTTATGGGGACAAAGATAAGATTAATATGTAACTTAGCGTCATTAATCAATGAACCGACTATGACACTGAAAGAAGCCATCGTGGCGCGCCATTCTGTCCGGAACTACAAAGAGGAGCCTATTCCGGAAGATATCATCTGCATCCTCCGTGACAAAATCAATGAGTACAACTCTGAAGCTGGACTGCACATCCAGCTTGTGACCGAGGAACCAAAGGCCTTCAGCGGTATAATGGCTTACGGTTCTTTCTCCGGCGTGAGGAACTATTTCGTTATGGCCGGCAGGAAGGGCGACGACCTGGACGAGAAGATCGGCTGGTACGGGGAGCATCTCGTGCTGCTGGCTCAGTCCCTCGGTCTCAACACCTGCTGGGCCGGCATCAGCTACAGCAAGATCGCCGGCACGTACGAGCTCTCAGAAGGTGAGAAGATAGGCTGCTACATCGCTCTCGGCTACGGCACGACGCAGGGCCGCGGCCACAAGGTCAAGTCCGTCCAGGATGTCAGCAATGCAGGCGAGTCGACCCCTCAATGGTTCAGGGACGGCGTAGAAGCCGCCCTGCTGGCACCCACCGCCGTCAACCAGCAGAAATTCTTCTTCGAGTACCAGTCCCCCAAAGACGGCGCTTCCCTCCCCGTCGTCGCCGCCAGGCCGGCCTTCTCAATGATCGGCTACACCCGTATGGACCTCGGCATCGTCAAGTACCACTTCGCCCTCGCCGCCGGCACCGACAATTTCCGGTGGGCGTAAAGGGTCGGTGCCTCGCGTAGCTCTTTGTGTGTGCGCCGGTAACCTTGCCTGCAGGTGTTTCCAGCGGGTGCTTTCGGTGCACACCACCCCCTGGGGCAGGGGGTGTGTTCCGATTACCCATTCTGGAATGCAGTCTGGTGGGGGTCAGCGGCGCACACTATCTGTGCTGTGTATTTCAGTCCTCGCGTAAGCCATTGTTGAAGATTATTGCTTACCTTTGGTGGAAAACCTATTCTTTAACGATATGAAGTTTATCCGCTATTGTATTTTGTCCGGAGTGGCGCTGCTGGCGTCCATTTCCGCGCTGGCTCAGGAAGGCCAGATTCCCATTTATCTCAATACGGCCTATACCTTCGAGGAGAGGGCGACTGACCTTGTGTCACGCCTGACGCTCGAGGAGAAGCAGGCGCTGCTCGGCAACAATATGGCTGCAGTTCCCCGCCTTGGCGTGAAGGGTTATAATGTGTGGAGCGAAGCTCTGCACGGAGTGCTTTCCGGTGCCAACCCGTCTGTGGGAATTCAAGGCCCGTCATCTTTCCCCAACAGCGTGGCTACCGGTTCGACCTGGGACCCTGCTCTCGTGGAGCGTATGGCGTCTGCCATCGCCGATGAAGCCCGCGCTATCTTCCAAACCGGAACCAAAGGCCTGACATTCTGGAGCCCGGTGGTGGAACCCGTTCGTGACCCCCGCTGGGGACGTACCGGCGAGTCATACGGCGAGGATCCCTTCCTTGCGGCTGAAATGGCCCGCGGCTTCGTGCGCGGCCTGATGGGCACCGACCCCAAGTATCTCAAGGCCGTGCCTACCGCAAAACACTACTTTGCAAACAACAGTGAGTTCGACCGCCACGTCAGCAGTTCCAATATGGACAGCCGCGACCTGCGCGAGTTTTATACCTATCCCTACAAACGCCTGATCGAGGACGAACATCTGCCCTCGATTATGTCGTCATACAACGCCGTCAACCACGTGCCGACATCAGCCAGCGTCTTCTACCTCGACACCCTGGCCCGTCGTACCTGGGGTATGAAAGGCTATGTAACAGGCGACTGCGCAGCCATCCAGGACATCTGGGACGGACACTACTTCGTGGATACACGCGAGCAGGCCACTGCCGCCGGACTCCACGCAGGAGTTGACTCAGACTGCGGAAGCGTTTATCAGAGATATGCCATCAGCGCCTACGAGCAGGGCATCCTTCCGATGGCCGAGATCGACCGCGCGCTCATCAATATGTTCACCATCCGTATGCGCACCGGCGAGTTCGATCCCGAGCAGATGGTGCCTTACACCAAGTTCGAGCCGTCACGCGTTAACTCACCTGCCAACCAGGCCCTCGCAGCCGAGCTTGCAGTACGCACTCCCGTCCTGCTGAAGAACGACCACCAGGCACTGCCTATCGATGCATCCAAGCTCAAGAGCATCGCTCTCATCGGCCCGCAGGCTGACGACGTGGAACTCGGCCCGTATTCAGGACGTCCCGAGGCAACTTCGATGATCTCTCCCTATGCGGGTGTCACCAAATGGCTCAAGAACAAAGGCTATGACGTGGATGTTATGCTCGCAACCGGCGGCGACATCAAGAGCAAGAGCAACCTGCTCTACATCGCATACTTCGAGATCGAGAAGACCGACGGCTCAGTGACCCGCTACGACGCAACCAAGTACACTGCATCAGCAGAAGGCATCACCGTCGGTTCCGGTATGGGTACCGAGGAGCAGGTGCGCAGCATCGACGACGGCACCTGGACTGCCTATGACAATATCGACATCACCAACATAGAGAACATCACCGTCGGACTCAATATCCCCACCGAGGGCGGTATCGTGGAAATCCGCGTCGGCGGACCTGACGGCAACCTTATCGGCCGCATCGAGGCCACCAAGTCTTCAGGAGCCCGCGTGGGCGGCGTTTACGGCGCCAGTATGCCGATGAAGACCAATGCCCTCAAGCTTGGCTACAACGGTCCCCAGACCGTATATCTCGTCTACAAGGCTCCACAGGACGCACCGATCGACGAGGCTACCATCGAGATGGCCCGCAAGGCTGATGTAGCAGTTGTCTTCGTCGGCACCGACGAGAACACCGCCACTGAAGAGGCCGACCGCCTTACCCTCAACCTCCCCGGCAACCAGCTCTCACTCATCAAGGCAGTCGCCGCCGTCAATCCCCGTACCATCGTCTATATGCAGACCCTCGGCTGCGTAGAAGTAGAAGAGTTCTGCCATATGGCCAACATCCCGTCCATCATCTGGACAGGCTACAACGGTATGGCACAGGGCGAGGCCGTTCCCCGTATCCTCTTCGGCGAAGTTTCACCGGGCGGCAAGCTCAATGCCACCTGGTTCAAGACTGTGAAGGACCTTCCGGCCATTACCGACTACAACCTGCGCCGCAGCTCCGGCAATGTCGGCCGCACACTCTGGTACTTCAACCGCGAGGTGTCATATCCGTTCGGCTATGGCCTCAGCTACACTACTTTCGAATACAGCAATTTCCGCATCAGCAAGAGCAACATTACTCCTAACGACGTAGTTACTCTCAGCGTGGATGTCACCAACACCGGCAAGTACAGCGCTGACGAGGTAGTCCAGATCTATGTGGCTACTCCCGACAGCCCTGCTGCTCTCGAGCGTCCCGCCAAGCGTCTGAAAGGCTTCAAGCGCGTTACCATCCCCCGCGGACAGACCCGCACCGTCAGCATCGACATCAAGTGCTCTGACCTCTGGTTCTGGGATATGAACGCTGAGCGTATGACCTTCGATCAGGGCCGCTACGTATTCGAGTTCGGTTCTTCATCTGCTGATATCCGCGGCACTGTCAGCGCCAATATGTCCGGCACTCTGGACCTCAAGCTCAAGACACTCTGGGCAAGCACCGACGCCAATATCCTTCGCATCGGCGAGACAGCCCACGCCAGCTTCTCAGCCTGCCTCAACGACGACAGCTTCGACACCACTGCCCGCGGCACTTGGCGCAGCAGCAATCCTTCAGTGGCCTCTGTAGCTGCTGACGGCACCATCACCGCCCTCTCTATGGGTGTGGCAACAATCACCTGCTCAGCAACTGTGGGTGGGGTTACAAAGGAAGACTCATTTGCCATCAAGGTTATGCCCGAGATGAGCCTGGCAAGCCTCAAGGTCGGCGGCAAGGCCGTCAAAGCCGGAGATGCCGCCCAGCTCAGCTACGTGCTCAAGGCTGGTAAGGCTCCTGTTGTAGAAGCCGTTGCCAAAGACCCTGCAATTGCCGTCAACGTGAAGCAGGCAGCTGCCGTTCCCGGCACAGCAGTCATCACTCTGGCCGATGAAAACACCGGAGACAGCCGCGAAATCGCTGTAGGCTTCGGAACCAAGGGCGTTTCTGACACCTTCCAGAAAGCCGCTCTCGGCAGCCAGTGGAGCTGGGTACGCGAGGACCCTGCACTCTGGTCACTGAGCGAGCGTCCCGGCTCGATCGTGCTGACCAGCGCCAAAGGTGACATCGCCGGCGCGGGCAATGACGCTCAGAACATCCTGCTCCAGGAAGCCAATGCAGACTGGACCGTGGATACCAAGCTGACCTGCCTTTCTGCTCCGGCCGCTCCGGCACAGAACGCAGGCCTCGTGGCATATCAGGACGATGACAACTTCGTCAAGTTCGCCTATGGCGCAGCAATGGCTATGCGACGCAACGCCGATGCTCCCGCAGCTCCCGCCGCCGGACAGCTTCAGCTGGTAGTAGAGGAGAACGGGGCCCAGAAGGCGGCCGTACGCGTGCCTATGGAAGGCATCATCGGTGCCAATAACGTCATCTGGCTCCGCCTCGTGAAGAAAGGCGACAACTACACCGCTTTCTATTCAGTGGACGGCAAGAAATTCACAGAAGCAGGTTCGGCACAGATTGTGCTTAAAGACGTGCAAGCCGGCCTTATCTGCTGCGATGGCGTGATGATGCAGATGGGCAGAGGGTTTGGAGGCGCTGCAATGCAGATGCCGACAGCAGCTCCGCTCAAGGCCGCATTTGACGACTTTAAGATAACAAGCAGCGGACTTAAATAATGAATTATCTGCGGACCATATTTACGAGCTTCCTGCTCCTGTGCGGCATAAGCGCCGCCAGAGGGCAGGAAGTCCGTTTATATGCTGCAGTTCCCGATTCTGCCGGATTCGTGGCAGTGGGAGAGGTGTTCGCACATCTTGACGCCGACGGCAACGTCCTGGATACAGTCAGCCTGGATGTTCCCATCATTTCGCTGGCTGAACTTGACGGCTGGTATTATGGCATCGACACCGTCGGGAAAGAGATACTGATGATTCACGAGACGGGCGTGGTAGTCGCCCATATCGAGCCTACTCTGGCCGGACGGCTGCGGGCCATAGCCTCGGACGAGGCGACTCTGTGGGCTGTCACCGATGCAGGTGAGATCCTCCGTTCCGACAACGGTTTTATGTGGACCATCAAGGATTTCAACGCTGAATACGCCGGTTTCTATCCCCGGATGGATCTGCGCGCCGTGGCTGCAGGAGGCGGAAGCGTAATGGTCGCAGGCCTCACTCCGGACGGACGCCCCGCGGCATTCACAGCTTCCGGGAGCGGCAGCGTATGGAGCGAGCGTCTTTTGAATTACACCAGGCAGGGGAGACCCCTCAATCTTCACGGTGTTCCAGTGGCCCTGGCATTCGACGCCATACAGGATTCCTTCTATATGCTTTGCGAAGAAGGCCTGATGTTCCGTATGCCCTCTTGCTCGCACTGCAACAGCCTTGACATCTATCCGGTGGCGACACTTTACGCACGAGTCCCGCTGGGCTTCGATGTCCTGATACTGGGCAATGACGGCTACAGACTTCTGGAGAAGCCCTGAGCAGTCAGTCCCGGATATAAGAAAACCCCCTCGGGCTTCGGCCTCAGAGGGGGTTTCCTTATGCAGGGAGGGAGTCTAGAGAAGACCGCCGCCGCCCTGCGGAACATCAGTCGGAGCGGGATCCGGTGAGCTCAGCCTCTTGTAGACATTCTTGTCATGATATACCCAGGTTCCGTCCTCGTCTTCCTCGGTCGATTCGGAAGTAATGGTAAGAGTGTTGCCGGAAACGATGAACGTAACAGCTTCGCCTTCATACGTAGCCTTATTGTTTTCGATGGTCACAGTCAGAGAAGTAATCTGTTTCCAGTCACTTTTTTTCGGGTTCCACTCGTATGATGTGAACAGGTAGTCATTGCCATCGATATGGCTGATATCCAATTTCATATCATAGTCCGATTGGGGATTTGCAGGATCGAAAGTGGCGCTTTCAGAATCCATAAGTTCTCCATTGAGATACTCTTCCCAGCTGTACTGGGTAAGCCCCCACGTGCCGACGATGTTTGAAATACCGCCACCGGAACAAGAAGCCAAAAGGCAAACGGTAGCTACTAGGGATAGGGTCAGAAAGATTTTTTTCATAGGTATTAAGTGTTGTTGGTTTGTCTCAGGTTTCAATTGTGGGTATAACTCTACAAATCTAACAATAATAAACGAGTTCTACAACTCCGTCGCAAGCGCATTCCCGGATGCGTGTCAGTCGCGCCAGCTGCCTTTCCAGAAGGTGTCGGGGAGGCAGATGTTGCTGACGTCGACTGCATCCTTGAACAGAGGGGCGATTTCCGCGTCCGTGAAGCCGGCGATGCCGCAGCCGATGCGGGTCACGAGGAAGCGCATCCCGGGATGCGTCCTGGCAAACTCGATGAAATCGTCGACGTAAGGCTTGATGGTCTCCACACCGCCCTGCATAGTCGGGATGGCGTAGCTCTGCCCCTGCAGCCCCACACCCTGGCCCCAGACAGCACCGAACTTGTCATATGCGGCGCGAGCGGCGCCTCCCATATGCTGTCCCGCGAGGTTGCTGCCGAAGACGAAGATTTCGCCGTCGGCAAGTTTTGAAATATAGTCGGGCGTTACTCTGTTATCACTGTCAAACGGCATATCCATAGTCCAGATTGTTTATGGAGATAAAGTTAGGAAAAATCCTTATCTTTATTTGAACATTAGGTGAGAACAATGAGACCCCTGATTGCATCCTGCGGACCGGACTGTGAGAAGCACGATGTTTCAATTGCGACGAAGAACTATGGCCAGTAATTCCGATCTTGTACAGTATATCTGCGACCAATAACCTTTACGTCAAGGTTACAGAACCAGGCAAGGCCACGCTCCCGGCCCTTCCGCTGCCCTCTCGCTCTTTGTGTGTGCGCCAGCACCCTCGCCTGTAGGTATTTCCAGAAGGTGATCTTGGCGCACACTACCCCCTCGGGCAGGGGGTGCGTTCCGGTTACCCCTTCTGTAGTGTTGTCTGACGGGGGTCAGCGGCGCACACTAAAAAAGTAATCTATTTGTTGATCCTGATGACCCTCACGCCGCTCTGGCTTTTGACGCCGCTGATGTATTGCGTCAGCGGGGTGGGGTTGATGATGACCTTGTCGGCCGAGGTGGAAGCGTGGATGAAGGTGAGGGTGTCGCCCTGCCGGAGGGCGATGCCGATGTGGGCGATGTCAAGGCCGGCGACGGTGCTGGTGAAAGCGATGATGTCGCCGCTGCGGATGTTCTTGGCGCAGGCGGCAAGGGAGGCTTTGGGGATGTACCAGTAGCTGCGCGACTGAAGATCCTGCTCCACGCTGCGGATCTTCGCCACATTTGCCGGACTGTTGCTGAGCTGCTTGTATGACGAAGGATGCGTCGACATAAAGCTGAATTTCTGGGCGAGGGGAGAGCCGCCGCACTCCTTGGTGACCTCCTTGAAAAAGCCGTTGTCAGCTCCCTGCGCAATCCACTCGGAAGTATAATGCAGACGCGAAGTGTAGCCGTCGACGACGCCGTCGCGATAGCGCAGCGCAGCCAGACGGTCGATGTAGGAATCGAAAGAAGGCTCATCGTCCTTCGCAGTCAGGGCGAGCGCAAGGCACATCTCCACAAAAAGGATACAGTCGGTCTCGCGAAGGTTGACTGTCAGGCGTTCGGGTTCCTGCTCCAGAGTGCCGGCGACGTAAGGCGTGCCGAGGAACTGCCTGGCCACCTTTACGATGAGCTCGTCCATCGGAAGGTCGCGGTCAGCCGAGACGGCCGACATCACCTCGTTGAAGCGGTCAACGTCACGCTGGGTGAAACGCGCATCGCCCTTTCCGGTGGCCGATGCGCTGATGACCAGGCCGAAAAGGGCGATGAACAGTATAATCGTGCGTTTCATTGGCTCAGCTTGTCAGATGAGTCAGGCTATAACAAAAATCTTACCGGGCAGGAGTGTTCCTTTCGTATTTGTAGCCCATCTTGTCGGTGGCCCACTTGATGAAATACTTCATATTCGGACCGTCGGTGTGGCCGCCCGTGTGCTGCCGCCAGGCAAGTTCGCCGTCAAGCAGGTCGGTGAGAGGCTCGGGCATCGGAGTGTTGCGGTAGTCGTTGCCGACTCCGAGGTCCTTGGCGCCGAGAAGCTTGAAAGCCTCGCCGGCTGCGACAGTAGCCTGCCAGCTGCCGTACTGGTCGAGCCAGAGAGCATCTCCCTGCTCAGGAATACCGTAGCTGATGAATACAAGACGAGGAGCGCACAGAGCGATGAGCTCGTGGGAATCGACAGGCAGCATACCTGCATTCCAGGCACCGGTCTTCGACTCGACAGCGCAGTACTTGATGTAGTTGCCGGCCATCCAGTGGTACTCGCCTGAGTTGGCGAGATTCTCGAGGCCCTCGCCGAAGATACGGCGGTGCAGGGCGGCGCCACCCTTGCCGGACGAACCGATGAGACCCATATAGAAACGGTCCTCGAATGCCAGCGTTACAAGGGCAGCCTTGCCGTAGCGGGAAACACCCTCGATGCCGACGTGCTTGGCGTCCACGTCAGGGTCAGTCTCGAGATAGTCCAGACCGCGGGCGGCACCCCAGGCCCAGGCACGGAGAGAACCCCAGTCGTCGGGCTTGCGGGGCTGTCCCTTGTTCACGAGGCCGATGATGCCGCGGGTGAGCCCGGCGCCGTTGTCAGCCTGGATGCTGCTGGGATCGATCATAGCATAGCCCCAGCCGGCGGCGAGAAGCTGCTGGTTTGACGGCGGATCCTGGCCCGGTGCAAGCTGCTGCGGACGCGCGAAAGCAGCGAACGGATTGGCGGGCTCGAAAGGCTGCCAGGCGGGATATTTCTTCATAAGCTCCGCAGTCTCCGGATCGTTCTCCAGCATACGGCGGATAGCCTTGTTGATGACGGCCATATCAGCTCCGCCGGGCTTGACGGGATTCGGCAGATTGGCGCCCCCGAACATCATCAGCACCGGAACCGGGCCTTTGGCGTCGGCAGGAGTGACAACAACCATCTTTATGTCTACATTGATGGAAGGACAGGCGGAATTGTCGACGTGGCCGCGAAGCTGCTTGGCCTTGGCACGGATCATTCCGACAGTCTCGACCTCCTCAGCCTCCACGATCCAGGTCACCTTCGGCACGTTCTTGGGCACACGGCCGTAAACTTCGCTTTCGAAACCCTCGACGATCTCGGGCCTGCGGACATCCCACCACTGTTTTGCAGTAGTCACCTTCTTGCCCGCATTGGTCTTCATCAATTCGGGGATGATGGGGAAGGGGTTGGCCTTGCTCTCGTCGTAGTTGGCGGCGTAGGGACTGCTCTGGTCCGCATCGAAGCTGTGGCGGATGGATTTGATTCCCAGCTGGTCCATCATATTCTGGTGGTCCTGCTGTGCCGTGAAAGTAACCGGCTCCTGCGCATAGGAAACTGCGAACAGAAGGCAGCCGGCAAGCGTGAGGATAATCTTTTTCATATCAAATGATTTAAAAAACTCCTACTAAGTTAGGCTATTATTGCTAAATTTGTCACCGTCCTAATCAAAAAACAATATGAAAAACGTGTTTCCCTTCGTGCTATGCGCCGCATTGATAGCGTCGGTAGCAGTCCTGACGTCCTGCAACAACGGAGGACCTCAGGAACCCTTCAGTTACCAGAATTCAGTGCATTATGTCAACACTCATCCCGGCAACCCTTATCTTCCTTTGTGGGAGCATACCCCCGACGGAGAGCCGAGAGTGTTCGAAGACCCTGACAACCCCGGCAAATACCGTGCATACATCATCACTTCGCACGATGTCTTCGCCAGAGGTTACTGCGGTCCCGACATCCGTATATGGTCAGCCCCCGTGGAGGACCTGACAGCCTGGCGCGACGAAGGAGCAGCGTTCACATATCAGATCGGCGGACAGTGGGACACTATGTTCGCCCCCGATGTGGCCGAGGTTGTAGGCAAAGACGGCAAGAAGACTTATTACCTCTATCCCAACGACCAGACAGGCGGACGTAACGGACTCGTTGCCAAGAGCGACCGCCCCGCAGGTCCCTACAAGGCCATCAACACCCTCCCCGACGATCCGTCAAAACTGCAGCCCGGCAGCCTCATCGGTTTCGACCCCGGAGTGTTCGTGGAGCCTGTCACCGACCCCGCCGACCCCGACTATGAAATCGGCTTCAGGGCATACGCATTCTATGGATTCCAGGGCTCGTCAGCAATCCAGCTCGACCAGAACACTATGTACACCCTGCGTCCCGACACCGAGATAAGCTATCCCTTCATCCCTGCACGCGCAGCCTTTATGCCGCGTCCAGCCCGTCCCGGCCAGCAGGCAAGGCCCCAGCCCCCGATGGAGTACAAACACCTGTTCCCCGGTGAGGACCCGAAAGTGTTCGCCTTCTTCGAAGCCTCTTCGATCCGTCAGGTCGGAAACAAATACGTAGTCGTATACAGCGGCTATTCAGGTGAGGAATACGGCCTGCCGATGAGCAACTCGACCCTCCGCTATGCCTACGCCGACAATCCCCTCGGACCTTACAAGAGCGGCGGCGTGATAGTAGACGCAAGGTCAGTCGTCCTCAATGAAGACGGCTCTGCGCTCCAGACCCGCTACAGCGGCCATAACACCCACGGCAGCCTCCTCGAGATCAACGGAATGTGGTACATCTTCTACCACAGGGCTCCCCGCGGAAATATGAACTCACGCCAGGCGATGGTAGAGCCCGTGAAAGTCGTTTGGGACGAAAAGTCAGTTGCCGACGGCGGCAAGGTGACCATCACCGGCTTCGACCCCTATGCTTCTGATGAGAAATGGACCGTCAAGGCCCGCAACGGAATGGAATATACCGGCGCCGAAGTTACTTCACAGGGCTTCCATTTCTACGGCCTCGATCCTTATGCATATTATTCAGCCGGCTACGCCTGCTATCTCAGCAATGAGCAGTCGCAGCAGGACAGCTATGACATCTGGGACAACAATATGCCTATCGCAGGCGTCAATGCAGGCGACGTCATCGGCTACAAATACTTCGGCTTCGGCGGCCTCGGCAAAGACCAGTTCGGACTGAAAGCATTCGCAGGAACTGCCAAGGGCAACAACACCGCCTTCAACCTCTGGCTCACACCGAAGACTTCGAAGAACTTCAAGATCCAGGTGTGGATGGATTCACCCTGGGCTCTGACCGGCGGCAAGATCATTGGCACCATCGACGTCCCGGCCGATGCAAAACAGAAGATCACCCGCTTCACAACCGATGTTTCAGCCGCAGTTGACGGCATCGGCGGACGTCACGCCATCTTCCTGATTGCAGAAGGCGCAGGCGAAAACCTCTGCGACATCGTCGGCCTCGGCTTCAGCTCAGACAAGAAGCGCATCGAAATGCCCGTAGCTCCGGTTATCTCAATCTTCGCCGACAATACTCCGCTCGAGGTTCAGGCCCTTGCAACCCGCTCGAACCGCGACAACGGCATCGTGGATATGAACATCTACGAAGTTGAATGCCCTGTCGCTGCCGACGCTGTCAAGACTCCCAAGATCAAAGCCGTGTCAAGCGACAAGAAAGTCAAGATCAGTGTGGACGCTGCATCAAGCCTCGACGACGACACTGTCATAACCTGCAACTTCGACGGTACCATCAAGTACTACGTAGTTAAATTCACCAAAGCAGAATAGAAACAAGGAAGATGAAGTCAGCCAGACTTAGGATATGGATCCTGATACTGCTTTTCACGCTGCTTGCGTCGGTGCCCTTCCTGGTGCCGCACGCTGCCTTCGTGGGGCTGGTGGCCTTCGTGCCGCTGTTCGCGCTGGCAGACCTGCTTGAAAAAGAAGGTGTCAGGCACTCCAACTGGCTGACTTACATCCCTTTCTTGCTGTTCAACATTGCCACCACCTTCTGGATCTGGTGGATATCTCCGGCCGGCGCGGTAGCTGCGATTGCGCTGAACGCCCTGCAGATGTTCTTCATCTTCTGGCTGTTCCGCAAGTTCCGCAAACGCTTCTCAGGCGCTCTGCCGTACATCTTTTTCATAGCCGCGTGGATAGCGTGGGAGAGGGTATACCAGAATGTGGAGATATCCTGGCCCTGGCTGATCCTCGGCGAATCCTTCGCCACCAGTCCCCGTCTGGTGCAGTGGTACGAGTACACAGGTTTCCTCGGCGGCTCGCTGTGGATCCTTCTCACCAGCACGGCGGTCTACCATCTGATACGCTCGGCTCGAGGGGAGTACACCCGCAGGATAAGGGCGGCGCTCGCTTTCTCGGTTGCGCTGCTGCTCATCGTCCCTCCGGTGCTGTCTTCGGTGATTTACAACCGTGTCGAAGAGAGAGGAGAAGCAGTCGAAGTGGTGGCCATCCAGCCCAATATCGACGCCTATTACGAGAAGCACGGCGGGCTTGACCAGAATGTCCAGGACAGCATAATGGTCGCCCTTGCCGAGCCTCTTATGAGCGACGACACCCGCTATGTCATCACGCCGGAGACATTCACCTTCAGTTTCGACCTCGACCACCCGAAAGACAACGTAACCTATCTCCACGTGCAGGAATTCCTGAAGCGTCATCCCGATGCTGATTTCCTGCTGGGTTCAGTGACATACCGCCTTTTCAAGTCCAGGACTATGGGCAGCCCGGCAGCCCGGCCGCTCGGCAATATGTGGTTCGACAGCTACAACACAGCTATGATGATCGACACTACGGGCATCCTGAATATGTACCACAAGAGCAAGCTTGTCCCCGGCACCGAAATAATCCCCTACGAAAGGTACATCCCTTTCCTCGACAAGATTATGGAAGCCTTCGGCGGAGCTTCAGGCAGTTATGCAAGGCAGGACAGACTGTCGATACTGCACGGACGGGACGGCCTCGGGGTGGGGGCGATGATCTGCTACGAATCGGTCTACGGCGACTATTACAGGCAGACGGCGAAGCTGGGCGCCGGGTTCGTGGCTGTCATAACCAATGACGGATGGTGGGGCGACACGCCCGGCTACCGCCAGCACTTCAGATATGCTCAGCTCAGGGCCATCGAGACCCGCAGGGATGTCGTGCACGTAGCCAATACTGGCATCACGGGATTCATCGACCAGCGCGGCGATGTCGTGCAGCGCACCGGATGGTGGGAGCCCGTGGCCATCAAGAGCGACGTCCACATCAATGACAAGATGACGTTCTACGTCACCAACGGTGACATCATAGGTCGCATCAGCTGCTTCGTCTTCCTGCTGCTGTTCGCAGCTTGGATAGTAAGGCTATTAGTGAAGCCCAGGATCAAAGCATAGCGCAACTGTCACTTTCTGAATTTGCATTTCGGACCGACGCTTCGCGTCTCCCTCCCACGCTGCGCGTGGGCCCCTCCCTCTATCGGCCGAGGGTGGCCAGGGTCCTCAATCGCAAACCCAGGAAGTGACAGTACGTATAACGTAAGATTACTCGGTAAGAGACAAGTACTTCTCAGCGTAACGCTGGCCGAGAATCATCTGGCCGGCGCGGCTGAAATGCAGGCTGTCCGCATTGCCGGTGCAGCCTTCGGCGCTAACCCACCCGCTGTTGGGAACGTGATCTTCAATGGTGCGGATCATCTGATTGAAGAACCTCGAGCCTGAGAAGAAATAGGGGAGCTCTCCCGCGATGAAAGGCACCTCTTCGCCAACCCCGAGGTCGCTGCGCAGATCTGCCACGAAACCTTCCAGCTTGTCCATATATGTCCTGACTGCCATCGGACCGGAGTCACTGCAGCCCTGATGCCAGATTATGGCTTTCAGCTCGCCGTGCTCCATAGCTATTTTAGCCCTTCTCACGGCTTCATCATAGAATGACGGCATCGGCTGTCCGTCCAGTTCGGGGTCGTCAGTTTCTTTTATGCTGAAAGTGCCCGTGGGCGCACCCTTGAGCCATTCGTCGAGGGCGGAGCCGCCACGCGCGTTCACGACCATCAGCATATCGCGCCCGGAGGTGCCTGCCAATGTGCGTGCGAAATTGTACGCAGGATTGATCTTCTGCATACCGACCCGCTTGCGGATGGTGGAGTAGAGATTGAGCGGAGCCTTGGCCGGGATGATCTCGTCGTTGCCGTCGAGGATGAAGGCGTGTGGTATGGCTGTCGTATCTTCCGGCAGCAGGTCGCCGCGGCCTGCCATATTGGACTGACCGATGAACAGATAGACGTCATATTGTTTCTTTCCGCAAGATGCCAGAACAAGCACTGCAGAAAGTATTGCAAGAATTCTTTTAATCATTGCTTATCGGAGATTGAAAACGTATGTAATGGTACCCCTCTGCGATTCGGGAGCATTGCGGGATACGTTGAACTTGGCCTTCTTTGCGGCAGCCACGGCATTGTCCCATAGTGTCTTGTCGGTCACGGTCGTGCCCTGCTCGCCAGCCACGGCAGAAGTAACGGTACCTTCGCGGTTCACATAGATCCTGACGACGACAACACCTTGTTTCTGTATATTGTCTTTGACCGGAGTGGGAAGGCTTCCCATCACGCTGCGTCCCTCAAGTTTGGCTGAGGGCTCACCCTCGGGGTTGCCGACCCGGGTGTTTCCCTGCGCGTGTCCCGGAGTCAGCGCATCTGTGATCTTGTCGGCTACCTGCGCGGCCAGAGTGTCCTTGTCGCTGTTGCTGGCAGAAGGGAAGAGGGCCCGCTGGTCTATCTCGTGGTCCCTCTCGGGCTCCGGAATCTCGACGTCACCTTCGGTGCCTACGGTAGATTCACGGGCTTCGTTGGGTCTTGTGCCTTCCATCGGAGCCTCGGAATTCTGCACCAGACGTATGTCACGGGTCGGGTCGGCATTCTCGCTGCGGGGCTCGACGCTTGCGCCGACTTCGATCTTCTGCTCATCCATAATCTCCTCCTGCTCGAACTCTATGACTGTGCTGGTTTCGGGGGGAGGCGGATAGAGATACGGCAACCCGGCGACGGAGCCTGTGAGTACAAGCGCCCCGTTGAACAGTATCGACGATACTATTCCGATAGGTTTTGATCTGGTAGTCGGGTTCATCGCGTCAGTCTGTTTGCCGGAAATCCTATTCCGGGGATGTTGCCATTATTACTTTGTAGTTGTTCCTCTTGGCTATGTTCATCAGCGCCACTACTTCCTTCACGGGGACGGTCTCATCGGCGTAGATGGAGAACGTAGGCTCGTCCTGGTCTGCGAGCAGAGGCACTATGATGCCTTCTATCTCGTTGAAATTGACAGGGTCGGGATTGCCGTTGATATGGTAGGTGACGGTGTTGAGCTCAGGATAGTGCTTTATCGAGACACTGACGGTAGCCTTGGCGGAAACCTGGCCGGTGCTCTTCGGAAGCAGGAGTTTCAGGGCGTTGGGGTTGATCAACGTCGACGTTACAAGGAAGAAGATGAGCAGCAGGAACACGATGTCGGTCATCGACGACATCGAGAAAGAACTGTCTACCTTGGTTTTGCGTTTGATTGCCATAGCACTGTTATTCTATTTCCAGGGTTGAAGGCTCATCGGTGACGGTGCTGTCGCCCTTCTGATTGAGGGCGTCCATAAACTCGATGGTGGTGTTCTCCATCTTGAAGACGACGTCAGAAACGCGTGAAGTCAGGAAGTTGTAGCCGAAGTATGCGAGGATACCTACGAACAGACCACCTACGGTTGTGATCATCGCGGTGTAGATACCGCCTGAAAGCAGCGTGATGTCGATGTTGTTGCCGGCGTTGGACATATTGAAGAAGGCCTGGACCATACCCATCACAGTGCCGAGGAAACCGATCATCGGAGCGCCACCGGCGATGGTTGCGAGCAGCGGCAGACCTTTCTCGAGTTTGGCGACCTCGAGGTTGCCGACGTTTTCGACGGATGTCTGGATGTCAGCCAGCGGCATTCCCATCCTCTCGATGCCTTTCTCGATCATACGTGAGATGGGGGAGTCGGTCTTCTTGCAGAGGGCGAGGGCTGATTTCTTTTTGCCTTCCAGGATATAATCTGTGATGTCCTTGGTGAAGTTCTTGTCAATCTTGCCGGCGTAGTTGATGGCGAACAGGCGTTCTGCAAAGATATAGATGGCGATGATTGAAAGGAGGGCCAGAACTATCATCAGCCAGCCGCCTTTGGCTGCGAGGGACAGAAGTGACAGCGAAAGCTCTTCCTGGGCGCCGCTTACGGCAGCGGCGGTTACGTCAGACGAAGATTGGAGTAATGTAAAAAGCATATTGTCTTTATTTTTTGATTATT
>JAFXPV010000062.1 GCA_017527625.1 Bacteroidales bacterium | reverse complement strand
AGATCATGATCTGCCTGGACGTTTCCAACTCGATGCTGGCCCAGGACTACTCTCCGAACCGGCTTGAACGGGCGAAACTGGCGATTTCGCGCCTGGTTGACAAACTCCAGGAGGATCGTATCGGACTCATTGTCTTTGCCGGCACATCCTTCGTTCAGTTGCCCATCACGACCGACTATGTTTCGGCCAAGATGTTCCTGAATTCAATCGACACCCGTTCCGTGCCGATCCAGGGCACGGCGATCGGAGACGCCATCCTGACGGCGGCGAAAGGCTTCAGCGCCCAGAGTGAGAAAAGCCGTGCCATCATCGTGATCACGGATGGTGAGAACCACGAGGACGATCCCGTCGCCGCCGCCCGGCAGGCGACGGAACTCGGGTGCAAGGTATATGCGGTCGGTGTGGGATCCTCGCAGGGTCAGCCCATTCCGGTGGACGGGGGCTTGCTCCGGGACAAGGAAGGCAATATCGTCGTGACACGCCTGGATGAGACAACGCTCCGGGATGTCGCCGCGGCCGGAAACGGAGCCTATGTCCGTGCGGGAAGCGAGGAGTTCGGCCTCAATCCCATCATCGATGACATTCGCAAGATGGAAGCGGAAGAATTCAACTCCGTCGTGTTCGAGGAATACGACGAGCAATATATGTATTTCTTTGCCGCCGCGCTCGCCTTGTTCGTGCTGGAACTGCTGATCGGCGAGCGGCGCCCCAAAAGGAGGTTGTTCGAATGAGAAGATATCTGTTGGCTGCGATCTTGTTGCTCTCCCTTCCGCTGTCCGTGCTGGCGCAGGTAGACCGGCATGAGGTGCGTGCGGGCAACCGCAAGTTCCGCAAAGGTGCCTTCAAGGAAGCCGAGATCGACTATCGCAAGGCAGTCTTGAAGGATACGGCATCTGTGGCCGGTCAGTATGACCTTGCTTCGGCCCTGTATCGTCAGGAAGATTATGCGTCGGCGGCCAAGTCTCTTGCTGCCATCAAGGAAGCGGCTCCCGCTTCACCCCATGCTGCGGATTATTACTTCAATGCCGGCGATGTGGCTTTGCAGCAAAAGGACTATAAGGCCGCGGTCGAGGCTTTCATGCAGTCGCTGCTGCTGCGTCCGGAGGATCTGGATGCGAAAGAAAACTACCTCTATGCCAAGAAGATGCTTGAAGACGAGCAGCAAAATGGCGGCGGAGGACAGAATAATCAGGACCAGGACCAGAATCAAGACCAAAACCAGAACCAGGATCAGAACCAAGATCAGAATCAGGACCAAAACCAGAATCAGGATCAAGATCAAGACCAGCAGGATCAGCAACAGGATCAGGGCGGCAGCCAGCCTCAGGAGTCCAAGATTTCTCCCCAGCAAGCCCAGCAGATGATCCAGGCGATCCAGGCCAAGGAGAAAGAGACCCAGGACAAGGTCAACAAGGAGAAAGCGGCGTTGCTGAAGTCCAGGCAGCGCGAAAAGAATTGGTAAGCATATGAAGAGATTGTTGTCGTGGATCATGTTCCTGCTCTTCGCGGGTTTTGTCGCGCAGGCGCAGGATGTCATCCAGGTCCAGGCTCCCAACATCGTTGCGGCAGACGAGCAGTTCAACATCACTTTCGTCATCGAAGGTGAAAACGCCCCCTCGGATTTCAATTGGAGTCCGGGGGATGATTTTAAGTTGGTCTGGGGCCCGCAGAAAGGTACTTCGACGAGCATCAGTATCGTCAATGGCAAGAGGACCCGTTCCTCGCAGACGACCTACACATATATTTTGATGCCCAAGGCTACGGGCACGTTCACGCTTCCGGAGGCTACGGCTTCCGTCAAGGGCAGCAGGATCACGTCCGGGCGCACCCGGCTCGAGGTCGTTTCGAACGGGGCGACGCCTTCAGGCGGGCAGTCCTTTTCCTCCCGCTCGTCCGGCGGCTCCCAGCAGCAGTCGCAGGCCCAGGCTGCCACGGGCGAGGTGTCGGCCTCCGACCTCTTCCTACGGCTGAGTCTCAACCGCAACTCCGTCGTGGTCGGCGAGCCTGTCACCGCGACGCTCAAGCTCTACCAGCGGGTCAGTATTTCCGGCTTCGAGGATGTTAAGTTCCCGACTTTCAATGGGTTCTGGAGCCAGGAAGTATTTGCGCCGACCAATATCGAATTCCACCGGGAGACCATCGATGACAAAATCTACAATGCGGCCGTTCTCCGCAGATGGGTGCTGATCCCGCAGCAGTCCGGCGATGTAGCCATCGATCCCGCCGAACTGGTCTGTCAGGTGACCGTTCGCGCCCAGTCCGGTCCCCGCAGTGTCTTCGACAGTTTCTTTGACGATGACGTACGCACCTTGCGCAAGCGCATCCTGTCGCCCCGTCAGGTCGTGCATGTGAGCGCGCTGCCTGCCGGCGCGCCAGCTTCTTTCGGCGGCGGCGTCGGTCAGTTCAGCCTCAGCACCCGCCTGGGTAAGGATTCCCTGGCTGCGCACGATGCGGCTTCGCTGCTGGTCACGGTCTCCGGCAAGGGCAATGTGTCCCTCCTGGAAGCGCCGAAACTCAGTTTCCCTCCGGATTTCGATGTCTATGATGTCAAGGTTACGGAGAATACAGACAAATCTACGGGCAAAACCAGCGGTTCGAAGACCTTTGAGTATCCTTTCATTCCGCGCAGCCCGGGCGAGTTTACGATCCCTCCCGTGGTCTATAGTTATTATGATGTAGGGTCACATAAATATGTGGCGCTCACCGGGGAGCCGCTTACGGTCAAGGTCGGGCGCGGGAGCGCTCCTGAGACTGTCCCGGCTTCCGACGGGCAAGTCGTACCCGGTGTCATCCGGAAAGACGTGCGTAATCTCGGCAGCGACATCCGCTATATCAACACCCGTATCCCTTCCTGGTCGGAAAAAGGCTCTTTCTTCTGCTTCTCGCCCTTGTTCTGGGTCTTGCTTGTCCTGTTACTCCTTTCAGCTGTCATCCTGTATCTAACCTTGCGAGGTATTGCCGCCCGCAAGGCCGATGTGGCGGCGACCCGTAACCGCGGGGCGGTCAAAATGGCGCGGCGCCGGCTCTCCCAGGCTGGTGACTTCTTGCAGAAAGACCTCCATACCGCTTTTTATGAGGAATTGCACAAGGCTCTGCTCGGTTATGTGTCGGACAAGTTGGATATGGATATGTCCGAAATGTCCCGGGAGCACATATCTGAAGCCCTGGTCGCCTCCGGCGTAGCCAAGGCCCATGTCGACGGCCTTGCGGAACTGTTGGATGCCTGCGAGTATGCCCGTTATTCGCCGGATTCCGACCATGGGGCGATGGATGCCCGGTACCAGTCCGCCCTGGATGTGATCGCATCGATTGAAAATGATATGAAGAGAAAACCCCGTCCTACCGCTGCGCCCGGTTCTGGCCGTGCCGGAATCCTCGGACTGCTGCTGATCCTTTCCCTATGGGGCATGTCCCAACCCGTCACTCGGGCGGCATCTCCCCGTGCCGCTGCGGATTCGCTATGGACCGCCGGCGTGGAAGCGTATGCGGCCGGTCTTTGGCAGGATGCCCTCGGTTCCTGGCTTGCCATCGAAGAGAGCGGTTCCGAATCGGCGGCATTGTATGTCAATATCGGAGATGCTTATTTCAAATCCGGGGAACTCGCGCGCGCAATATTATATTATGAAAGGGCGCTCAAGCTGGATCCTTCGGATGCCGACGCCCGTCACAACCTTGAGTTTGCCAACGGTTTCGTGCAGGACAGGATCGATGCCGTACCGGAGTTCTTCCTGAAATCCTGGTTGCGCAGGGTAGGCCGTATATTGTCTTCCAATGGATGGACCCTTCTTTTCTTCCTGCTGCTCGCCATTGCGGTCGCTGCCGTCCTGCTCTTCCTGCTCGGGCCCTCGCAAGGCGCTCGCAAGGCCGGGTTCTACACGGCGTTGCCGACCCTGCTGCTCACGCTTGCCTGCCTGGCTTTCGCCGCCCGCCAGCGGTCGGATTACCGGAACAGCGATGAGGCCATCATCACACGTCCGGTCTCGGCGGTCAAGAGTTCACCCGGATCTGAGGGAGGGAAGGATCTTTTCCTCCTCCATGAGGGGACCAAGGTGCGCGTTACCGACCGGGTAGGAGAGTGGGAAAACATCACCCTGGCCGACGGGAGGCAAGGTTGGATATCGGCTTCTGACGCCGATTTGATATGATTTTTTTGGAAAGTTGTTGCATAAGAAAAAAAAACCACATATCTTTGTGCGTTGTGTGTTGTGCCCTAACTGTATATTGACGGTAAGGCACAGCCCGTATGCAAGCGAAATATATTATTACAAAGTGAAACAAAAGTTATTGTTCAATTTTTAAAAATTATTTCTTTATGAAAAAATTTTTTAGAGTAGCTTTGGTATGTGCCCTCGCGGGTGCTACGCTTTTGTACACCGGGTGTACAAAAGACTATTCTGAAGACCTTAATTCTCTGCAGAAGAAAGTAGAGGAGCAAGGTGCTACCATCAAGAGCCAGGGCGACCAGATTGCCGACCTCCTCAAGGCCAAACAGGCTTTGGAGCAGGCCGACGCTGATGCTTTGAAGCTCATTCAGTCCCTCCAGGGTCAAGTCGGAAATCTCGACAAGAAGGTCGATTCCCTGAAGAATGTGCATGACGGCGATATCGCCAGGGTTGATTCCCTGATCACCGCCCTGTCTGCCAAGGCCGACAGCCTCCGTTCCGAGATCGATTCCCTCAAGAACGTCGTCAACGGTCATAAGACCATGCTTGACAGCCTTGCCACCGAGCTGGCCAAGAAGGCTGACAAGAGCTATGTCGACGCTGAACTCGCCAAGAAGGCTGATAAGACTTGGGTTGAGGAAGCTCTCGCCAACAAGGCTGACGCCAAGGCCCTCATCGATACCGCCGCTGCCCTTCGCAAGAGCTTGATGGAGCTCAACAAGACGGTCTCCGAGATTAAGGGTGACCTGGCTGACCTCACCGAAGAGGTTGATGGCATCTCTCATGATGTCGACACCCTGCAGGCTGACATGAACAAGGCCAAGGACGACATCAAGAAGGCTCAGGCTACCGCCGACACCGCCGTTGCACACGCTGCCCGTGCCTTGGATTATGCCAAGGGCGTCGAGTCTTATCTCAAGAACAACTACTACACCGCCAAGACCATCGATAAGATGCTTGCCGCGAAGGTTGATACCGCTGCCTTCAACGCCAAGATGAAGGAGATCGACGACGCCATTGATGACGTCATCGAGGCTTACAAGGAGGCTGATTCCGTCCTTGATGAGAAGATCGCCAAGCTTGACAAGAAGGTCGATGACTTCAAGGCTGAGTACGAGGCCGCTATCGACAGCATCTGGAAGAAGTTCGCTGAGAACGATCTCGATCTCCAGAAGCTCATCAACCGCGTCCAGAGCATCGTCTATCTCCCTGAGTTTGACGACAAGAAGATCACCCTGAGCTGGGCCCAGATGTATGCCCAGAACATTTTCGACACCCGTGATCTCGAGAAGCCGCTTCCGCCGTCCTTCGATATGGAGGCTTGGGAGGAGTTCATCAAGGAGATTTCCGAGGATGTTCCCGGTAATCTTAAGGAAGAACTCGTGAGGGTTATCAGTGACCTGTATTCCAGGGATATCCCTACTCCTGAGGAGTATGATGGCGAGCCGGAAGGTGCCGCTACCCCGAT
Organism: Bacteroidales bacterium; assembly: GCA_017527625.1. The sequence goes on along the minus strand of JAFXPV010000062.1, from coordinate 5,989 downwards.
CCCTGAGCAGTCCCACGTCAAGTATCGTGTCTATGGTAACGATGCCCGCACAATCGTCGAGGGTCTCGTCCAGGCTGTCAAGGATAGCCAGAATCTGCTTGCCTTCGACGTGATCCGCGTCAAGACCCGTGTCAATCTCGATGGCGTCAAGCTCAACATCGTTGACGCTAAGGTTGATGAAATGTACAGCGAGCACGCTGATGCCAGCGTCATCGATCTGACCGTCATGCCCGAGGGTCTGCCCGCAGACTTCTGGCTCTATGCATGGGATGTCAAGAACTTCATGAATCCCAGCCTGCACCCGCTGTTCCTCGAGATGCTTCTTGGCGAGGAGGCTGAACTTTCCAACGAGCTTTACACCTGGCTGTATCAGCAGTATATGGAGTGCGTTGGTTTCGAGGGCGCATCCCAGGATGGACAGAATGGCCGCAAGGCCGATGGTGAGACTGCCGAGGCTTCCGCCGAGGTCGAGGTTGACACTGAGTTCCCTGCCTTCAGCGCATCTCTCGTGCTGACCGATCCTGAGCAGAGCCGTATGATCACTTCCTCTTACTATGAGGTCGTCCCTGCCGCGAAGTCCGATGAGATCAATCTCTGGGTCAAGCGCAATGATATGGATATCACGGGTAAGGTCTTCGGTGATACCGTCGAGATCTGCTATGCCGACATCAATACCGAGCATGAGATTCTCGAGGGCGCCCAGCTGATGTTCAAGATGGGTGATAAGAATTACACCGTCGAGGAGTTCGCCGCTCTCGGTATGAACCTGGGCGATCCTCAGGCCCGTTTCTTCGCCATCAAGGACTACAGCCAGTCCATCGCCGTCAAGGTCAAGGGTGATACGCTCCCTGAGAATTATCTTGAGAATCGTGCTGATGATGAAGCTCAGAAGGCTTATGCTAAGATCACCGGCGATAAGGCCAATCCGGATGGCGTCGGCGCCAAGGAGTATGTCGTGCTGACCTACTTCGTCGGTCCTGCCGCTACCGCTGCTATCGCTCTCGTGAAGGTTGTTCCTTTCAAGATCCCTGTCGAGGTTGACCTGTGGGAGACCAAGGATCTTGAGCCGTTCACCTGGGATTACTGGAAGGATGCTGAGACTGACGCCGCCCTCCTGGCCGGTGACACCAGCAAGCTCTACAAGCGTGACGCCGCCGTTGCCGTCCTGAAGGATCCCGCCAAGTGGGAAGAGGATTGCAAGAAGGCCAACATCACCATCAAGGATCTTGCTGAAAAGGTCCCTGTCGACACCGCCACCTTCTTCTACATCACGTATGTGGATGGCGCCGTCGATACCGTCATGCTGAAGGATCTCCTCGCCAAGACCGAGGGTCCGAAGTTCAACATCTATCCGATCATCAACGAGGATGGCACTGTGACCGCCAATGTCACCGACTTCCCGTTCTATGACTACACCGAGTCTGATCACGGTTCCGTGACCAAGATCAGCTACGTCGCTGTCTACAATCTGCCTAGCGATGTGACTCCGGCCGTTGAGATCACTGTCTTCGGTAAGATTACCGTTGCCGACCGCAACCGTGAGGTGATCGTCGTCGATCTGCCCGAGACCTTCGAGCCGTTCGTGGTCAACTACAAGAAGGACATCCTTGACACCCTCCGTAATTCCGACGCCGAGCTCGTTCCTGAGTTCCCTGCCGGTACCTACGAGGCCCACAGCCTGCCGGACAGCGCCCTCATCGACGCTTACAAGAAGGCTCTGCACGGCCGCACCGACTCCCTCACCATGACTGTTGATGATGAGGTCATCACCAAGTTTGCGAAGGCCCGCATCATCACCACCGTTGATGAGCAGCATGAGGATGCCGGACATGTCCTGGATTACAACACGGATTCCGACTTCAATGTCAGCTGGGCTGCCAACAAGGTCATTCTGCCTTATCAGACCTTCAAGTCTGTCGATACCCTGTGGTATGGCCAGGTCGTGATCGTCAACAAGACTGTCAAGCTTGATGTCGACGGTATCTTCGAGTTCGAGCGCATCCCTGAGTATGTGGCTAAGGAAGATGACAACAATTTCTACACCACCCTGCAGCCTTGGTGGAAGCCGGATGCAGCTACCCAGACTCCTTACAATGTGCCTGCTAACGGTTACGATGCCCACCAGGTTCTCCTCAACCAGCACTTCCGCGTCGTCGACGTCCTGAAGTCCATCGAGGAAGGCCAGAAGGTTGTCTGCACCGAGATCGCTACTACGGACAATGTTGAGGCTGGTGACCTGACTGAGGACTACAAGGACATCCTTGCCCGCGTCTTCAAGCTCGAGGAAGACTACGCCAATCCTGGCAGCAAGCACCCGACCATCCAGGTTGATTCCATCCCGGATCCTCGTAACATCGAGAAGGTCGTCGTCGAGGCCGCTACCGGCGTGAAGATCGACACCAACAATGTCGTCTCTTACTACAGCGAGAGCCCCGAAGAGGATGCGATCGGTAACCTCTACGCCGTCAACAAGAACGGTTCCAAGGTTCTCATGACCACCAACTTCAACCGTGGCACTGCCGCTCCGAGCCCTCGCCTTGCTGAGGCCAAGGTCGTGGTCGAGAACTACGAGAACTACGTGATCAAGCTCTTCGATCCTCTCCGTGATATCGAGCCTAAGGGTGACGTTTCCGCCCGGATCAATGTCAACAACTCCATTATCACCGAGACTTCCATCTACCAGTTCATCCAGCTTAAGGACAAGAGGGATAAGAACCTCATTGACTACAAGCAGACGGACGAAGGTCACTATGGATGGGTCAAGGGTAATAACAAGAACGGCTTCGAGACCGACATTTACGCTGACGATGTCTACAGCCTCACCTTCACCAATGAGATGGAATATCTCACTGAGATCTCCGATGAGACCAAGGCTCGTATCAGCTTCGATGCTGAGACCGGTAAGCTGACCTACGACAACACGCTGCAGACCCAGCTTGCTAAGGATATCGATATTAAGCTTACGATTAAGATCGAGTATCCTTGGGGCACCAAGTCGAAGGATGTCGTTGTCACCTTCTACAACAAGCCTGTTGGTGAGTAATCACAACTGAGATACTTATGATTGGACCGGTTCCTTCGGGGGCCGGTCCTTTTTTATATGTATGGCTGCGTTGTATTGTACTGATTTGCTTGTTTTAGTGAAAATAATTGCTTATAATTGCACCGATAATGTGTAAATCAGTTTAAACAATTCTAATATTATGAAGAAAGTATTCTTGACTCTTTCGCTTGCTCTGCTTTGCCTGGGCGCTTTCGCCCAGAGTGCAGATGAGTTCTTCCCGGGCTGGTATCTCGGTGCCAAGGGTGGTATCTCCCTGACCGCCGGTGAGACCCACGCCAATAACCTCCTTTCTCCCCGTGCTGCGCTGGATCTTGGTTACCAGTTCACTCCCGTGTTCGGTCTCCGTGGTCAGCTCTCCGCGTGGGAAGGTAAGGGTGCCCTGCCTCTCTATGATGAGAAGTATAAGTTCAACTTCGGCCAGCTGAACCTGGACGCCATGTTTGACCTGTGCAACCTTTTCGGGAAGTATAAATACAACCGTGTTGTCAATCCTTATCTCTTCGCCGGTATCGGTTTCAACACCCGGTTCAACAACAAGGAGGCTCAGGCTATCAAGGCTGACTTCCCTGAGAAGAACTGGCTGTGGGACAATCCCGTCCTCTCCTTCTGCGGTCGCTTCGGTCTCGGCGCCGACTTCCGTCTGACGGATGGTCTCGCCCTTTCCCTCGAGTTGACCGACAATGTCCTGACCGACCACTTCAATTCGAAGGTGGGTGACGCCTGGACGCTCTTCGGCGGTGTCGTTGATTTCGACTACCAGCTGACCGCTCTGGCCGGCCTGAAGTTCTCCTTCGGTGCTGCCAAGCGTCGTGCCGCCGCTCTCGCCGCTGCTGAGGCTGCTGCCGCTGAGGCTGCCGCTGCCGCTGCTGCTAAGGCTGCCGCTGAGAAGGCTGCTGCCGAGAAGGCTGCCCTGGAGCGTGCTGCCGCTGAGAAGGCCGCTGCCGAGAAGGCTGCCGCTGACCGTCTTGCCGCTGAGAAGGCTGCTGCTGAGGCTGCCCGTGCGAAGGCCCGCGCTGCTGTCGAGAATGTGTACTTCACGATCAACAAGTACAATATCAATCCTTCCGAGGTTGAGAAGATCGACCACATCATCGCTGTCATGAAGCAGTATCCTGAGGCTGTCGTTTCCATCACCGGTTATGCTGATAAGGCTACGGGTACCGCCAAGCGCAACCTGTTCCTCTCCGAGCAGCGTGCCGCCGTGGTCTGCCAGTGCCTCCTCGACGCCGGCATCTCCCAGGATCGCATCACCACCAACTACTACGGTGACACCAAGCAGGTTTCCGAGATCCCTGAAGAAAACCGTGTCTCCATCTGCGTCACCCGCTAGTATTCCTTCTGACTTAGACAATGGCCGCCCTGTTAAGGCGGCCATTTTTTGTTTTGTTGCGAAAATTCAGTAAATTTACCTGATTGTTTGTAAGACAGTTAGTAATAGTCAAATAACTAAAACGTAAATCAAATGGAAGACAACAAAAAGAGAGTTTACCGTTTCGGTGGCAAGACTGCCGAAGGCGATGGCTCGATGCGCGAGCTTCTCGGCGGTAAGGGTGCCAACCTCGCCGAAATGAGCAAGCTGGGACTCCCGGTCCCTGCAGGATTCACCATCACTACCGAGTGCTGTGCGGAGTACTACTCCCTGGGTGGCGGCTATACCGACAGCCTGAAGAGAGAGGTTGCGGCTGCGCTGAAAGCTACCGAGACCCTGATGGGCAAGAAATTCGGCGATGCCGAGGATCCGCTCCTCGTCAGCTGCCGTTCCGGTGCCCGCAGCTCGATGCCCGGTATGATGGACACCATCCTCAACATCGGCCTTTGCTCTGCGACCTTGCCTGGCATGATCAAGAAGACGGGTAATCCCCGATTCGTATATGACGCTTACCGTCGTCTCATCATGATGTATTCCGACGTCGTGATGGAGAAAGCCGAAGGCATTGAGCCTGAGGATGGCCAGGGTATCCGCCAGCAGCTTGACCGCATGATGGGCGAGCTCAAGGAGGCGCGCGGCTACAAGTCCGACACCGAGATTACGGCAGATGAACTCAAGACCCTGTGCGACCAGTTCAAAGCCAAGGTCAAGGAAGTGCTTGGCGTCGAGTTCCCTGACACTGCGGAAGCGCAGCTGTGGGGTTCCATCGGTGGCGTGTTCAAGTCTTGGAACGGCAAGCGCGCTATCGCTTACCGTCGCATCGAGAAGATTCCCGATGATTGGGGCACGGCTGTCAATGTCCAGTCGATGGTATTCGGCAACATGGGCGAGACGTCTGCAACGGGTGTCGCTTTCTCCCGTAACCCTGCGTCCGGTGACAACAAGTTCTATGGTGAGTGGCTGATCAATGCCCAGGGCGAAGATGTGGTCGCCGGTATCCGTACCCCGAACCCTCTCAATGAGGCCACCAAGACCGAGCATAACAAGCATCTCGAGTCCCTTGAGACCGCGATGCCCAAGGTTTATAAGGAGCTTGACAGCATCCGCACCCTGCTGGAAAACCACTTCCACGACATGCAGGATATCGAGTTCACGATCCAGGATGGTCAGCTTTACATGCTGCAGTGCCGTATCGGCAAGCGCACGGGACTGGCTGCCCTTCAGATGGCGATGGACATGCTTGATGAAGGCATGATCGACGAGAAGACCGCAGTGATGCGTGTTTCCCCGAGCCAGCTGGATGAGATCCTGCACCCGATCCTCGATACGGCTTCCGAGAAGAAGGCTGCCGTCCTGGCGAAGGGCCTGCCCGCTTCTCCGGGTGGAGCTGTCGGCACGATCGTCTTCACTTCCGAGGCAGCCATGGCTGCCAATGCCCGTGGTGAGAACGTCATTCTCATCCGTGAGGAGACCTCCCCGGAGGATATCGAGGGCATGCGTGCTTCCGCAGGTATCCTCACCACCCGTGGTGGCATGACTTCCCACGCCGCCCTTGT
>JAFXPV010000061.1 GCA_017527625.1 Bacteroidales bacterium | reverse complement strand
CGTAGCGTTGCGGAAGGCATTGCGGAACTTGGGGTCGCTGGCGTCGCCGCCGTGCATCATATTGTCTCCCATAGCTTCGGTGGCGCCGTTGAACCATTCGGGGTCGTCGATGATGCGTACCTCCCAGTTCTGGCTGTTCATTGCGTTGGGCGCATTCACGCCGCACTCTGCAATCTTCTGAAGTACTTCACGGGGCACTGCCTGGTCGGTATAGTAACGGACTGAGCGGCGGGCCATAATGTTTTCAACCACTGGATTTTCCATTTCTGATGAAGTCTGAGCTTTGTTCCCGCAGCCGGAAGATGTCAGGACGGCGGCCACAAATGCAATAGCAATAAAGGTCCTTTTCATATTGTCGATAATTTGCGCCAATTTAGTCAAATAATGTGATTTTTCAGCTACCTTTAGCCTTCCAAATATTGCAACGATGGAAAGAAATAAATATGAATATGTAATACTGCCCCACGATGTGGACGGAAAGATGCATCTGCGGATGATGGCGCTCGAGCGAGCATTTCTGACAGCTTCGGGCAAGGATGCCGACAAACACGGCTTCGGCACCCTCAATCTGATCGGCGGAGAGGGAATCTCGTGGGTTCTGCTCAAGTTCGCGGCCGACATAAAGTCACTTCCCGTCGAGCAGGACAGGATCACCATCGAGACCTGGGTCGAAGGTGTGAACAGGCTGCTCACGACAAGGAACTTCATTATGCGCAATGCTGCCGGAGAGGTCCTCTGTACCGCATCTACGGAATGGGCGATCATAGACCTCAAGACCCGCAGGCCCGTCAATGTTATCAGGGACACCAACATAGCTGATTTCGCTACCGGAGAGAAGGTTTCCGCCGAGCTGCCGGGCAAGCTGCCGCAGGCTTCCGGCCCCGAAGTCTACAGACATAAGGTGGTGTACAGCGACATCGATTACAACGGGCATACCAACAGTATGCAGTACGTGCAGTGGATTATGGATTCATACCCCATCGACAAAGTCTATGACAGGGTGGCGGAACGCTTCGAGATCGTCTACGCCAAGGAAGCTGTCTACGGCGAAGACATCGAGGTTCGCTATGAAGACACGGCCGACGACGTGACCCTTTTCTCAGTCAATTCAGCTGCAGGCGTCAATTTCGTGAACGCCCGCATCAAGTGGAAATCATAAGGAGGCTTGATGGAATCGTTCTACGACTTGTTCAAGGCTGCTTCGCTCCGCCATACGGATTCTGCTATCCACTTCCCCGATGAGGGAAGGCGCTTCTCCTATTCGGAATTCCTGGAGGGAGTGGACGACCTGGCCAGCGCGATGGCCGGCTGCGGCATAGGCCGCGGCGACCGAGTGGCGCTTTTCGGCCAGAACACCTCGTACTGGATGAAATGCTTCTTCGCCATTGTCAAGTTAGGTGCGGTAGTCGTGCCGGTGAGCTCGAAGTCCGTCGAAGACGAAGTGCTGTACATAGTCAGGACAGCCGGCGTGAAGCTCCTTTTCCACCTGATGGACAATCCGGTTTCCGGCAGATTGATGCACAGCGTTCCGGCTATCGTCACTCTTGAGGAAGCTGACTACTTCATAAACAAATACAAGAGCGCTCCCGTGACAGATTCCGTCAGCAACGACCTGCTGATGATAATGTTCACTTCGGGCACTACGGCCGATCCGAAAGGTGTGATGCACGGCCCGGCGAACCTGATGCATTCCGCACTCGACTTTATGCGGACTATTTCGCTGGATTCCAGCGACGTGATGTTGCTGAACCTTCCCATCAGCCATATCTACGGCTGCGTGCTCATCTGCTGCTCTTTCTTTTTGGCCGGGGCGGACCTTGTGGTGACCCGCACCTACAATGCCAGAGCGACTCTGAGGCTGATTGACGAGTACCGCTGCACCGTGCTAAATATGGTTCCTACGATGTACCAGGTGCTTTTCTCCTCGGAGCTGATTTCCCGCTACGACCTTTCCAGCGTGAGGAGGGCCATAGTCGGCGGATCCTACACTTCCGTGGAACTGGTGGCAGATATGTGCAGAGCCTTCGGGGAGGAACACGTGATGTGCGGCTACGGTATGACCGAATGCGCCAGCTGGGCTCTGGGGCAGGGCTTCGACGCCCCTGCGTCCGTCAGAGGCAATTCGGCAGGCTGGCCTGTAGGCGATATGGAAGCCCGCATCGCTCCCGGATACGGACGTTCCGAAGACGGGATGATTCAGGGAGAACTCTGCCTGCGCGGCAAAAATATGATGCTCGGCTATCTTGACGCCGCGATGACAGCAGCCTCATACGACGATGAGGGCTGGTTCCACACCGGTGATGTGGCCAAGCGCAACGAAAACGGCCTGTACTGGATCGTAGACCGCTGCAAGGATATGATAATCCGTGGCGGCGAGAACATATCACCCAAGCACGTCGAGCTGGTGATCGACAGCTTCGACGGCATAGACGGCTCTCAGGTAGTCGGACTCAGGGACGATGTCTTCGGCGAGAAAGTCGTAGCCGTGCTGACGCGCCCCCGCGCCGAAAAGACCGACCTGAAGGCTCTGACAGCATATCTCAGGCAGAGGCTGGGAAAGAACAAACGCCCAGATTTCTATGTGGCGCTGGATGCAATACCGATGACTGGTGTCGGCAAGGTAAACAAGCAGGCCATACGCCGGATAGTGAACGACAACATAGGCAAGCTCAGACGTAATATCATAAACTATCTCTGATGACCGCTGACAGAATTTGCGTGGATGTGATTCTGCCGCTCCGGCTTGCCGGGGAGGCCAGCTATTACCTGCCCCCGCCCCTGCAGGATGCCGTAGGAGTCGGCAGCTGGGTGGCAGTGACTTTCCACGGACGGCGCTATCTGGCGGTGGTGAGCCGAAAGGGAGCGCTGCCGGCCGGTCTGGACCCTGACACAGTGCGCGAGATAGACGAGCTGAAGTCGGAACTGCCTGTGATAAGCGCAGCCCAGATGGATTTCTGGAGGAGCATAGCTGATTACTACCTGTGTACCCTCGGGGAGGTCTTCAAAAGCGCCTGCCCTGCCCAGTTCTTCAAACAGGTCGAGAAGAAACGCAGCCTGCGCAAGAAACTCCCGAAGTATGAAAGTTGTCCTGAGGCAGTCCTTTCTGCGGCTCAGCAGGAAGCTCTTGACGCCATTGTTGATAATTTCGCCGGTGGTATGAAAACCGTACTGCTGGATGCAGTGACCGCAGCCGGCAAGACAGAGATATATATGGCGCTGGCACGGACCACTCTGGAAAAGGGCAGGGGAGTGCTCTGCCTGGTGCCGGAGATAGCTATGTCCAGGCAGCTCGAAGACCGCCTCGGCGCCGCCTTCGGCGACAGGCTGCTGATATGGCACTCCAGGCAGACCCCTGCGGTCCGGAAGGATATCTACGACAAGATAGTATCCGGCGACAGCCCATACATTATGCTCGGTACCCGCTCGGCCCTTCTCCTGCCACACCGTGACGTCGGGCTGGTGGTGGTCGACGAAGAGCACGACGGCTCATATAAACAGACCGATCCGGCACCCCGCTACCACGGCCGGGACCTGGCCGTGATGTTCGGGCTGTTCCACCACGCCGACATCCTGCTCGGCAGCGCGACGCCGTCGCTGGAGTCCATCTACAACGCCCGCACCGGCAAGTACGGTCTCGTCGAGCTCAAGGAGAGGTACTATGGCGAGCCGGACATCAAGACAGTGGTCATCGATATGAACCGGGCCTGGAAGGCCCACGATGTCAAAGGCTCATTCTCGATGAAACTGGTGAATATGATGCGCGCCGCCCTCGACCGCAAGGAACAGATAATGGTTTTCCGCTCGCGCCGTTCATATTCTTCCTACGTGCAATGCCCGCAGTGCAGCTGGGTGCCCCGCTGCCCGTCGTGCAACGTAGCCCTCAGCTACCATAAGTTCAAGAATATGCTGAGCTGCCATTACTGCGGATATCAGACGCCCTATGAGCCCGTTTGCGGCAATTGCGGCAGCGAAGGACTGACCCTGCGCGGCGCAGGCACCGAGAAGCTCGAGGAAGAGCTGCAGCAGCTGTTCCCGGATGCAGTCGTGGCCCGCTTCGATGCGGACGTGACGGCATCTGCCAGGGAGGAGAAGAAGATCCTCGAGGGCTTCCGCAGCGGAGACATCGATATAATGGTCGGCACCCAGATGATTACGAAGGGCTTCGATTTCGCCAACCTGACCCTGGTCGCAGTGACCAACGTCGATACCATCGTCAGTATGCAGGATTTCCGCTGTGACGAAAAAGCCCTCCAGCTGCTCTCGCAGCTCAAGGGACGCGCAGCCCGCCGCGGCGCAGGCGGCAGTTTCGTCATCCAGACCTGGCAGAGCGATTATCCCGTGCTGAGGGATGCTGCGGCAGGCCGGTACGACAGTGACACCCTGCTCGCACAGCGCAGCGCTTTCGCCTTCCCTCCGTACGTCCGTCTGGTTTCCCTGACTGTGCGTGACAGGTACGAAGGCCGCGTGTTCACTATGGCAGGTGAGATCAAGTCCCGCCTGTCCGGAATGCCGGACATAGAGTTTATGGGGCCGATGACTCCTGCAGTCAACAAGATACAAGGCTACTTCATCACGGTGTTCTGGGTCAAGCTGGCCAAGAATGCCTCGGCCAGGGCGGCGAAGAAGCGTGTGGCGGCCCTGGTTGAAGATCTTCGCACATTTATGAAGCCGCCGGTGGACATAGTAGTCGACGTCGACCCGTATTAATCCGTTTTTTTAGTATTTTTGTCGCGGTATGATCCAGGCAACAGGCATAGAAAAGAGTTTCGGCGCCCTGAAGGTGCTCAAGGGCATCGACTTCACGGCCGAGGACCGCGAGGTCATCAGCATCGTCGGCGCCAGCGGTGCGGGGAAGAGCACACTGCTCCAGATTCTCGGTTCCCTCTATGTGCCGGACGCCGGAAAAGTATATATCGACGGTCAGGACATCTTCAGTTTGTCCGAAAAAGAACTGGCCGAGTTCCGCAACCGCAAGATAGGCTTCGTCTTCCAGTTCCACCATCTGCTGCCGGAGTTCACCGCCAAGGAAAACGTGATGATTCCGGCTATGATCGCCGGCCGCAGGGATCCCGACCAGGCAGTGGCCCTGCTCGAGGAACTCGGGCTCGGAGAAAGGCTCGACCACAAGCCTTCCCAGCTTTCCGGAGGCGAACAGCAGCGTGTGGCGGTCGCCCGTGCGCTGGTCAATTCTCCTTCTGTGATATTCGCCGACGAGCCTTCGGGCAATCTGGACAGCAAGACCCGTGAAGAGCTGCACAACCTGTTCTTCAAGATCCGCGACACCCACGGCGTGACCTTCGTCATCGTCACTCACGACCGCGACCTCGCCCGTCTGAGCGACCGCTGCCTCGAAATGCGAGACGGACGCTTCGTTTAGTGCTATGACTCCCCTCATCCGTCTGAGTTCCGCAGTAATCTCCAATCCTTTCAGAAGGCTGGCAGCCCCAGTTGATTTCGAGTTGTCACAGGGCGAGCACGTAGCCCTTGTGGGCGACAACGGCAGCGGCAAGAGCACCCTTGTTTCGATGCTTTCGGGCGGTTTCTACCTCAGGGAGGGAACCCTCAGGCACAATCTCGGCGGCGAGACCTACAAAGCCCTGAAGACAGTCCGTTTCAACGGGGCCTACGGCACGACGGAATTTCCTTACTATTACCAGCAGCGCTGGCACGCCCAGGAGCGAGAGAACGGCGTCTCGGTGAGAAGCCTGCTTGCACTGGAGCCGGCGGTCAGCGACGCCTGGCGTCAGGAGCTATATGACCTGCTCGGTATGAGCCCTCTGCTCGACCGTACGGTGATGGTGCTTTCTTCCGGCGAACTGCGCAGGTATCATCTGACCAAAGCTCTGCTTTCCGCTCCGAAGGTCCTGGTGCTGGAAGCTCCCTTCATCGGGCTTGACCCTCAGACGCGGGAGCTGCTCTGCAGCCTTATGGAACTTGTGTCAGACCGTCTGGGCGTCAGTTTCATTATGACTTTTACCGACATTGGGATGGTGCCGCGGCTGGTGACTCACGTGTATTTTCTCAAGGACGGTGTCTGCTCTCCCAGATATACCCGCAGCGAGGCCTTGACAGCTGCGTCCGCAATGCAGGAAGATGTGCCGGAGGTGCCGCAGCTGCCGTTCTGCAGCCGCAAGGAAGTCTCTTACGAGAATGCCGTGGTTATGAGGAATGTTTCAATTTCTTACGGGGACAGGACAGTCTTCAGCGGACTTGACTGGACGGTACGCAGGGGCGAAGCCTGGAACGTCACCGGACCCAACGGCAGCGGCAAGAGCACCCTGCTCAGCCTTGTGTGCGCCGACAATCCCAAGGCATACTCTCTGGATATGACCCTTTTCGACGTGCGCAGGGGCAGCGGAGAGAGCATCTGGGACATCAAGAAGCACATAGGCTATCTGTCCAGCGAGCTGCACAGCGGCTTCAGCGACAACCTGCCGGCTGTCGATGTGGTTGCCGGAGGTTTTGCAGACGGCTATGCAGGAGCGGGCTGTGACAGGGCGCAGGCTCTTGCAACCGGCCGAGGGCTTTTGGAAGCTTTCGGTGCCGGAAAGCTGGCCTCGAGGATGTTTCCTACATTGTCGAGCGGTGAGCAGCGTCTGGTGCTTCTGGCCCGTGCATTTGTCAAGGATCCGGACCTGCTGATCCTGGATGAACCCTTCCAGGGGCTGGACCGCCGCTGCAGGGCGACAGCCAAGACAGTCATCGAGCGTTTCTGCTCGGACGAGAACAAGACTCTGCTCTTCGTCACCCATTTTCCAGAAGAACTGCCGAAAGTCATCGACAATACCCTGGAACTGCACAAATACTAAGTTTTTTGTGAGTTTTTGGCTTGTTTTCCTTGTTTTAAGTTCCTACCTTTACAAGGAATTTGGGCCATTTTGTAATGGACATACAGATATAAATCAACAATTATCAATAAACCTTTTTAACCTTAACAATCATGACTGATATTTCTAGACGTAAATTCTTGAAGAGCACCGCATTGACTGGCGCAGGCCTCATCGTTGCGCCTTCAATCGTGCCTTCTCACGTTTTCGGTGCCAACGCTCCCTCTGAGAGAATCAATGTCGGCGCTATCGGCACCGGCCGTCAGAGCCAGGGCTTCGATATGCCCGGTATTATGAAGTTCGAACAGGCCCATATGATCGCAGTCTGCGACCTTGACGCCCACCGCGCCCAGGATGCCAAGACCCTTGTTAAAAACTTCTACGAGCGCAGAGGCTGGAAACGCCCCGAGGCTACAGTTTATGCCGACTATGAGGACCTCCTCGCAAACAAGGACATCGATGCAGTAGTAGTCTGCACCCCCGACCACTGGCACGCGAAGATCGCCATCGACGCAGTTCGCGCAGGCAAGGATATCTATCTTGAGAAACCGACTTCCCTCACTGTAGAAGAGGGCCGTCTGATGAGTAACGCAGTCAACGCTTCAGGCCGTGTGTTCCAGCTCGGTTCACAGCAGCGTTCAGGCGAGCAGTTCCGTATGGCCTGCGAATTCGTGCGCAGCGGCCGTATCGGTAAGCTGAAACTCGTCGAGGTCCGTCTTCCCGGCGACCCGGCAGGTGGAAGGACCGAAGAAATGCCCGTTCCTGCAGGATTCAACTACGAGAAATGGCTCGGCTCAACTCCTTACGTTTACTATACTGAAGACCGCGTACACCCGCAGAAATGCTACGGCCGTCCGGGTTGGCTCCGTTGCGAGCAGTTCGGCGCCGGTATGATCACCGGCTGGGGCGTGCACCACTTCGATATCGCCCACTGGGGAATGGGTGCCGAGTACACCGGTCCCGTTGAGGTTTACGGTGAGGCTGAATTCGCCAACAGCGGCCTCTGGGATGTTCACGGCGAGTACCATACCGAGATGAAATATGCCGACGGCGTGATCGTAAGAGGTTGCACCGACTCAAAGGAAAAACCCAACGGTATCTATTTCGAGGGAACGGACGGCTGGATCTTCGTATGCCGCGGCAACTACACCGTTCTGCCGAGCGACCCGAAGATGAACACTTCTTCTTCAGCCCTCCAGGCTTCACGCTCAGAGATCATCACCGAACCTCTCGGAGCCAATGAAGTTCACCTCTACAAGAGTGAAGACCAGCACGGTAACTTCCTGGATTGCGTAAAGAGCCGCGCCCTCACAGTTTCACCTGCCGAGATCGCACACCGCTCTTGCGCCGTCTGCCTGCTCCAGTTCATCGCAATGCACCTGCATCGCAAACTCTACTGGGATCCCATCAAAGAAAGATTCATCAACGACGACGAAGCCAACTCAATGCTTTCACGTCCGATGCGTGCCCCTTATAACATCGCTTAACTATGAAATTAAAATTAATACTTTTATCTCTCCTCATCCCGGTACTCTCATTCGGAGCATCGGTCAACATCTCAGTCAACGCAGGCAAATACGACCGTACCGACTGCGTCGTGACAGCTGACGTTTCATCTTTGAAACTCAAGGACAAATTTGCAGTCGAACTCTATGAGACCACCAACGGCGGCGAAGTGGCTACTCCCTGCCAGGTAGTCCTTGACGGAAAGAAAGCAGAACTGTTCTTCATCCTGTCGGGCAACACAGCTCCCGGCCAGATCCGCACCTATGTTGCCAAGAAGGTCAGGGCCAAGAAAGCTGACAGCAAGATGAAAGCCGTTATGGACGACAAGGCTGTAGTCCTCAAGAAGAGCGGCAAGGATGTGCTGAAGTATAACTTCGCCATCAATCAGTCTCCCGAAGGCGTAGACCCTGTCTTCAACCGCGGCGGTTACATCCACCCTGCATACACTCCTTCAGGTTTCGTGCTGACCAACATCCAGCCTCGTGACCACCGTCACCACTACGGCATCTGGAACCCCTGGACCAAGCTGATGTACGACGGCCAGGTTTATGACTGCTGGAACCTCGTTGAGCGTCAGGGCACTGTACGTCCCGAAGCTGTCGAGGCTCTTTACGAAGGTGACGTATTCTCAGGTTTCAACGCATCCCTCAACCACATCGTTTTCACTGATGCCGGTGAAAGGACTGCAATGCGTGAAATCTGGAAGGTCAAAGTCTACAACGTAGGAGACGGCTATCTCTGGGACTTCGAGTCTGAACTGACTCCCGGCAGCAAGCCCGTTACTCTCAAGGAGTACCGCTATGCCGGCCTCGGCTTCCGCGCCAATGCAGTATGGACTAAGGACAACGTCGAGATGATGAGCTCTGAGGGCAAGACCCGTCAGCAGATTGACAATACCACCGGCCGCTGGCTCTACACCAACGGCGGTACCGGTGTCGGCAACAATGTCGCTGGTCTGCTCTATATGTGCCATCCCGATGACTTCAACTATCCCGAGCCCATCCGTATCTGGAACGAACAGCAGAACGGCGGCCGCGGCGACGTCTATATGAACTTCGTGCCCACCAAGAACACTGACTGGAAACTCAAGGCCAACCGTACCTATACCCTCAAGTACAGGTTCTATGCCTATGACGGTATGATGACTCCCACCAAGGCTGAGAAGATCTGGAGGGATTTCGGAGAACCGCCGATTGTAAAAGTTTCTAAGAAGTAACGCAATATGAAAAAAACTATCCTGACAATAGCAGCTCTCTCAGCTGTACTTATGATGAGTGCTTGCAAGGAAGAAGGTCCCAAACAGGTGGTTATCGCCACTCTCGATCCCGGACATTTCCACGCAGCCCTGGTCCAGAAAACATCCTATCCCCAGGTGAGCAAGGATGTGTACGTCTATTCCAATCCCGGTGAGGACTTGCAGGAACATCTTGCAAAGATCGAGGCGTATAACACACGCGCCGAGAATCCCACTGCCTGGAATGAAATAGTCTATACAGGCCCTGACTTCCTCGAGAAGATGATTTCAGACGGCAAGGCCAACGTGATGGTCACTGCAGGTAACAACCTCAAGAAGACGGAATACATCAAAAAGACTCTGGAAGCCGGCATCAATGTGCTTGCCGACAAGCCTATGGCCATCAATTCAGAGAATTTTGAAGTATTGAAAGAGTGTTTCAAGATTGCCAATCAGAAAAACGTGCTGCTCTATGATATTATGACCGAGCGCCACGAAATCACATCCATCCTCCAGCGCGAGCTCTCCCTGATTCCCGATATTTACGGTGAGCAGGAGAAGGGTACTCCCGAGAATCCCGGCATCACGATGGAAAGCGTGCACCACTTCTACAAAGAAGTTTCAGGCAAACCTAACATCCGTCCGGCCTGGTTCTACGATGTTGATCAGCAGGGCGAGGCTATCGTCGATGTAACCACTCACCTTGTAGACCTTGTTCAGTGGCAGTGCTATCCCGACGAGATCCTTAATCCCTCAGATGTGAAGATTACTTCTGCAAGGCATTGGCCGACTCCCATCACTCTCGCTCAGTTCAAGGCTTCTACAGGCCTTGACGCTTTCCCCGAGTTCCTGATGAAGGACGTCAAAGACGGTGTTCTTCAAGTTTACCAGAACGGCGAGATCAACTATCAGCTGAAAGGCTTGAACGCATCAGTAACCGCTCTGTGGAACTATCAGGCCCCTGCAGGCGGCGGAGATACCCACTATTGCGAGATGCGTGGCACAAAAGCCAATATCACCATCCGCCAGACTGCCGAACAGAACTGGAAGCCTGAGCTTTACATCGAGGCTGTCAATCCTGCTCCGGGTTATGCGGATGCAGTCAAGAAAAGTTTCGCTGATCTTGAGAGGTTCTATCCCGGCATCAAACTCGAGCCGATGGGTGACAATGCCTGGCACGTGTTCGTTCCGGATTCATACCGCAACGGCCACGAGGCTCACTTCGGCCAGGTTACCGAGAACTTCCTGAAGTATTTCGCCGACGGCAAACTTCCCGACTGGGAGCAGCCCAATATGATCACCAAGTATTACACTACCACCGAAGCTTACAAAATCGCCAACGGCAGGTAGCTGATACGCGATATTCCATTTAAGAAGAGACCTTGCACGAGGTCTCTTCTTTTTTTGTCCGCATTTTTATATTAATCCGCAAAAATTCATACATTTGCAGGCTAAAGCAGGAAATCTTATGGAACAAGTCAAATGTCTCATTATTGGCAGTGGCCCCGCAGGCTATACAGCTGCGATATATGCAGCCAGGGCCGGTCTGTCTCCTGTGGTCATCGAAGGTATCCAGCCCGGCGGCCAGCTCACAACCACCACCGAAGTGGACAATTTCCCCGGCTACCCCGAGGGTGTCGACGCCAATGAGATGATGGAGGATATGCGCCGTCAGGCTCTCCGTTTCGGAGCCGATATCCGCAGCGGCATTGTCACCAAAGTTGATTTCTCGCACAGGCCTTTCGCCATCGAGATTGACGGCAAGCCCGCCCTCGAGGCAGAGGCTGCGATCATCGCGACAGGCGCTTCCGCCAAATACCTCGGCCTAGACAGCGAGAAGAAGTTCCGCGGTATGGGAGTGTCGGCCTGCGCTACCTGTGACGGCTTCTTCTACCGCAAGAAAGTCGTAGCCGTCGTCGGCGGCGGCGACACGGCTTGTGAAGAGGCTTCATATCTGGCATCTCTCTGCAGCAAGGTCTATATGATCGTGCGCCGCAATGAGCTGAGGGCCACCAAGGCAATGCAGGAGAAAGTGATGTCGACCGGCAACATCGAGATCCTCTGGGAATGCCAGACCCGCGAAATCCTCGGCGACGCGACAGGTGTAAACGGAGTCAGGCTGGTGCGCAAGAACGGCGAAGAGTTCGACGTGGCCATAGACGGTTTCTTCCTTGCGATCGGACACCATCCCAATTCGGATATTTTCAAGGATTGGGTGAAGACCGACGATCAGGGATACATAGTGACGGAGCCCGACACTACTGCCACCAGCGTGGAAGGCGTGTTTGCAGCGGGAGATGTGATGGACAGCAGGTACCGTCAGGCAGTCGTGGCCGCAGGCAGCGGATGCAAGGCTGCGATGGATTTGGAGAAATATTTGAAAAAATAGCGGCAATGGCTTGTTATTTGCCGTGTCAGGCCCTTTAAAACGAAAATGATGAAAGCAAGAACGCTCATAATATCTGTCTTCACGCTGCTGATGTTGGCATCGTGCACTACGGAGTATGAAAAACTGCTCAGGGGCAATGACATACCGACCAAGTATTCAAAGGCCTTCGAGCTTTACGAAGAAGGCAAATACTCCAAGGCTGCCGAGATGTTCGAATCCATCTCGCTTGCGACCAAGGGCACTGCCCAGGAAGACACCGTGCAGTTCTACTGGGCGATGAGCAACTATCGCTACAAGGATTTCATTACTGCCGAGAGCAACTTCAATGAGTTCATCACAGTGTTCCCCCTGAGCCCCTTCATCGAGCAGGCGCGTTTCTATTACATCGACTGCCTCTACAAGAGTACCTACCGCTACGAACTCGACCAGACTCCGACATACAGGGCCCTGAACGAGATCAACCGCTATATGTCCCTCTATCCGGACAGCAAGTACATCATCGAGTGTACGCTGATGAAAGATGACCTGGAAGAGCGTCTCGACAAGAAAGCATTCGAGGCAGCCCACCTCTATTACCATATGGAGGATTACCTGGCCGCCCACTATGCCCTGAAGAACGTGCTGAAGGAGGACGCCGAGAACAGATACAGGGAGGACATCCTCTATTTCGTGGCGATGGCTGCCTACAAGTATGCAGATAACAGCGTCGCCTCGAAGAAACACGAAAGATACCTGGCGTTCGTCGATGACTATTACAACTTCGTGAGTGAATTCCCGGAGAGCAAGCATCGTCGCGAACTGGACAGTATATACGAAAGAGTAAACAGAATAGTTAAAAGAACAGATTGAAATGGAAGTTAAGAAACAGGCTGTTGTCAACAACACTATAACCAGGGAACTGGCAGATATCGCAGCCCCTACAGGCAACATCTACGAATCTACGGTCATCATCGCAAAGAGGGCCAACCAGATTTCAGCAGACCTCAAGCAGGAACTCAGCAAGAAACTGGAAGAGTTCTCAAATTATGCTGATACCCTGGAGGAGACCTTCGAGAACAGGGAGCAGATAGAGATCTCCCGTTATTATGAAAGGCTTCCGAAGCCCGCTCTGACAGCTATCAAGGAGTTCCAGGAAGGTAAGATCTTCTACAGAAAAGCAGACTCTCAGCAATAACGGACTCCTATGCTGGCGCGGCTGACCATAAACAATTACGCATTGCTAGATGCTTTGGATATTTCATTTCCAAAGCATCTTGTAATTATAACGGGTCAGACCGGAGCCGGAAAATCAATTTTGCTGGGCGCTTTGTCGCTTCTGCTCGGAGCCAGGGCTGATGCGGACGTCATCTGCGACCGCAGCCGCAACTGCGTCGTCGAAGCTCAATTCATCGATGATGAAGGCCAGGAAAGGATAGTCCGCCGGGTGGTTACCCCCCAGGGGCGGTCAAGGGCTTTCATCGATGATATGCCGGTGACCCTGGATGAGTTGAAGACCCTCACGGCTTCTCTCGTGGATATACATTCCCAGAACAGCCAGACTATGCTGGGCGACGTTGCATTCCAGCGCAGGGTTCTTGATGCTTTCGCGGGCAATGCAGCCCTCCTGGGCCGATACGAGGCCGCATACAGGCATTTCAAGGAGTTGGGAAGGGAACTTGCCGAGCTGGAGCAAAGGGTCGCTCAAAGCGCAAGGAACCGCGATTATCTGCAATTCCAGTTTGACCAGCTTGCCAAGGCTGCGCTTGAGCCGGGCGAACTCGAGCGGCTGGAAAAAGAGCAGCTGGAGCTGGCCAACGCCGAAGATCTCAAACTGTCTCTGCGCACTGCACTGGATGCTCTGGACAACGAGCGTTCCGATGTCCAGACGGCGCTCAAAGAAGCTATAGGCAATCTTTCCAAGGCCGCCAGAGTCATCGACCGGCTGGAGCCGCTGCTGCAGCGTCTGGAGTCCTCCCGCATCGAACTCAAGGACATCGTCAATGAGATAGATGCAGAGCAGGAGAAGATATCTGTCGACGACGCAAGGCTGGAGACCGTGGAAAACAGGATAGCCCTCATATATGATCTGATGCGCAAGCACGAAGTGGATGACGTCGATAAACTTCTGGCTCTGAAAGACAGCTTGCAGGCCAGCCTGCAGGAGGGAGATGACCTCTCAGAGTGCCTTGCCGACGTGCGGCGTCAGAAAGATGAGGCCGACAAGCTTTGTGCGGAGTTGTCTATGGAACTGCATTCTGCAAGGTTGCAGGCCGCCCCGAAACTGTCACAAGTCCTGCAAAGTTCCATCAGAGGGCTGGAGATGCCCTTTGCTTCTTTCAGCGCACAGCTTGAGGCTCTGCCAGAGAGAGGACCTGCCGGTGAAGATGCCGTCAGGTTTTTCTTTTCCGCTGCGGGCGATGACCGGCCTAAAGAGCTGTCGAAAGTCGCATCGGGCGGTGAATTGTCCCGCATTATGCTCTGCGTTAAGGCTCTGCTGGCGCAGCACGTGCAGATGCCCACAATGATTTTCGATGAGATAGATGTGGGGGTTTCAGGCAGCGTGGCCGATAAGATGGGGCAGATGATTGTCGGGATGGGTGACAGTATGCAGGTGATTGCGATAACCCACCTTCCCCAGGTAGCCAGCAAGGGCAATGCCCATTATCTCGTGTACAAGGAGATCGGCGACGACCGCGTGGCGTCGTCAAAGATAAGGAAGATAGAAGGGGAGGAGAGGGCCCGTGAGATAGCAAGGATGCTCAGCGGGCAGGAAGTGACACCGGAGGCCCTGGCGAACGCGAGGGTGCTTCTCGGACAATGAAATACAATAGTAAACAAACATAAAACCTAATTTACCCCACATTATGAGACTTATAATTGAAGATTCTTATGGAAAAATGTCCCAATGGGCAGCAGAGTACATCGTAAAGCGTATCAATGAGTTCCAGCCTACTGCCGAGAAGCCCTTCGTACTCGGCCTTCCTACCGGTTCTACTCCTATTGGCACCTACAAAGAGCTGATCCACCTGTATGAAACAGGTAAAGTAAGTTTTGAGAATGTCGTTACTTTCAATATGGACGAGTATGTAGGCCTTCCTGAGGATCATCCCGAGAGCTACCACTCATTTATGTACAACAATTTCTTCAACCACGTGAATGTGAAGAAAGAGAATATCAACATCCTCAACGGCAACGCTGCAGACCTGGTTGCAGAGTGCGAGCGTTACGAGGAGAAGATCAAGTCATACGGCGGAATCCGTCTGTTTATGGGCGGTATCGGTCCTGACGGCCACATCGCTTTCAACGAGCCCGGTTCGTCTCTTTCATCACGCACAAGGCTGAAATATCTGACTACTGACACCATCATCGCCAATTCCCGTTTCTTCGAGCACGACATCGTTAAGGTTCCGAAGACCGCCCTCACAGTAGGCGTCGGCACCGTAATGGATGCTTACGAAGTCCTCATCCTTGCCAATGGTCACAACAAGGCCCGCGCCCTTTATCACGCAGTTGAAGGTGCTGTCAACCATATGTGGACCATTTCTGTTCTTCAGATGCACCAGAGGGGAATCATCGTCTGCGATGACGCCGCTACTGTAGAGTTGAAAGTCGGCACTGTAAACTATTACAAGGACATCGAGCACAGGGCTCTTCACAGAGAAGAGTAATTATGGACCGCAGACAGGTCTTGGATGCAGTCCGCAGGATGCTGGCGGACAAGGGTGCCGACGCAGTGATCGTGCCCTCGAACGACTGTCATTTCGGGGAGTATGTTCCTGACTGTTTCAAGGTACGTGAGTGGCTGAGCGGTTTCGACGGCTCAGCCGGGACGCTTGTCGTCACTACGTCTGAAGCTGCCCTTTGGACAGACAGCCGCTATTTCATCCAGGCTGCCCGGCAGCTTGAGGGTTCCGGCATCGCTCTGATGAAACTTAAAATTGCCGGTACCCCTTCGATTCCGCAGTGGCTTCATTCGCAGAATGTGGCGAAAGTCATCGTGGACGGAGACCTTTTCAGCCGTCACGAGTTCCTGTCGCTTGGCAGTGAGCTCTCTCCGGCTGTCCTTGAGGCTGTGGACGATCCTTTCCGTGAGATATGGAAGGACCGTCCGGCCCTGGTTTCCAAGCCCATCGTGAATATGCCTGATAGTATCAGCGGGGCAAGCATAGAGGACAAGCGGCGCGACGTCGCCGGCAAGCTTGGCTGCAAGGGTGCCTATGCGTACATCGTGAGCGCCTGCGATGAGATAATGTGGCTTTGCAACCTGCGTGGCGAGGACATCGAGTATAATCCAGTCGCAATGTCGTACTGCGTGATGACAGAGAACTGCATCCATCTGTTCTGCCATCAGGACAGCCTTACCCCCGAAGCCAGGAATTATCTGGAATGGCAGCACGTCGTGCTGCACGAGTACGGCTCGTTCCGCGATTTTCTGCGTACTATCCCTGCCGGTGTTACGAGGATCTGCCAGTCTTCTTCCATCAACGTCAACAACTGGAATGCTGCCTTCGCCACCGTGCAGCCGTCAGAGTGCGATGCCTGCTTCAAGGAGGATCCCACGGCGGGCGGCAGTGTGGCGTGGCTGCGCAGCCGCAAGAATGCAGTTGAGCTGAAGGGTTTCCGCAAGGCTTTCATCAACGACGGTGTGGCCTGGGTGAAACTGCTCAAGTTTATAGACGACAACCTGCATACAGGACGTCTCAACGAGTTTATGCTTGCCGGGAAGCTGAAGGAGTTCCGCGGCGAGTGTCCGGATTACCTCGGCGAGAGTTTCGAGCCCATTGTCGCCTGGAATGCAAATGCCGCTTCGGCGCACTACAGCGTTACCTGCGAGGCCGATGCAGCGAAGATCCAGCCCTATGGCTTCCTGCTGATGGACACCGGAGCTCATTATCCCTACGGCACAACCGACACCACCCGCACGCTGATGCTCAGCGACCGCAACGACTTCACCGGCCTCGGCGACCGTCTGCTCCAGCAGATGAGGGATGATTACACGCTCGTGCTCAAGGGGATGATCGACCTGGCCTCCGCCGTCTTCCCTGCCGGAACCAGGGGCAGCCAGCTGGATATACTCGCCCGCGGCCCTATGTATCCCACAGGAAAGATGTATTACCACGGCACCAGCCACGGCATCGGCCATCACCTCTGCGTCCACGAAGCGCCGCAGATCCGAATGGAAGAGAGCCCTTTGGTCATCGACGAAGGAATGGTGCTCTCCGACGAGCCGGCGATATACATCGAAGGACAGTACGGCATCCGCACCGAGAACGTCATAACTGTCGTCCCCCACAAAGAAACGTCCTACGGCAAGTTTTTCAAGTTCGACACGATGACCCTCGTGCCCATCGATATGCGTCCCGTAAATTTCAAACTTCTCACCCACAAGGAAGAAGAGTGGCTCTACAAATACAACGAGCACGTCTACGAGACCTTAAAACCCCACCTGTCCAAACAGGAAGCCGTCTGGCT